>JAIBCE010000304.1 GCA_019694315.1 Sandaracinaceae bacterium
AACGCGGGGCCCGTGGGGCTCTCGCGCACGACGGCGCGGAGGGCCCACTCGAGCCCGCAGTCGATCACGCGCGCCCCGCCGTCGCCGAGGTGCACGATGGCGCCGCGATCGCCCACCGCGAGCGCGGCGCTCGGCGTGCCCGTCACCGCCGCGAGATCGCCGACGTCGGCGATGCGCGTCGGCACGAGCGCCGTCGGCGTACCTCGCACCACGGTGCCCTCCGCCCCGACCGCGAGCAGCGCTCCCTCTCCCGAGACGATCCCGCGGAGCGCGTTCTCGGTGGGCGACGCGAGCACCTCCGCCGCGTCGAAGCGGATCCGGACCATCGTGCCCGAATCGCCCACGGCGACGAGCGATCCGTCGCCCATCCGCGCCACCGATCCGAGGCCCGCTTCGGTGGAGGCCTGATCGAGCACGAGGCCGTCTTCGTGCTCGCGGATCAGCTTGCCCCAGTCGCCGACGGCCACGAGCGCGCCGCCGATGTCTGCGATGTCGCGCAGTGACGCGACGGGCCCGGCGACGCGCGTCTCGACGTGATCGCTCACCACCACGTCGAGTCGGCCGCTCGTGCCGACGATCCACGTGGCCTCGTCCGCGGCCCCGCTCACGCCCGTGAGCACGCCGTCGAAGCCCGACTCGAGCTTCACGCTCCGGAGGCCCGACACGAGCCGCACCTCGCCGTCGGCGCCCACCACCACCGTGCGGCCGCGATCGCAGCCGATCGCCGTGAACATGGCGTTCGTCGGCGGCGTGAGCACGACGGGGCGGAAGCTCCCGTCGCGGCTCTCGTGCAAGAGCACGCCCTCGTCGCCCGCGACGTAGCGATCGTGGTCGCAGCCACCCACCGCGCGCAGCGTCTGGCTCGTCGGAGGCGGGAGCCGGCTCGAGTGTCCGTCTTCGATGCGGAGGATGGTGCCTGCCTCGCCCACGACGGTGGCGACGCCGTTGCGCGCCTCGATCGCGAGGAGATCGGGCGCACCCTCCACCGGGATCGAGAGCACGCGGTCCCCGAGGATCCGCACGATCGCGCCGTCGTCGCCGACCGCGATCTCCTCGGTGGCCGACACCGTCGCGACCGCGCGCAAGGTCGCGCGCGTGCCACCGTCGAGCGGGGCCGCGCCCTGCGGATCGAGGCGCACGATCGTGCCCTCCTCACCCACGGCGATCGCGTCCTCGGCGCTCGTCCACGCCACCGCGAAGAGCGCGCGGTCGGTGCCGGTGCGCCACGTGAGGAGGTTGCCGCCGACGAGGTGTGCGGCCGCGCCATTGCCGCCGACCATCGCCACGATCCCGGGGCCCGCCGTGGCGACCGCGTTCCACGACGGCATCACGCGGGGCCGCGGGTTGAGGAAGCCCCAGCCCTCGCCGCTGCCGCCCGGGCGCATGGCGTGCGTCGTGGGCGGTCGAGGCTCGGGCAGCGCCAAGCCGTCGGGCTCTGGCTCCTCGATCGGCGGGTCGTCGGGCCCGAGCACCATCCACGCGAACGCGCTCGCTGCGAGCAGGCCCATCGCGCCGACCACGAACGGCATCACGCTCTTGCTGTTGTTGCCCACCACCGCGTTCGTCTCCGGGTCCGGTCCGTCGTCGTCGTCCATCGACCGCGGCACCTCCGCGCGTATCGAGGGCGTGCGCATGCGCGCCGACTCGATCGCGGTCGCGGCCTGCGTCTTGTCGTGCGCCGAGCTCACGCGGGGCGCGCTGTCGAGCACGGCGGGCAGCTCGCGCGAGGGCGGCGGCGCGTGCGTGTGCTCGGGGCTCGCGTCCTTCGCGAAGAAGGGCGTCAGCGCGACGCGCACGTCACGCATCGTGCCCGGTCGCGCGCTCGCGTTCTTGCTCATCATGCGATCGAGCAGGAGCTCGAGCTCTGCGGGCACGTCGCGTCGCCACGTGGAGATCGCCGGCGGCGGCTCGGTGCAGATCTTCACGACGAGCATGGGATAGCTGTCGTCGTCGAAGGGGTGATGCCCCGTGAGCATGCGAAAGCCCATGACGCCGAGCGCGTACACGTCGACGCGTAGGTCGATCTCCTTGCGTCCCTGCGCCTGCTCGGGCGCCATGTAGTAGGGCGTGCCGACCGTGGTGCCGGTGCGTGTGCGCGCATCGACCGGCGCGCCGGCATAGCGCGCCACGCCGAAGTCCATGACCTTGATCCGCTCCTTGCCCTCGGTCTCGTCGAGCAAGAACACGTTCTCGGGCTTGAGGTCGCGGTGGATGATCCCCTTGTCGTGGGCGACGGCGAGGCCATCGGCGATCTCTGCGAGGATCCGCGCCACGCGTCCCACCGACATCGGTCCGAGCTCGCGGAGCGCGCGCGACAGATCGCGTCCCGTGAGCAGCTCGAGCACGAGGTAGTGGCGACCGTCGGGCAGCGTGCCGGAGTCGTAGACCTCGATCACGTTCGGGTGCGCGATCGCCCCGATCGCGTGCGCCTCCCTGCGAAAGCGCGCCTCGATCTCGGCGTCGTTCGCGAGGTAGGCGTGCAGGGCCTTCACCGCCACCCGTCGCGAACGCACCGCGTCGTCGGCCTCGTAGACGGCCCCCATCCCGCCTTCGGCGATCTTGCGCGTCACGTGATAGCGCCCGCTCAGCGTCTGTCCCACGAGCGAGATCTCGGGCGGAAGGCTCCCGAGGGGATGCGCGCTCGACACGTCGATGTTCGTCTGGTCGGCCAACGCCTGGAGGATACGCGCTCGCGGCACGCTTGGTGGAGGCGATGCGAGAGCGCTCTGCCCCGCGCGCATCGCTGCGCCCCGCGCACCCGTTCATGTGTGCACCGCGGCGTGCGAGAGTGCCGCGATGCGTCGACCCCACCTCGGTCTCCTCGTGTGCCTCGTCGCCCTCGTCGCGTGCGGCGGCGGCGGGGCGAGCTCGAGCACGTCCGGCACCACGGCGACGGCGTCGCATGCGCCGGCCTCGAGTGGACCCGACGGCTGCATGGGCCACGATCCGAGCCGCGAGGCCATGTGCTTGTCCGAAGGCTGTCGGTGGGGCCAGAGCCTGCTCTGCATGGGCACAGCGCCATCGCCCGACCATGGCCCGGACGGACCACGCCCGTGCGATTGCATCTGTCCCGACGACGAGGAGGCTTGTCGGAGCGTCCCGGCCGCTGCGCCTGCCGAGTGACTCCGTGCGAGACTCCGAGCGCGATCGATGAGAGCGACCATGCACTCCCGTGGCACCGAGGTCTCCCGAGAACAGCGTCGGCCCGCGCACGTCGCGTGGTCGCTCGCGTTCGCGCTCAGCCTCCTCTCGGCCTGCGGAGGAGGCGCGTCCTCGACGCCACCTCCGCCGACGGGCGCGAGCGTGGGAGAGAGCAGTGGCGCATCGAGCTCGTCGCTCGGTCCCGATGGCTGCTCGGGCCACGATCCCGCGCAGGCGAGCGCGTGTGAGGCGCGGGGGTGTCGGTGGGGCGAGCGCCTCGTCTGTGGGGGAATCGAGCAGCCCGAGGAGCGCGTGAGCCCTCGTTCTTGCGCGTGCGCGTGCCCCGACGAGATCGGCGCCTGCATGCGCGCGCCGTGAGCGCGCGAGCTAGGGATAGAAGCAGACGTTGACGCCCGTGCGCTGATCGCACGTGGCACCGCCCGCGCACTGTCCGGTACACGTGAGCCGATCGGTGTCCACCGTGTTGCAGCGACACTGACACACGCCCATGTACGCCGTGGCGAGTGGGCCATAGCCGGCCGCGATGCACTCCGCGTTCGAGATCGAGCTGCACGCGCCCCCGCTACAGCCGTGCGGGCACACGATGCCGCAGACGCCGCAGTTGTTCGCGTCGGACGAGACGTCGACGCATGCGTTGCCGCAGCAGCGACCACCCGCGCCGCAGGCCCAGCCATCGAAGCCACGCGGGTGCGTGCATGCCCCGGCGTCGCACAGATCGAACGAGCACGGGTTGCCGTCGTCCGCGCAGAACACCGTGCCGGCCACGGGCGGGTGCGTGCACGCGCCACCCGAGCAGACGTCGCTCGTGCACACGTTGCCGTCGTCGCCGCACGGCGGGGTCCCTGCCACGGGCGGGTGCGTGCACGCGCCCGCGGAGCACACGTCGTCGGTGCAGCCGTTGCCGTCGTCGGGGCAGGCACCGCCGATCGGTGTCTCGGTGCAGCTCGCCGTGCCGTTGCATGCGCGGGCGAGGCACGGGGTCGAGTCGCAGGTGATCGCGGTGCCGCTGCAAGCGCGTCCCATCGTCGCGGTGCACGCGTCGCCGTGCGTGCACGGGTCGCCGTCGTCGCAAGGCGTGCCGATGCAGTCCGTGTCGTCGCAGTCCGCGCGGCCATCGCAGTCGTCGTCCGTGCCGTTGCCGCACGTCTCGGCGGGGCAGCGCGCGTCGGCGCCTGGCACGCTCGCGTCGGGCACGCTCGCGTCGGGCAGCGCCGCGTCCTCTGGCCCAGCGTCGCGGACGGGCCCGCCGGGCACTGGCAGGCATGTGCCCGCGCTCCGATCGCAGTACTCGCCCTCGCCGCACGCGCCCGGGCGCTCGGCCGCGATGCACGCGCCCTCCACGCACGACGCGACCGCGCACGGCGCGACGACGCACTCCGCTGCGGAGCTGCACACCGCCGTCTCCACACACCCCGCCCCGGTGCAGCAGCGCTCGGTCGCGCCCGGCTCGGTCGGATCGCAGCTCGGATCCACGCACTCGCCGTTGAGGCACTGCGTGTGATCGCTCGGATCGCCAGCCCCTGGGCACGTGTGATCGACGCACGGCGCGGTGACCACCACGCGCACCACGCGATCGGTCTCGAGCGGCACCACGACGCGGCGCTCGACGAGGAAGGTGCCAGCCTCGATGGGTGCGCCCTCCGGCGGGGGACGACGCGCGACGACGCGCACCGTGTAGTTGCCCGGCGACAGCTCCGTCAGCTCCGCCGTGCGACGCCCACGTCGATAGGCATCGGCGTCGGCGAGCGCCGGCTCGACCACCAGCGAGCGCAGCACGGTGCCCGTGCTCCCGCTCCCCACCGCTCCGGCGAAGAGCTCGATGTCGAGGGAGCCGAGCTCGTACTCCGCGACGAGGTCCGACTGGATGTCGATGGTGAGCGTTCGCGTCGAGCCGCAGCCCGCGATGAGCCCGACGACGTACAGGAGCGCTGGTGGCGAGACCCAGCGCGGAGAGCCGTGCATCGAGACAGGGTATCGCGACGACACCGCGGTCCGCGAGGTTCCCCTCATGCCCTGCGCAGCGTGAGCAGGGCCGCGCGCGACCACGGCGCGGGGAGCGCGAGCTCCACGCGTCGCCCTGTCCGCGGGTGCGTGAAGGCCATGGCGCTCGCATGCAGGAGCGGTCGGCTCACGCCGCGCGCAGCGACGCCGTACTTCGGATCGCCCACGAGCGGCATCTCCGCGGATCGGAGGTGCGCGCGGATCTGGTGGGATCGGCCCGTGATCGGCCAGCAGTCGAGGATCGCGAGCCATCCGAGCGGCGCCTGCACGCGCTCGCGCAGGTGCACCCGCGTGCGCGCTGGCTTGGCGCCCGGCTCGCCATCGCGGGCGAGGCGTACGAGGTTCGTGCGCGCGTCCTTCACGAGCGGCGCGTCGATCACCTGATCGGTCACCTCGAGCGCGCGCGGCACCTTGGCCACGGCTTCGTAGCGTCGCTCCACGCGGCCCTCCGCGAACGCGCACGACATCGCCTCGCCCACGTCGCGCGCGAGCGACACGAGCACGAGCCCCGAGACGTTGCGATCGAGCCGATGGAGCACGCCCACGCCCTCGCGTCGGAAGCGCTCGCGCGCGAGGTCCACCACGTTCGCGCCCGCGGCGCCGGGGCCGCCCTGCGAGAGCAACCCCGACGGCTTGTCGATCGCGACGAGGTCGTCTTCCTGCCACACGACGCGCAGCGCGTGCGGCGCGCTCTCGGGCGCGAAGGGGTCGGGGGCGGAGGCCAAGGCGAGCACCATGGCAGCCATGCTGGGTCGCCGCAACCTTAGTGTCCACTTGACACCAAGGTTGGTGTGGTTCATACACTAAGGCATGGGACCCGACACACGCCGCACCTCTACTCCGCCGAACGCCCCTCACGAGCTGTCGGCGCGCATGCGCCCGGCGCTCGGCCTCCTCACGGATCTCTACCAGGTCACGATGGCCTACGCGCACCACCGCGCGGGCACCGCCGACGACGTCGCGTCGTTCTCGCTCTTCTTCCGCCGGCCTCCGTTCGGTGGCAGCTACGCCGTGGCGGCGGGCATCGACGAGGCGCTCTCGATGCTCGAGGACCTCGCGTTCGACGCGAGCGACGTCGACTACCTCGGCTCGCTCACTGGCGCCGACGGACTGCCGCTCTTCGATGCGAGCTTCCTCGAGCGGCTGCGCACGTTCCGCTTCCGCTGTGACGTGGAGGCGGTCGCCGAAGGAGAGATCGTCTACCCCCACGAGCCGCTCCTTCGCGTGACGGGGCCGGTGCTCGACGCGCAGCTCGCGGAGACCCTGCTGCTCAACGTCGTGAACTTCCAGACGCTCGTGGCGACCAAGGCGGCCCGCGTGGTCCACGCCGCGGCGGGGCGGGCGATCGTCGAGTTCGGTCTGCGTCGAGGGCAGGGTCCCGACGGCGCGCTCTCGGCCTCGCGGGCGAGCTATCTCGGCGGCGCCGCTGCGACGAGCAACGTGCTCGCAGGCAAGCTCTTCGGCATCCCGGTGCGCGGCACGCACGCGCACGCGTGGGTGCAGTTCTTCGGCGACGAGCGCGAGGCCTTCGCACGTTACGCCGACGCGCTCGCGGGCAACGTCGTGTTCCTCGTCGACACCTACGACACGATCGAGGGCGTGGCGCACGCGATCGAGACCGCGCGCGTGCTCGCCACACCCACGCCCGCTCGCGAAGCCAAGCGCCTCCTCGGCATCCGCCTCGACTCGGGCGACCTCGCCGCGCTCGCGCGCAGGGCGCGCACGATGCTCGACGAGGCAGGCCTCACGGCCACCAAGATCTACGCGTCGAACGACCTCGACGAGCACGCGATCGCTACGCTCGTGGCCGAGGGCGCGCCCATCGACGTCTTCGGCGTGGGCACGCGCCTCGTCACTGGTGGCGATCAGTCGGCGCTCGGCGGCGTCTACAAGCTGAGCGCGGTGCGCGACCACGCGGGGCGCTTCGAGCCCCGCATCAAGAAGAGCGAAGACCCCGCCAAGGTGAGCTGGCCTGGGCGGCTCGAGCTCGAGCGCTTCGTCGAAGCGCGCGAAGGCGCGTGTGACGTGCTCTTCGATCTCGACGACGAGGCCGGCTTCGAGGGGGACCTGCTCGACGCGATGACCGGCGCGCCGCTCGCGCACGATCCCGCGATCACCCGTGGGCAGGGGCGACGCCTTCTCACGCCTGCGCTCGCCGAGGGACGCCGTGTCCGCGCCGAGCGCCCGCTCGCCGAGGCGCGTGAGGCCGTGACGTCGGCGATCGCGGCCCTCGATCCCGGCCTGCGCGCGCTCGATGCGCAGAAGCGCGGCGCACGCGCACGGGTGGCCGTGCCGCGCTCGCTGTGGGAACGACGCGATCGGCTCGTGCGCGCCGCGAGCCAGCCCAAGGAGCTCCGATGACCTCGCCCTCGTTCGACCGCCTCCGCTCCGTGCGCCTCGGCGCCGCTGCGCTGAACCAGACGCCGCTCGACTGGGATGGAAACCTCCGCCGCGCGCGCGCCGCGCTCGACGAGGCTCGCGACGCGAAGGTGTCGATGCTCTGCCTGCCCGAGCTGGCCCTGAGCGGCTACGGCTGCGAGGACCTCTTCCTCTCGCCGTTCCTCGCACGCACTGCTGCCGAGTCGCTCGAGGCCCTCGTGCCACACACGGAGGGCATGGTCGTCGCCGTGGGCCTGCCCGTCGCGCACGCCGGCGTGCTCTTCAACGGGGTCGCGGTGATCGCGGACGGTGCGGTCGCGGCGATCGTCGCCAAGCAGTCGCTCGCGGGCGACGGCATCCACTACGAGCCGCGCTGGTTCCGCGCGTGGCCCGCGCGCGTGCGCGACGTGGCGCGGCTGCTCGGTCGCGAGGTGCCGATCGGCGACCTGCGCCTCGACTTCGGTGGCGTGACGATGGGCTTCGAGATCTGCGAGGACGCCTGGGTCGCCAAGCGTCCGGGCGCCGCGCTCGCGCTCGACTCGGTCGACGTGATCTTCAACCCGAGCGCGAGCCACTTCTCCTTCGGCAAGCGCGAGGTGCGAAGGCGCCTCGTCGCGGAGGGCTCGCGCGCGTTCGGTGTGGCGTACGTGTACGCGAACCTCCTCGGCAACGAGGCCGGGCGCGCGATCTACGACGGTCACACGCTCATCTCCGCGCCCTCGCTCTCGGTCGAGCCCGCGAAGGGGCCAGCCGATGGGGCGCCCCGCGCGAGCCCTCGCACGGCCGCAGGCGAAGCGGTGATCGAAGGGCCGCGCTTCTCCTACCGCGAGCACGTGCTCGTCCACGCCGCGATCGATCTCGAGGAGATCCGCGCGCGCCGCGCTGCGACCGCGTCGTTCACGCCGCGCCTCCCCCGCGATCGCGAGCTCTTCGTACACGCGCCCGTGCGCATCGCCGAGGCGCCGCGCGCGGCCGCCGAGAGCCACGTCGCCGCATGGGAGTCGAGCCCGACGCTCAAGCACGAGGAGTTCGCGCGCGCCGTCTCGCTCGGCCTCTTCGACTATCTCCGCAAGTCGCGCGCGCAGGGCTTCGTGGTCTCGCTCTCGGGCGGCGCCGACAGCGCGGCGATCAGCTGCCTCGTGTCGTGGATGGTGCGCGCGTCGGCCCACGAGATCGGCCTGCCCGCGCTGCGCGAGCGGCTCGGTCACGTGCGCGAGCTCGCAGGCGCCGCCGACGAGGCCGCGATCGTCGGCCGACTCCTCACCACCGTCTACCAGTCCACCGTGAACAGTGGCTCGGTCACCCGGAACGCTGCGCGCGCCGTCGCGGAGGCCGTGGGCGCCAAGCACCACGAGGTCGACGTCGATGCGCTGGTGAAGGGCTACATCGCCCTCGCGGAGGGCGCGCTCGGTCGGCCGCTCGCCTGGCAGACCGACGACATCGCGCTCCAGAACGTGCAGGCCCGCGTGCGGAGCCCGTCGGCGTGGATGCTCGCGAACGTCGAAGGAAAGCTCCTCCTCGCCACGAGCAATCGCAGCGAGGCGGCGGTCGGCTACGCGACCATGGACGGCGACACGTCCGGCGGCCTCAGTCCCATCGCTGGCATCGACAAGAACTACCTCCGCAGCTGGCTCCGCTGGCTGGAGTCCGACGCCGACGCGTCGCTCCGCATCCCCGCGCTCCGCGCGGTCAACGTGCAGGCCCCCACGGCCGAGCTCCGCCCCGCCGACAAGAAGCAGACGGACGAGGACGACCTCATGCCCTACGACGTGCTCGACCGGATCGAGCGCCTCATGGTCCGCGATCGCCACGCGCCCCTCGAGATCCTCGAGATCCTGCGGCTCGAGCGGCCCGAGATCCCCGCGCACCGTCTGGGCCTCTGGGTGGAGCGCTTCTTCACGCTCTTCGCGCGCAACCAGTGGAAGCGCGAGCGCTACGCCCCGAGCTTCCACCTCGACGACGAGAGCCTCGA
>JAIBCE010000305.1 GCA_019694315.1 Sandaracinaceae bacterium
TCGGGGACGCCACGCGGCGGGGTTGCGCAGCAACCCCAGGAGCGCGCGAGAAAGCGAGGCTTGGGGAGCGTCGAGCAGGGGGAATGGGGGGGAGTTGCCGACTCCCCCCGACCGCGCCGAAGGCGCGGGAAATACTGAGAGCGGCGCGGCGGCGCGCGCGCCTCCTGCGTCGTATCCTCGGCGCCTGGCTGGCCGGACACCGGCGGTGAATCCGGTGGCCGGCGCTCACGTCGGTGCGGGCATCGCCGCATCCGCGTGCGGGGCTCGTGTCTCGCGCGACTCTTCGCGCGCGCTTGGAGGTGCACATGACGTTCTGGACGGGTGGTCTCTCGGGGTGGCAGCGGCCTTGGCTTCGGATCGGCGCGATCGCCGCGACGCTGCTCGGCACCCAGGCGTGCCTCATCATCGACAACACCCCGCCTCCCGACGACACGTCGTCGATCTCGGGCACGTGGACGATCGACGGCGGCGCGCCCACGGCCGCGGCCTGCGGTGCCATCGGCATCGATACGGTGGAGCTCGTGCTCTACACGCCGGGGGCCCTCAACCCGAGCCTGCGCCTCGCGGCGGACTGCAGCAGCGGCTCGATCGACTCGCGCGCGAGCACGGCGACGATCTTCGCGGGCGACTACGAGGTCGCCTTCGATGGCTACCTCGGCACCGCGCGCGTGGCGGCGGGCGACCGTTCCGCGGTTCGGCTCATCGCGCGCGATCACGCACGCGTCTCGACGAACTTCGTCTCCGGCACCGGCTTCGATCCCCGCGGCTCGGACGCCACCGTCGAGGCCGCCTGGACGATCGCGGGCGCGACGCCGACGAGCTCGACGTGCGCCGCGCTCGGCATCTCCGACATCCGCATCGCGTTCCAGAACGGCGCGGGCTGGTACGAGCACCCCGACCTCGTCGTGCCGTGCAGCGTGGGCAACATCGACACGCGGCCCACGCCCGTGATCCGCGCGGGCAACTGGACGATGCAGGTGCAGGCGCTCGACGCGAGCGGCGCGATCGTCGCGCAGGGCATGGCGGCGAGCCTCGCCGTCACCGCCGGCTCGCACGTGATCATGGACGCCATCGACTTCACGGGCGGCGCGTTCAACCCGCTCGGCAGCGACGCCACGGTCGAGGGCAGCTGGCAGCTCAACACGCGCGCGCCGACCACCGACTCCTGCTACGCGCTCGGCATCGACCGCGTCCGCTTCGTGCTCTTCGCGGCCACCGACACCGCGTTCGAGAACGGCGTGGTGGTCTTCCAGTCGCAGTGCTCGCAGGGCCGCTTCGACACGCGCCCCATGGCGGTCGTCCGTGCGGGCTCCTACCTCTGGGCGCTCGAGGCGGTCGACGCGGCGGGAGAGATCGTCACCGACTACAGCGAGATGACCCCGATCACCGTCCCTGCCGACAGCCACATCATGCTGCCGCTCGTCGACTACCAGTTCCCCACCACGCTGACGCTGGGCCTCGACTGGCAGTCGCCGTCGGGCGCGTACACCACCTGCGCAGGCGCGGGCGTCGCGACCTACTCGTACACGCTGCGCCGCGACGGCGCGATCGTGGCGACGCTCGACGCGCGCCCCTGCCAGGATCTCGTGTCGTTCAACTCGACCGACACGGCTGGCTTCTCGCCGGGCAACTACGCGCTCTACTTCGAGGGCTTCAACGGCGCTGGCCGCAAGCAGTGGTCGATCCAGCCCGCGACGTGCGACGCCATCCGCGTCGACAACAACGGGATCGTCTACGACACCTGCGCGGCGTCCTACACGCCGTGACGGCGTAGGCGCCGCTCCAGAGCAGGGGATCGACACGAAGGCCCGGGCGAGCGCTCGGGCCTTCGTACGTTCGGCGAGCTTGCGAGGACGCGCGCGAGCCCGCACGGTGAACGCCATGAGCCTGCCGCCGCTCCTGCCTGGCACACGCAACGTGCTCGTCGTGAGCCTCGCGGTGTTCGTCCTCTACGTGCTCCTCGCGGGCGGTGTCGGCGTGCCGCTGTCGAGCTGGCTGGCGATCTCGCCGACACCGTCGATCGGCTGGTCGTGGCAGTGGGCCACGCACTGGATGGTGAGCGAGTCGCAGGGTGGGGCGCTCCGCAAGCTGATCGAGCTCGCGATCGTGTACGTCATGGGCTCGCAGTACGAAGCGATGGTCGGACCTCGTCGCCTCTACGGCCTCGTGGTCGTGGGGATCGTCGGCGCCGCGCTCGGCACCTTCGCGACGATCTGGATGACACCGCTCACGGCGTGGGGCGACGCGGCGATGACGAGCGCGCTCCTCTGCGCCCTCGCGGTTCGCTCGGCCGGGCGAGAGGTGCGCGTGCCGTTCCTCGGCGACACGAGCCCGTGGCTCTTCGTGGTCGTGTTCGCGGGCGTCGCAGTGCTCGACGCGATCTACGCGCACTTCGTGCCGCTCGTCGGCTCCTACGTCGGGGCCTGCCTGCTCGCGTATCTCTACGAGCGCTTCGCGACGTTCGGTCTCGCGTCTTCGACCCGAGGCTCCGTGCCCAAGGCGCCGAGCTCCCCCGTCCGGGCGCGTGCGCGACCGCGCTTCGAGGTCATCGAGGGCGGACGAAGCGACGACGACGACAAGCCCAAGTACCTGAACTGATCCGCGTCAGGCCAGCTGCGCGGTGCCGAGGTCTCACGCGTCGTCGGGCCAGCGTCGCTCGGCGCTGATGCGGACGACGAGCCTCTCCAGGTCGCCGCGATGGGCGCGCGCTGTTGTACATTGCGCGCGTCATGGGTCGCATCTGGGCCATCGCGCTGAACACCTTTCGAGAGGCGGTGCGCGATCGCGTCCTCTACGGCGTGGTCGGCTTCGGTGCCCTCGTGCAGCTCTTCGCGCTCGCGCTCGCCGAGCTGTCGCTCGATCAAGAGGCGCGGGTCGTCCGGGACGTCGGCCTCGCGAGCGTGTCGCTGTTCTCCGTGATCGTGGCCGTGTTCCTCGGGAGCTCGCTCCTCTACAAGGAGATCGAGCGCAAGACGCTCTACGTCATCCTGCCGAAGCCGATCCGTCGCGACGAGCTCCTGCTCGGCAAGTACGTCGGGATCGTCCTCACGGCCGCGGTGCTGGTGGGCTTCACGGGGGGGCTCCAGCTCCTGCTCCAGGCCACCGTCGCCGGTCTCTCGGGCGCCGTCGCGGTGCTCGTCGTCGTGGGCCTCGCGGCCGCGCTCGGACTCGCCGTGTGGAAGGCGCCGGATCCCACCCTCGCCTTGCCGGGCATCGCCGCGCTCGCGCTCGCGGTCGGCGCGGGGATCGCGCTCGCGTCGGGCGTCGAGGCGTGGCCCATCGTGTGGGCGCTCGCGCTCGTGCTCGGCGAGGTCGTGCTCTTGTCGTCGGTGGCGATGTTCTTCTCGTCGTTCTCGACGCCGTTCCTCACCGGCGCGTTCACGGTGGGCGTGTGGCTCCTCGGTCGCTCGGCCGGCGAGATGGCGAGCATCCGCTCGAGCGTGCTGCCCGACGCGGTGCGGAGCTTCCTCCACGCGCTCGCCTGGATCGTCCCGAATTTCCAGCTCTTCGTGCCGAGCCACCGGCTCCTCGAGGGCATCGTTCCAGGACAGGTCCCCGTCGCGTCGTACGTGGCGACGTCGGTGGGCTACGGCGCGCTCTACGCCGGCATCCTGCTCTTCGGCTCGGTGCTCGTGTTCCGTCGACGCGACTTCCTCTGAGCGATGACGACCAGCGCACAGAGCAAGTGGCGCGCGGCGCTCGGTCGCACCGGTGTGCGTGCGTCGCTGCTCGTGGCGCTGTTCGTCGCGGGGCTGGTGCTCCGCGCGTGGTCGTCGTCGGGCGAGGAGCTCGAGCGGGCCGAGCTGGCGCGCACGGGCGGGGATCTCGAGGCGGCGATCGATCACTACCGCCGCGCCGCGGTCTGGGACTTTCCGGGCAACGTGCGCGCCTCGCGCGCGCTCGAGGCGCTCCTCGAGATCGGAGAGGACGCGCAGCGAGCTGGCAACGCGACCCTCGCCCTGGCCGCGTATCGTTCGGTGCACGGCGCGACCATGTCGGCTCGTCACCTCGTCGTACCGCACGACGATCTGCGCCTCGCCGCCGACGAGCAGATCGCGACGCTGATGGCCGAGGGCGCCGTTCCCCCCGTCGATGCCCACCGCGCCCCCGACGAGCGCGCTTCCGTCTACCTCGCGATGCTGCGCGAAGACCGCGACGCTTCGACGCTCTTCGCGCTGATGGCGCTCCTCGGCTTCGCTGGCTGGGTGAGCGGAGGGGCGATGCTCCTCCAGCGCGGCTTCGACGCCGAGGGTGAGCTCGTGGGGCGCGAGGTGCGTCGATGGGGCACGGTGCTCGTCGTGGGCTTCGGCCTCTTCGTGCTCGGCCTCGCGCTGGCCTGACGTATCCTCTCGGGGATGCGGGAACTTTCACTGGTGCGGAGCGTCTGTGGCCCGTGGAGGGCCACGTGAGCGCCACCCCCGACGAGGTCGAGACCCGAGCCCCTATCGCCGAGCCCGAGCGTGCCCCGCGCGCGCCGTCGCTGCCCGCGCGTCTCGCGGCGGGCGCGGTGAGCGCGGTCGCTCTGGCCTTGCTGGTCCGCTTCTACGTCCCTTCGACCGATACGGCAGGGACATCTCGGGGCCAACCCGAGGCCTCTCTCGACCTGCAAGCCTCTTCTCGAGGCCGCGCTTCGGCCGAGTCGCGAGCAGCTCTTGTCGAGACGCGAGAAGCTTCGGGCTTGCCACGAGAAGCATCGGGCTGGCCTCGAGAAGCTGCGCGGGCCGGACAGCCGGTCGACTCGGTCGGTCCTCGAGCGCTCGACACGCGCGCCCATGGCACCACCCCAGGCAGCGCCCCCGTGACGGCGATCGCGGCCGCCACCGCGGCGCCGAGCGCCCCCAGCGAGGCCGCGCTCGACGACGCGGTCCGCGCGGGCGACTCGAGCGACCCGGACGAGGCAGGCCTCGTGGTCGTGCCCGATCTGACGGGGCTGCGCGTACCCCAGGCGCGCCGGGCCGCGCGCGCGCTCGGGCTGCGCCTCGTCGTCCGCTCGGACCTCGGTGAGTCGATCCCCGCCTTCGTCTCCGCGCGCTATCTCGTTCGCTCCCAGCGCGTCGCGGCGGGTGCGCGGGTGCCGCCCGGTGCCGAGGTCCGCGCGATGGCTGAGGATCCTTCGCCCGTGGTCGGCGGCTACTGATGAGCGCGGTCCTCGACGTCGTCGCGTTCGCGGGGCTGGTGGGGCTTGCCTTCGTGCCGATCGAGCGCGTCGTGAGCGAGCGATCCGTCTCGCAGCGGCGCGCCCTCGGGACCGATCTCGCGTTCGCGACGCTCGGCCAGCTCTTCACGCGCGGGGTGCTCTTCGTGCTCCTCGGCGCGCTCCTCGCGATGCTCGACGCGATCGCGCCACCGGCCTCGATGGTGTCTTCTCTGGCGGTCGATCATCCAGTCGTGGCGAGCGCGCTCGAGGTCATCCTCGGTCTCGCGGTGTTCGACGTGATGGGCTACGCGTACCACCGCCTCGCGCATCGCGCGCCGCTTCTCTCTCGCCTGCACGACGTGCATCACAGCGCCGAGACGCTCGACTGGCTCGCGTCGTTTCGACAGCACCCGCTCGAGATCGCGCTCACCACGCTCGCGCAGAACGTGCCGCTCGTGCTGCTCGGGATCCCCCTCGGATCGCACGCGCTCGTGGTGCTCCTCCTGCGCTTGAACACGGTCTTCGTGCACTCGAACGTCCGCGTGCCCGAGGGGCCTTGGACACGCTGGATCGCGACCCCGCGCTTTCACCACCGCCACCACGATCGCGATCGACCCGCGGCGAATTTCGCGACGCTCTCGCCGCTCCTCGATCGGCTCTTCGGTACGTACGACGACGCCCGCGCCGACGTGCTCGGGAGCCGTACGCCGCTTCCCCAGAGCTTCGTCGGGCTGCTCCTCCACCCGTTCGTCGGCTCCGCGAAGCCGCGCCCCGCGGAGCTCGCAACGCCCGTCGCGACGAGCGACCTGCCGCGCCCGACCGGTCTCGCCTGAGCGCCTAGTGGCTCCGAGCTACGCCCGCCTCGTGGCCTCACGGCGATGACGCGCTCTCGCGTCGAAGAAGCGCTCTCGCTGGCGTCAGCCGAAGAGGACCCAGCTGGCCCAGACGAGCGTGACGAGCAGCACCGCGCCCGCCGCAGCGGCGAGCCAGCGTGCGTCGCGGCGCGCGAGCGCGAGCTCCGCGTGGTGCTCGGCGGCGCTGCCCACGATCAACCGGATGGCGCTCCCCCTCATCACGAGCCCGCCGTCGTCACGGCTGGCCGATCCGATGGCGCGGAGCGTCTGACCCGGCGTGATGGATCGCTCCTCGAGACGAGCGGCGCCGCGCGCGCCGCGGAGGCGGGCCTCCGCCCAGGCGCGCAGCGTCGCGGCGAGCGGGGCGCGGGCGTCGAGCGGATCGAAGACGACGGGGATCACGAAGCGCCGCGCGTGCTCGGCCTCCACGCGCACGCGGGTGCCCGTCGGGGTCTCGAGCCAGAACGGCAGGCTCGCCGCGTGCAGCGTCTCGGTCCGTGTTCCATCGGCGACGTCCACGTGCGCGACGATCTCGTCGTGCACCGTCTGGGCGGCCGAGAGCGGTGAGGGGTGGGTGCCATCGGCGACGACGACGCCCTCGAGCGTGAGCTCGCGCCCAGGCGCCACCAGGTCGACGGGCGTGGTCGGTCGCGTGAGATCGGCGAGCAACGCAGCCTCGTGATCACGTCCGCTGCGGCGCGCGATCCACGCCGCGACGAAGAGCCCCACCGCGACGAGGGCCGCGCAGATCGGACCGACGAGGACATCGACAGTCATGGGCGAGCTCAACCAGCGGGCGAGTCTCCCACGCGTCGCCGGCGCGCACATGCACGCCCGGTGCGCGCCGACCCCTTCGAGTTGACGCGCTGCAATTGCTCGCACCCAGCGAAGGCCAGTGCGCTACGGTCGGTTTCGATGCGAATCGCACGGTGGTTGGGTGTGCATGGCGCGACCTGGGTGGCTGTTGCTGTCCTGGGGCTCGCGTTGGGCGTGGCGTCTCCAGCGGGAGCCCAAGCAGGCGATGACGCGCGGGCTCACTACGAGCGCGGGATCGAGCTCTTCGACGAGGCACATTTCGAGGCCGCGCTCGCGGAGTTCGAGGCGGCGTATGCCATCACGCCGCGCCCGGTGCTGCTCTTCAACATCGGGCAGATCCATGCGCGCCTCGGGCACGCGGTCGAGGCGGCCGATGCGCTGGAGCGCTACCTCCGCGAAGCCGGCGATGGGATCACGCCGGAGCGTCGTGCGCTGGCAGAGGAGGAGCTGGCCGGTCAGACGGCGCGCATCGGCCACGTCGAGGTGGTGGTCCCCGTGGCCGACGCGCTGATCTCCATCGACGAGCGGAGTCGCGGTCACGCACCGCTCACGGCTCCCGTGCCGGTTTCGGTGGGCGAGCATCGCGTGGTGGTGACAGCGGAGGGCTACCTTCCGTGGTCCGAGACTCTCCGGATCGCGGGCGGAGAGAGGCGCACACTCGCCGTCGAGTTGGTTCGTGCATCCACGGACCCCACGGTCGTCCAGACGTCGTTTCCGACGTTGACGGTGCTCGGCGCGACGGTCGCTGCCGCCGGCCTGGTGACTTTCGCCACCTTCGGCACGTGGACGTTGGTGGAGGACTCGAACCTGCGCTCCTCTTGCCACCCCATCTGCTCCAGTGAGCAGACGAACACCATCGCGATCACGGGCGCCGTGACGGATGTCGGCGCTGGAGTGGTGCTCGTCGGCGGCGTCCTCTTGGCGATCGGCCTCGCGATCGAGACAGGCACCGCAGAGCCCGCGAGCGCGGCGAGCGTGCACGTCACGGCTGAGGGGTTGGAGGTGACGTGGTGAGCGCTCTCGCGAAACCCCTGGCGCTCGCGACCGCAGCCCTCGTCTGCTCGGCAGCCGGGTGCAGCGTGATCTTCGATCGTCATCAGTACGAAGGAGACGGCGGTGCGCCCGACACCGGCGCCTTCGACGCGTCGCTCGACGCAGCGAGCATGGCCGACGCGTTCGAACCGAATGACGCGCCCGCATTGGATTCCCCCGATGGCGCCGGACCGTGCGCTGCGCCTGCGACACTGCCGACCTGCACTGCGCCTGCGGCTCTCAGCTACTGCGATCCGACGGGCGCGTACACGATGCTCGACGAGGCCGTGGCGGAGGACCTGACCTTCGGCCCGCACGCGAGCTACCGCGTGGGTGTCTTGCCCGTGCAGACGTTGGCGGAGGTGACCAGCGCGTCGTCCAACTTTGGGTTCGACATGAGACGCGGTGCCCACCTGGTGGTCTTCGGCTACGCAAACACGGACCGCGCCATCTTCGGGACCGCTTCGTGGGGAGACGCGGTCGGCAGTCCCGCATCGGCAGAAATCCTGGCGCCCGTAAGCGAGTTCTATCCGCAGGTCGGAGTCAGCGCGACGGAGGGGATGCTGGGCGCCGGCGAACGCGTGTGGGGACCGTTCACGTTTCCACCTTCGACGCTCGGTAGCCCCACTCGCACGCTGGCCACGCGGGGCGAGGTTCTCTTCGCGGGTGAGACGCCGATCGTCGCGACTATCAGCGGCTCCACCGTGACGTTCACATCGCCCCCTGCGGCTCCCTCGTTCACGTTCACGCCTGGCGCGGCGACGCCCGGGCTCCATGGGACGGACGGGCTCGTGTACACGTCACTGCAAGACGACAACAGCGCCCTCGAGTTGGCGACCGGGCATACGCTCTCGCTGGGTCCCGGCGAATTCCAAATCAGCTTCGCGAGCGCCGACGGCATGCAGAGGGTCTATGCGACCGCCGACGGCACACTCTTGTCGTCACGCGCGATGCTTCGCGTGCGCCAGTTCGCTTGCCAAAGCACGTCGTGCGGCTTCTATGGCGATGGGTACGAGCTGTCGCTCGGTGCCGAGCGACAGGCTGCCCTCGCATGGACGGTCCATCAGCTCGACACGAGCCTCTCACCGCTGTTCGTGGTGACGCTGTTGTACCAGCGCCCCAGCGAATCGGAGGTGCACCTCGACGCGCTGATCTGGCGAGGGGTCCCCCTCGCAGTCACCGCGCTGCCCATCGCCGTCTTTCCAGAGGCCCACGCGCTCCGCTCGGAGGTGGTGCGGGACGTGAACGGCTTCGAGATCATGACGAGCGTGGTCAGCGCGGACGGCGTGTCGGGCACGACCCGCGTACTCGTCACCGGCCTCCGTGTGCGCGGCTGCGACTAGACGAAGCTGGGGTCGCTCACACCATGGCCCGGCGAGGCCAGACGCAACGCGGGCGCGCTCGGGGCGATGAGCCTTGCACCATGACCCCCTCGATGGATACTCGGTCGCCCGCGCGCTCCCCGGACCCACGCGACGCGGTGCAGAGGTCTCGAGAGTCGATGAACGCGGGTGGGATGTCGTCACGTCGGGATGGGTCGCGCGCGCTCCTCGGTGGCGCCCTGGCGCTCGTGTGCGCGCTCGCTGCGCTCTCGCCGATGCGCGCGAGCGCGCAGGTGCTGCTCGTTCCTGCGGAGCGCGACGGTCACCTCGCCGATCTGAGCAGCGTGGCGGA
>JAIBCE010000306.1 GCA_019694315.1 Sandaracinaceae bacterium
GGCTCGCTCGACGAGGCCGCGCACGACCTCGACGCCACCGCGCTCGTGGCGCTCGCGGGCGCGCAGCGCGCCGCCGGGCAGGCCGCGCGTGCCGCGGCCGTGCCGGCGCACGAGGCGCGCTCGCTCGTGAGCTCGGAGCGCATGTTCGATCTCGTGCTCAGCGTGAACTGGCAGCACTCGTTCCCGTCGATCGGGACGCCCTTCAACACGCCCGACTACGACACCCTCGGCGTGCTCGCGTCGGCCGAGCTGCCGGTACGCCTCTTCTGGCACGGCGACGTCGATCAGGCCGAGGCGCGCATCGTCGAGGCGGACACGCGCGTCGCCGCCGTGGAGCTGCTCGTCGATGTGGAGATCCGCGCCGCGCTCGCGCGCTACGAGGCCGCGCGCCGCCGCGTGGAGCTCTACCGCGGCACGATCCTCGACGACGCCGAGCGCGTGCGAGAGGCCGCGTTCTACGCGTACCAGCGCGGCTCGGGATCGCTGCTCGAGGTGCTGATCGCGCAGCGCACCGCCGACGACGTGTACCTCGAGTACTACGACGCGCTCGCCACGCACGCGCGCCTGCTCGTGGAGCTCGAGCGCGTGACCGGGAGCGAGCTCGTCACGTTCTGAGCGGGCGCGGCCGCTCTGGATCTCGATCTAGATCGCCACCACCTCGGTGATCGCTCGCTCCTCGCAGAGCGTCGTGCTCTTGCCCTCGGGGTCGAGCAACCGGATCGCCGCGCCGTCGGTCCACACGATGCGGCCGTCGGGCAAGAGGTCGTAGGCGCGCACGCCCTTCGCGAGCACGCGCTCGGTGCCGTCCTCGGCGATGGCCACGAGCTCCCAGTCGCGGATCGCCTCGACCGCGGCCCGCTCGGCCTCACGGCTCGCCTCTTCCTGCGCCGCCGCGAGGTTGCCCGTCATCATCATCTGACGGATGTCGGCAGCCCGTCGCCGCGCGTCGCCGCCGCTGAAGAGCGGCCGCCCCGTGTAGCGCAGCGTGAAGAAGCTCAGGTAGCCGAGCACCGCCATGGCGAGACGAAGGGGGAACGTGAGCACGTCGAGCGCGAAGCGCGCGAAGCTCGGCTTGGCCGCGTCCGCGTAGGGCTTGCGCACGCAGTAGAGCGTGCGCGCCGCGTCCATGCGCGGCAGGAGGAAGTCGCGCGCGGCGTCCTCGCGGAGCACCTGCATCTGGCCCGCCTCGGCGTCGATCAACGCGACCGACGCGGGGCCCACCGCCACGAACACGCCCTGATCGTTTCGGCCGATCCCCGCCGACTGATAGACGAGCTGATGATGCTGGCCCTCGCGCGTGGCGGCCTCGGGCAGCCACTGCGGCGCGAGGTCGATCACGTCGCCGTCGGTGACCGCGAAGAGCTCCGAGCCATCGCCCGCCATGACCGCGATGCTGCTGATGCCGCCCTTGCCGCGCATCGTGCACGCGATGACGTCGTGATCGCGGCTCGTCGCGATCTGCTCGATGCGGCGATCGGCCGCGTGGAAGATGCGCCGCTCCTCGCCCGTCGCGAGCTCGAGCTCGAGCAAGCCACCCACGACGCCCGTGCTCAGCGTGTAGAGGATCTTGCCGTCGCCCCGACGCGCCACGCCCGTGTACGCGACGGGCACCGACTCGAGCTCGTTCTGATCGCCCCAGAGCGACGCGCCTCCGCGCATGAAGCGGGCCCCCGCGCCCTCTTCCTTCCAGGCCTGCTTGCGCTGCATCGAGCGCACGCGCGCTCGGTACTGATCGGCGAACTTGCTCTCGATGGTGCGCGGGCGATCCCCGTCGAGCACGAAGAGCTGACCGTGCGCGAGGAACGCGATCGAAGGGCGATCCGACATGACTGCCGGAGCGTAGCCGGACGCGAAACTTGGCAGCGGATCTCGATCGCTGTACGTTCGTTCAGTGGCACGCGAGCCCTCCCACGACGCTGGCCCCCGCGAGCTCCCCTCGGTCGAGCGGGCCTCGAGCACGCTGGCGTCGCGCACGCTGGTCTCGACTTCGATGGAACTGGCCTCGATGGGGGTCCTGGTGATCGACGCGCAGGCCACGGCCGCGTGCCCGAGCGGTCACCTCCTCGAGCTCGGCTGGGCCACGCTGCCCTCAGGCGCACGCGACCAGGGGACCGAGCGCGACGAGCCCTCCGTGCGCACCCGTCTCGTCACCCTCCCCCATGGCGAGCGTGTGCCCCCCGCCGTCGCGCGGATCACGGGCATCACGAGCGGCCTCGTCGCGAGCGGCGTCTCGCCCGACGAGGCGTGGCGCGAGCTTCTCGCCGACGCGGCCGCGCTCGCCTGCGGCGCAGGCGGCCTCGAGGCGATGCGCGCGGTGCCTTCGGTGGCGCACTTCGCGCGCTTCGAGCGGCCGTTCCTCGAGCGGCTCGCCGCGGCGATTCCGAGCGACGTGCGCCTCGAGCTCGTGTGCACGCACGAGATCGCCGTGCGCCTCTTTCCGGATCTGCCGAGGCGGAGCCTCCGCGCGCTCACTGGCTACTTCGGTCGATCGGTCGGCGAGCTGCGACGGAGCGCCGAGCACGTGAGCGCCACGGCCTTCGTGTGGCGCGAGCTCGTGACGCTCCTCGAGGCGCGCGGTGTGCGCACCTGGTCCGCGCTCCGGGCATGGCTCGCGGAGCCCTCGAGCCGGCCCAAGCGCGGCAAGCGGGGCTGGCCCATGCCGCGCGAGCTACGCCTCTCGCTGCCCGATCGCCCCGGCCTCTACCGCATGCTGCGCACGAGCGGCGACGTGCTCTACGTGGGCAAGGCCACGTCGCTCCACACCCGCGTGAACAGCTACTTCCGCAAGCAGCGCGGCGTGCACGAGCGCACGCTCGAGATGCTCTCGCAGGCGCGGGGTCTGTCGTACGTCGTCACGGAGAGCCCGCTCGAGGCCGCGCTGCTCGAGCCCGACGAGATCAAGCGTCATCGCCCGCCCTACAACGAGGCACTCACCGAGGTCGACCGCGCGGTGTGGTTCGCGACGAACGACCTCGCGGCGTGGGGACCGCGCGCCACGCCCGAGCTCCGCGTGGGCCCGTTCTCGTCGAGCGTGCTCCTCGAGCGCTTCGCCGCGCTCGTGCGGCGCGAGCCCACCGCCGTCGCGCCCGCACGCTGGGCGCCGAGCACGGAGGACTTCGAGGCAGGCCTCGCCCGTCTCACGCGCACGCACGCCGAGCTCGCGACAGGGCCCTCGAGCGGCCTCGCGGCGCCCACGCTCCTGCGTCTCGGCGCGCGGCTCTGGCGCGAGGGGCGACGCCTCCGTGACGAGAGCGACGAGGGCGCGACGCCCTCGAGCGACGTGCCGCTCCTCGCGCACGTGTGGACCGACGAGGCCGTCGCGGCCGAGCTCGAGTCGCTCGTGCTCGCGTGCGCGCACGCGGTGCGCCGTGCGCGATGGCTCAGCGCGCTCGTCGAGTCGTCGATCGTGTGGCGCGAGCCGGGCGCATCGACGCGCTTGCTCGTGATCACCGGCGGCGAGATCGCGCTCCGCGAGGACGCGACGGACGAGGCCGAGCCGCCTGTGCCCGAGGGCCATCGACGGTCGCGCGCCGCGCGCCAGGAGGCCTTCTCCGTCGCGCGCTTCGATCGCCTGCGCGTGCTCGGCACCGAGCTCAAGCGCCTCGTGGGCAAGGATCTGCCCGTGTCCGTGCGCCTCGCGCCGCGGCTCGTGCTCTCGGGCGCGCGCCTCGGGCGCGTCCTCGCGTGGCTCTGATGCGCATCCTCTTCGTCTCCGACACGCACCTCGGCTTCGATCTGCCCGCGCGTCCGCGCGTGGAGCGTCACCGGCGCGGCGTGGACTTCTTCCGGAACTACGAGCGAGCGCTCGCGCCCGCGCTGCGCGGCGAGGCCGACGTGGTGCTCCACGGCGGCGATCTCCTCTTCAAGAGCCGCGTGCCTGCGTCGCTCGTGGCGCGCGCGCTCGCGCCGCTGTTGCGCGTGGCCGAGGCCGGCGTGCCCGTGATGATCGTGCCCGGCAACCACGAGCGAGGCCGCATCCCGTATCCCTTGCTCGCACAGCACCCGCGCCTTCATCTCTTCGATCGACCGCGCACCCACGTGCTCGAGGCGCGCGGCGTGCGCGTTGCGTTCCTGGGCTTTCCGTATGCGCGCTCGGTGCGCGCGCGCTTTCCCGCCCTGCTCGCGGAGGCCGAGCGTCGCCGCGAGGCGCCTCTGGACGGACGCGGCGTGGATCACACGATCCTCTGCGTGCACCACTGCGTGGAGGGCGCCACCTGTGGCCCCGGCGACTTCACGTTCCGCGACGGCGACGACGTGATCCGCCGCGCCGATCTCCCGTCGCGTCTCTCGCTCGTGCTCGCGGGTCACATCCATCGACATCAGATCCTCGGCGGTCCCCGGCCGCACGTGATCTACGCGGGCTCGGTCGAGCGCACCTCGTTCGCGGAGGCGCCCGAGACCAAGGGCTTCGTGCGCGTCGAGCTCGACGCGTCGCGCGTGACGAGGCTCGCCTTCGAGCCTCTCGAGGCGCGGCCGATGATCGCGCGCACGCTCGAGCTCGAGGGCGCGAGCGAGGCCGAGGCGCGCCGTCGCGTGGCGGCGATCATCGGCGCGACGCCCGGGGACGCGGTGCTCCAGCTCCGCGTCAGCGGCACGCCGTCGCCGGCCACCGCGTGGATGAGCGCCTCTTCGCTTCGCGAGCTCGGCGGCGATCGCAACGTGAGCCTCGTGGCGCCGTGGACCGCGCGCCCCACGCCACGGCGCCCGCCCGCACCGCAGGCGCCCGCACCGCATCCGCCCGCGCCGCCACCGCCCGCACCGCCGCCCGCACAGCTCGCCCTCTTCGGCGAGCCACGCCGCCGCCCCTCCGGCAAGAAAAGAAGAGCGTGAGTCAATCCAAGTGACTCACGCTCTGAGGCCATCCCCACCGAGGTTGCGAAAGGGGAACGAGGTCGCGATGATGCGCGGCTGCTCGTCGTCCTGCCGCACCGCGACGCTGCGCCCCTTCCCGAGGCCCGACCATGAACCTCTTCGCCAAGAAAGACCTCGCCGCCGTCATCAAGGAGGCGACGGACCCGCAGATCGCCGAGGGCCACCACGGCCTCAAGCGCTCGCTCGGCGCCTTCCACCTCACGATGCTCGGCATCGGCGCGATCATCGGTGCCGGCATCTTCTCGCTCACGGGCGCGGCGGCGGCGAACTACGCGGGCCCGGGCATCGTCTACTCGTTCGTGCTCGGTGGCATCCTCTGCGCGTTCGCAGGCCTCTGCTACGCGGAGCTCGCGTCGATGATCCCCGTGGCCGGCTCGGCCTACGCGTACTCGTACACCACGATGGGCGAGCTCATCGCGTGGATCATCGGGTGGGATCTCATCCTCGAGTACGCGTTCGGCGCGGTCGTCGTGTCGATCGCGTGGAGCGGCTACCTCGTGCAGGTCTTCGAGTCGCTCACGCACGTCTTCCCAGGGCCTGGCGGCGACGCGACCCGAAGCGCCTTCCACCTCTCGGACTCGATCCTCCTCTTCACCAAGGGCCCCTTCGAGGAGATCACGCTCGCGAGCGGACAGACCACGCACGGGCTCTGGAACGTGCCGGCGACCGTCGTGTCGATCATCTGCGGCGCGGTGCTCTATCGCGGCATCACCGAGAGCGCGTGGGTGAACAACCTCATCGTCGTGGTGAAGGTCATCATCGTCTGCGTCTTCATCCTGCTCGGCATCGGCCTCGTGTTGCCGGAGAACCTCTTCGTGAACGCGCACGCGAGCGGCCTCATGGCGCTCGTGCCCGAGCCCACGATGGTCGACGGCGAGAGCCACTACGGCTGGGGCCTCGGCGGCGTGCTCACGGGCGCTGGCGTCGTCTTCTTCGCGTACATCGGGTTCGACGCGGTCTCGACCACGGCGCAGGAAGCCAAGAACCCGCAGCGAGACCTGCCGATCGGCATCCTCGGCTCGCTCGTGATCTGCACCGTCCTCTACATCCTCGTGGCGCTCACGCTGACCGGCGTGGTGCACTACAGCCAGCTCGGCGTGCCGGCGCCCATCGCCGTGGGCATCAACCGCATCGTCGAGCTGCGCGGCTGGGACCCCACGGCCGCGAGCACCTTCACCTTCTTCGTGAAGGTCGGCGCGATCTCGGGGCTCACGAGCGTGATCCTCGTGATGATGCTGGGACAGACCCGCATCTTCTACGCGATGGCCAAGGACGGCCTGCTGCCGTGGTTCGACAAGACGCACCCGAGCTACAAGTCGCCCCACATCGCCACCGTGGTGACCGGCGTCTTCGTCGCGATCGCCGGCGGCTCGATGCCGATGCACCTCGTGGGTGAGCTCGTCTCGATCGGGACGCTCTTGGCGTTCGTGCTCGTCTGCCTCGGCGTTCCGATCCTCCGGCGCACCAACCCCGATCAGCCGCGCCCGTTCAAGGTGCCCGCGCCGTGGGTGATCGGCGTGCTCGGCGCACTCTCGTGCGCGTACGTCATGTACGGCCTGCCGCTCGACACGTGGCTGCGCCTGCTCGTCTGGCTCGTGATCGGCTTCGTCATCTACTTCACCTACGGCCGCCACCACAGCCTCCTCCAGAAGGCGCAGGCCGCGAAGTAGGCTCGCTGAGGGCCGAGAAGGGTGTCGGAATTCGCTGGATTCCGAAGGGAAGCCAGCGGGGCGGGCCGTTCTCAGAGGATCGCGTCAATCTTCAGCTCGACCGCCTCGCCGCCGCGCCAGGTGTCGGGGCGGAGCGAGCCGACCACGCTCACCGTGTCGCCGATGCGCTCCGCCTCCGCCCCGAGGCCATAACCGAACGCCGTCACGCGCTCCTTGCCCACGCGGAACGAGAGCTTGAGGTGGCCCGAGCCCACCGAGCTGGCGTCCTCGACCTTGGCGCCCTCCGCCATGAAGCGGGGCTCGGGGTTGCCCGCGCCCACCGGCTCGAGGAGCGCGAGGTCCGAGGCCTTCGGGAGCGTGAAGGTGGCGCCGTCGAGCATCACGTCCACGTGCTTGATGCGAGGGCCGTGGCCGCGCTGGCGGATCTCGCGGCACGCGCGATCGAAGTCCGCGCGGAACGCCTCGACCTGCGAGCCCTCGATGCGCACGCCGAGCGCGGCCTGGTGACCACCGAAGCCGAGCAGCGACGACGCCGAGGCCTTCACCGCGTCGTGCAGCGGGAAGCTTCCGACGGTGCGGCCCGAGCCGTGACCATGCCATCCGTGGGCATCGGAGCCCTCGAGCGCGATCACGATCGCTGGTGCCTCGAAGAGCTCGGTGAGGCGTGCCGCGACGATGCCGACCACGCCGCGGTGCCACTCCGGCGAGGCCACGACGATGCCACCCTCGACCTCACCGGAGGTGCCGAGGCCGTAGATCTCTCGCACCGCCTGCGCTGCCTGCTCGGTGTTGAGCTCCTGGATCGCCTTGCGCTCGCCGTTGAGCTCCTCCACCCGCGCGGCGAGCACACGCGCCTCGTCGATCGAGCGCGCGCGGAGCAGCGAGAGCGTGAGGGCCGCGTCGGCGAGACGCCCCGCCGCGTTGAGGCGCGGCGCGAGACGAAACGAGATGTCCGTCCCTCCGATGGCGCCCTGGGCCTTGGCGGCCTCACGCAGCGCGATCACGCCTGGCCGCGCGTCGCCGCCCGCGAGCTTGGCGAGGCCCGCACGAACGAGGCGCCGGTTGTCTCCGTCGAGCGGCGCGACGTCGGCCACGGTGCCGAGGGCGACGAGGTCGAGGAACTCACGCGGATCGAGCCTGGGCTGAAGGATCGCCCGGACGGCCGCGCCGAGAGAGAACGCGAGGCCCGCGCTGGCCATGCCCTTGTAGGCGAAGCCGCAGTCGCCGCGATGGGGGTTGAGGAACGCGAGCGCCGGCAGCGTCTCCTTGGGCACGAGGTGGTGGTCGACCACGATCACGTCGATGCCCGCGCGCATCGCGGCCACCACGCGCGGATGATCGGCCGAGCCGCAGTCGCACGTGACGAGCACGCGCGCGCCGGTCTCCTTCACCTTCGCGAGCGCGGGCTCGCTGAAGCCGTAGCCGCCTTCGAAGCGGTGCGCCGCCATCGAGACCACCTCGCCGCCCAGGCGCTCGAGGATGCCCGACAGGATGGTCGTGGCGGTGGTGCCGTCGACGTCGTAGTCGCCGAAGACGGCGATGCGCTCCTTGCTGCGGATGGCGCTCGCAAGGCGATCCGCGGCGACGTCGCGATCCCGCATGGGCTTCGGATCGGTGAGCCCCGCGAGCTTGGGATCGACGAAGTCCCGCGCTGCCTCGACGCTGGTGATGCCGCGGTGCAGGAGCACCTGCGCGAGGGTGGTGGACGTGCGGAGCGCCGCGCCGAGCTCGCGCGCTGCGACCGGATCGCTCGGACGGAGCTCGTAACGGGGCGCTGCCATGGAAGAGCGCGAGCCTAGGTCCCACATGCGAGCGAGACGAGGGCGAACGCGCCGCACTGACACCGATCGGGCCCGGTTCGCGCGGAAAATCGTACGAGCGCCCCTCCTCCGCCCCGTGATGCGCGATCTGTCGAAGGGTCAACGGCCAGCGGCGACTCGGCCGAGCTGGCGACGCGTCGTCGTCGACGCGTGTCGGTCCTCGTCCTTGCTCTCTTGTCATCCGAGCAAGAGCCGCGACTCGCGCCGTGCTCGCGACGCATCGACGTCGACGCGCACCTCTCGGTCCGCGTGCTCGATCGAGTGAAGAAGGGGCGTTCTCACGCAGCGAGTGCTGGCGTGCATCCTCACGTCGAACCCGAAGCGTCTCCTGCAAGAACGCGCGGGGCGTCGGCGCTTGCGCGCTATGCGCGAAACCCCTTCTGAAGAAGGTCGAGACGAGCGAACGACGAGGGACGCAACGTCGCGGCGCGGCTGCCGAAGAGGCGGCCATGACGCACACGCCACACGACGCGCTGTTCAAGGCCGTCTTCTCGCTGCCGGAGCACGCGGAGGCCGAGCTGCGGGCGGTGCTTCCAGCGCGGCTCTCGCGCCGCATCGACTGGTCGACGCTGGCGCTCGCGGGCGGCAGCTTCGTCGACGAGGCGCTCAAGGAGCGGCACAGCGATCTCCTCTACAGCGTCCACCTCGAGGGCAGACCCCTGCTCCTCTACCTGCTCTTCGAGCACCAGAGCACCGTCGATGAGCGCATGGCCTTCCGGCTGCTCCGCTACATGGTGCGCATCTGGGAGCGCGTGCTCGGCGAAGGTCCGACAGACGCGCTGCCGCTCGTGGTGCCCATCGTCGTCTCGCACGCGCCCGAGGGGTGGACGGCACCGCGGCGCTTCGAGGAGCTCTTCGCGCTGCCGCATCGCAGCCCCGAGGTGCTCTCGTTCGTCCCGCGCTTTCGCTACGTCGTCGACGACCTCGCGAAGACGAGCTCTGGCGAGCTCGAGGCCCGCCTCCTCAGCGCGCTCGCCGAGCTCGCGCTCTCGCTCCTTCGCGACCTCCGCCACAAGCCCACGGTCGAGGTGCTCGAGCAGGTTCGTGACCTCTTCGAAGCGATCGAGCGC
>JAIBCE010000307.1 GCA_019694315.1 Sandaracinaceae bacterium
CACCGTCGTGGGCGCGACGTGCACGTGCACACGCTCCTCGTCGACGATCACGCGCGCCTCGAGTCGGTGATCTCCGAGGTCGACCACTGCGGCCACGACACGCTCGGCGTGGTCGCCGGGCTCGAGCGAGAGCGACACCACGCGGCTCGTCCATCGCGCATCGCCGCACGACACGTCGTGCGAGCCGTCGCGTCGTGGCGTGAGCCCGACCACGTGCTCGACCGCGGCGTCTCCGTCGCCGCCAGCGGCGAGCTCGACGCGCAGCACCACGCGCTCGGGCGCGCCGCGGTTGTTGCGGAACGAGGCCGGCAGCGCGGGAAGGAGGCTGCGCTCGCGGGATCGGAGCGCTCCGGTGACGAGGGCCGCGATGGAGGCCGCGCGCGCGATCTCGAGGCTCGACGGCTGCGCGCTGCGTGCAGGCCCGAGGTGCGTCTCGATGAAGTGCGTGTCGAGCTCTCCGCGGACGAACGCGGGGTGCTGGAGGAGCGCGAGGAGGAACGCGCGATTCGTGCGGATCCCGGGCACCGAGAGGCTCGAGAGCACGAGTCGGAGGCGCTGGATCGCTTCGTCGCGCGAGGCACCGCGCACGATGAGCTTCGCGATCATCGAGTCGTAGTGGATGCTCACGACCGAGCCTCGCTCGATCGCAGACTCGATGCGCAGCCACGGTGCGGAGGCCACGCGCGGCGGGAGGTGGAAGTCGTCGATGCGGCCGCTCTGCGGCAGGAAATCGTTGGCCGGATCCTCGGCGCAGAGCCGCACCTCGATCGACCATCCGGTGTACGTCGAGGCCACGCGCGCGGCGTCCCAGCGCAAGCGCTCTCCGCGTGCGATGCGGAGCTGCTCTTCGACGAGATCGAGGCCCGGCAGGATGCCCTCGGTGACGGGGTGCTCGACCTGGAGGCGGGTGTTCACCTCGAGGAAGAAGAAGTCTCCGCTCGGCGCGAGCACGAGCTCGACGGTGCCCGCGCTGGTGTAGCCGATCGCCTTGCAGAGCGAGACGGCGGCCTCGCCGATCTTCGCGCGGATCGCGGCGGCGATCGCGACCGACGGTGCCTCTTCGAGGATCTTCTGGTGACGACGCTGCACGGAGCACTCGCGCTCCATGAAGTGCACGACGTGGCCGTGCTCGTCGCCGAGGATCTGGATCTCGATGTGGCGCGGTCGCTCGACGTACTTCTCTGCGATGAGGGTGGGGTTGCCGAACGCGCTCTCGGCCTCGCGTCGCGCGCTCTCGTAGGCAGCGGCGAGCTCGGCCGCTCCGCGCACGATGCGCATGCCCTTGCCGCCGCCGCCCGCCGAGGCCTTGAGGAGGAGCGGAAAGCCGATCTCCACCGCCGCCCGCTCGAAGGCCGCGAGGCTCTGGTCGTCGCCCGAGTAGCCGGGGATCACCGGCACACCGGCCTTCTGCGCGGTGATCTTGGCCTCGCGCTTGAGGCCCATCGCACGGATCGCAGCGGGGCTCGGCCCGACCCAGGTGAGGCCTGCGTCGATCACGGCCTGAGCGAACGCGTCGTTCTCCGCGAGGAAGCCGAAGCCGGGGTGCACGGCGTCGGCGCCAGTGACTCTGGCGGCCTCGAGGAGACGATCGATGCGCAGGTAGGACTCGCGAGAGGGGCCCGGACCGAGCCGGAACGCCTCGGCCGCGTCGCGTACGAACGGGAGCTCGGCGTCGGCGTCGGAGAACACCGCCACGGTCGCGATGCCCATGGCGTGCGCCGTGCGGAAGATGCGACTCGCGATCTCGCCGCGGTTCGCGACCAGGAGCTTCTGGATGTCTCTCTTCATGACCTGCCCGAGTGATCGCGTTCGACGTCTGATGGGGAGCCGGCCGGCGGGGGCGAAGCCCCCTCGAGGCGCGAGCGATGGAGGAGCGAAGCGACGAAGGAGCGATGGGGGTTCGGGGGTCGAGCCCCCGGCCGCGCCGAAGGCGCCAACGACTAGTAACACTGCCCGGAACTCCGTTCCGGGTTCTTCTAGTACGTCGTTCCAGCAGTTCGCTCCGGACTGAACAGCGAATCCGGATCGAACTTCTGAACCGACGTACTAGTGTCGGAAGACGCCCCAGCGGGTCGTGCCTTCGACGGGCAAGGTGTGAGAGACGGAGAGGGTGATGCCGAGCACGCTGCGGGTGTCGCGCGGATCGATGATCCCGTCGTCCCACACTCGCGCGCTCGCGAAGAACGGGTCGCTCTCCATCTCGACCTGCCCTTCCACCATCTGCTTCATCACCGAGAGCTTCATCTCGTCGACGGCCTCGCCCTTCTTGGCGGCGGCCTCGCGCTGGATGATGTCGAGCACGCCGGCGAGCTGCTTGCCGCCCATCACCGCGATGCGGTGGTTGGGCCAGCTGAAGACGAAGCGCGGCGCGTACGCGCGCCCGGCCATGGCGTAGTTCCCCGCGCCGTAGCTCGCGCCCATCATGATCGTGATCGCGGGCACGGTGCTGTTCGACACCGCGTTGATCATCTTGGCGCCCGCCTTGATGATGCCCTCTTCCTCGTACTTCCGGCCGACCATGAAGCCGACGATGTTCTGGAGGAAGACGATGGGGATGTTGCTCTGGTTGCAGAGCTGGATGAACTGCGCGCCCTTGTTCGCGCACGCGGTGAAGAGGATGCCGTTGTTCGCGAGGATGCCCACGGGGTAGCCGTGGATGTGCGCCCAGCCGCACACGAGCTCCGGTCCGTAGAGAGGCTTGAACTCGCTGAAGCGCGAGCCGTCGACGACGCGCGCGATCACCTCGCGTGCGTCGAAGGGGATGCGCACGTCGGCCGACGCGATGCCGAGCAGATCCTCGGAGGAGTGCACTGGCTCCTCGACGCGCGCGCGGGGAGGCGGGCCCTGCTTCTTCCAGTTGAGGTGGCCGACGATCTCGCGGCCGAGGCGGATCGCGTCGAGCTCGTCGTCGGCGAGGTAGTCCGAGACGCCGCTCACGCGCGAGTGCATCTCGGCGCCGCCGAGCTCCTCGTGCGTGGTCTCCTCGCCCGTCGCCATCTTCACGAGCGGCGGACCGCCCAGGTAGACCTGCGCCTGCTTCTTCACCATGACGACGTAGTCGCTCATGCCAGGGATGTAGGCGCCTCCGGCGGTGGAGCTCCCGAACACGAGGCACACCGTGGGCGTGCGAGCCTCCGAGCGCCGCGTGAGATCGCGGAAGCCGCGTCCGCCAGGCACGAAGATCTTCGACTGGTTCGGCAGATCCGCGCCGGCGCTCTCGATGAGCGACACGCTCGGCAGGCCGTTGGCCTCCGCCACGTCCGAGAGGCGGCCGCTCTTGACGACGCTGAGCTCGCTCATCGCGCCGCCCTTCACGGTGGCCTCGCTCGCCGTGATCAGACACTCGACGCCCGAGATCACGCCGATACCGCCGATCACGCTCGCGCCCGTCGCGTGGCCGCTCACCTCGTGACCTGCGAGCGCGGCGAGCTCGAGGAAGTAGCTGCCCTCGTCGAGGAGGCGCTCGACGCGCTCACGCGGCAAGAGCTTGCCCGCCTCGGTGTGGCGGTCGTTGTACTTGGGGCCACCGCCTGCGCGGGCCTTGCCGAGCGCCGCGTCGAGCTTCGCGATGGTCGCGAGGTTCGCGTCGCGGTTCTGCGCGAAGGTCTCGCTGCGCGCGTCGAGGCGCGAGGCGAGCACTGGGAAGCGTTCGGTCGGATCGACGGGGCTCGCCGTCGAAGTCGCTCGCGTCGGGTCCACCGGCATGCCGCGAAAGGTAGGGAGCGCGGCTCGGTCGGGTCAACCGAAATGAATCGCCATTCAGCCGCGCTCGCGCTCAGGCCGGATCGATCGAGGCGGGAGGGCCCGCCGGCGCGCTCGCGCGGCAGGCGAGCGAGACGGCCATTCCGTGATCGCCGTGGCCGCCGGTGTAGGTGGCGACGAAGCCGCGCGTCGTCGCGACGAGGCCCAGGCCCGACGCGTTGACCTCGGCGCGATCGATCCGCAGCGCGGCCGAGACGTGCCCGCTCGGATCCACGACCGCGACGTACGCGCCTGTGTCGGGGTGCGTCTCCCACAGCACCCCGAAGCGCCGCCCGTCCCACGCGACGACCGGGTTGCGGTTGTCGTCGCCGCCGATGCCGCGGCTCACCTCGAACGGTCCTGCCGAGAGGTGCCCGCTCGCGTCGAGCACCGACACGAGGATCACGCCGCGCTCCGAGCCCGTCGCCAGACCGGCCACCGATCCGGCACCGATCAGCGAGGGAGGCGAGTAGGAGGGCACGGCGAGGTCGACGATCGCGCCGAGGCCGCCTGCCCCGAACGACGCTGTGCGGAGCGGCCCACGCGAGATGAGGCCCTGACCGCTCGGCCACACGACGAGGAAGCCCTCGCCGACGGCAGCGATCGCAGGCCCCTCTGCGTTGGTGTCGAGGCCCTGTGCGGTGTCGAGCACGGGCTCGAGCATCACGCCGCGCTGGAGATCGAAGCGCACGAGCGAGAGCGACTCGCTGTAGTCGGGCGCGCGTCGCCCGTAGGCGATCGCGAGCTGGTTGCCGTGGATCGCGGCGCGGTAGCGGCCCACCTGGCCCGCGATCGGCGCGCTCCAGCGCGCGCCGAGCGCGCCCGAGGCGGACGGCGCGAGCGCGGTGAGCTGCGCGGTGGCCGAGAGATCGCGGCTCCACGTGCGTGTGATCGCGTAGAGGCCGTGGCCGGTGGTCGTGAGCACCTCGGGGTTGCCCGTGAGCGTCGTGTCGTGCGCCGTCGCGGCGATCGAGGCGCGCGCGGCGTCCATCGCGAAGGCGCGCAGCGGCGCGACCGCGCCGTCGTCGCCGAGGCCCGGATAGAGCGCCCACACGGTGGCGCCGTCGCTCGCGATCGCGGCGCGATCTCCGAAGGCCCACGGCGCACCCGTCGCGACCAGCTCGGCGCGTGAGGTCTCTTCGAGGCCGTTCTCGCAGCCCGGGGGGCCGGACGGCGGCGCGGGCGGGGGTGCAGGCACGATCGTCGTGCTCGCCCATCCCGGGCTCGCCAGCATGGGCCCCCTCGCGGTGCGCGATCGACGACGGACGCTGCTCTGCACGGTGGCCCACGCGGTCGCGCCGAGCTCGCGTCCCGACGCGTCGAGCCAGCCGAGCTGGTACTCGACGCTCTGCCCGGGCGGAAGCGTGACGGGGTCGCTGCTGCACATCAGATCGCTGGCGTAGAGTCGATCGGTGGTGGCCGGAGCGGAGGTCACCACGCCGAGGCCGCGCACGCGCAGCTCGATGAGGTCGAGCGAGTCGCGCGCCGCGATCGGTGCGGGCGCGACCGAGAGCGCCGCGCCTGGACCGCAGTCACCGCCGCCTTGTGCGAAGTGCAGGGTCGCGTCGTGGACGGTAGGACTCGCGGTGCGGGCCGCGAGCGGCCCTGCGCCCGTGGTGAAGCGGAGGGCGGGATAGAACACACCGCGCACCGTGCCCGCTCGCGCGTAGAAGCGCTCGGTGTCGGTGAGGCGCGCGCCGTCGGTGCCGAACGCGAACACATGCTCGAGCGTGTAGGTCCTGTGCGCGACGAGCGCGTGTCGTGGCCTCAGATCGAGCCGATCGCTCACCACCGTCGCGTCGAGCGGCACGAGCGCGCCTGCAGCATCGCGGAGGCGGTACTCGGCGCCGAGGCTCTGTCGCGCGCCGTCGGTGAACGTTCGGAGAAAGACGTGGATCGTCACGTCGGTGGGGACGTCTCGCGCTCCGTCGGCCGGAAGGTGTGTTCGCTCGAGGCGAGGCTCCACACACGAGCAAGCGTGCGCGTGCCCCACGATGCCGACCACGAGCGCCAGCGCGAGGGTGAGCGCGAGCGCGAGGGGAGCGAGGAGGCGGAGCGGCACGATGATCCTCCGTGACGACGGCGAGAGCTTCCCCGTCGCGGTGTTCGAGGGCGAGTGGAGAGGGTACGCTCTGCGCCGAGGCAGGAGGACGCATGAGGAGCTGGAACGTCGTCGCGGGGGCGGTGGGTGCGATGCTCTGGGTCGGGGGCTGCCCGGGGCCAGAGACCGCTCCCGATGCGCCGAGCACGCCGGACGCGATCGTGGAGCTCGACGCAGCCCGGCAGCCCGACGGCGGCTCGGACGCGGGGCTCGATGCCGCGTCGGTCCCGGACGCCCACGTCGCGCTCGATGCGCGGGTGAGCCCGGACGCGGCTCGTCTGCGCGGCGACGCGGCGATCGATGCTGGGCCGACGCCGGCGTCGGTCGTGTTCGTCCTCCAGTCGATCGACGTCCCGAACGCGCCCACGGGTCCCATGATGAACATCGCTCCTGGTCTCGATCTCGACGGGCGCGTGTCGGACGGCACCGGGACGGCGACGTGTGAGGACTACGCCGTGGACTTCGTGTCGCCTTCGGGCACGACGGGCGTCGACAACCAGCTCGTGGGCAACCTCATCCCGCTGATCGACGCCGTCGCGTCGGGCTTCGACGTCCAGGCCCAGATCGCGGCGCAGGTGGCCGATGGGACCCTGCTCGTGGCGGTGCGTGTGCACGATCTCGACGACGCGCTCGACGATGCCTCGGTGCTCGTGGACGTGTTCCTCGTGAAGCCAGCGGACTGCGCCGCGGACGTGTGCCCGCCGGCGGGCGGCGTCGTGAGCGCGGCAGAGCACTGGCTCGATCGCGGGATGCCGATCGCGACCAGCGCCCCCGGTAGCCTCGCAGGAGGGCGCCTGCGCGCGCAGATCAGCAGCTTCGCGGTCACGGTCGACGTCCCTGGCGGGGTGCCGTTCCCCATCGTGCTCCGAGACGCGGTGCTCGAGGCCGACTTCTCGCTCTTCGGGCTCGACGACGTCTCGATCGCGGGTGGTCTCACCATCGACGAGCTCGTGGCGTACTTCGAGTCCGTCATGCCTGGCATCGGCGAGACTGCGCGCGGCATCCTGGAGGACTCGGCGGATCTCAAGCCCGGCGCGGGCACTCCCATGGTCTGTGAGCGCATCTCCGGCGGCATGGGCGCGGTCGGCGTGCCGGGGACGATCGACTGAGCTCGCGCCTCATGGACCCTCAGCGGGCTCGCGCGGCCCGCGCGGCGTCCTTGGAGCCTGCGGTGGGGGGTTGCTTCTTGGCCACGATGTACGTGTTCCAGCCCGGATCGTCGTGGATGGTCTCGACGCGCTCGAACTCGCCGTTGCCGCCGCCCTCGCCGTCGTCTCCCTCCCAGTACACGTCCAGGCCCACGAAGCCCGCCTCGGTGAGGAGCTCCTTGATCTCGGGGATCGTGTAGAGGCGCCAGTCGTAGGTGAACGCCTTCTTGAGCTTCGTGCCGTCGTGGAAGTGGAAGTGGATGTGCGCGAGGAAGTGGTGGGTGATCGGATCGAAGCTCGCCTGGTGCCAGACGTAGGTGAAGCCCTCGCGCTTGCTCTCGCCCACGGCCCGCGGCTCCTTCAGCGTCTGGCGTGACTCCCAGCCGCCCAGGAGATCGAGCACGAAGATGCCGTCGCTCGCGAGCGATCGGTGCACCGCGCGGAAGTACTGGAGCAGCAGCTCACGCGTCTTGAAGGTCTGGTAGCTGTAGTTGAACGCGCAGATCACGTCGTGCTTCTTGGGCGTGGGCTGGAGCACGTTCTGCTCGAGCAGCGTCACGCGCGACTGCGCCTCGGCCGAGAGCCGCGTCAGGTTGTTCGCGTGGCCCCACGCGAGCGTGGGCGCGTCGATGTCGAGGCCCGTGGCCGCGCGGTCCTTCTTGCTGTCGGCCCAGGCGCAGCAGAGCAGGCCGGTGCCGCAGAAGTCCTCTCGCAGCGTCAGCGCCCGCTTGCCGGTGTGACGCTTGTACATGCGGGAGAGCAGCTCGACCTCGTGCTCGGGCGCCTGGACGCTGAGCTGGTAGAGCGTGTGTCGATCGGCGTTCTTCGCGGTGAAGCGGTGCTTGCGCTTGGCCATGGCGCGCCGCTCATATCAAGCGCGCCCCTCGGCCTCAATCGATCTCGACGCGAGTTTGGTCAGGGCGTCGTGATGGTGAGGCGCATCGCGTAGTCGAAGCGGCGGCCGGTGTCGACGGCGCCGAAGACGCGGAGGAAGTAGCGGCCCGCGGGCACCGAGGCCCAGGCGTCACGCGCAGGGTCGATGCCCGGGCAGCCCCCGGAGAGCGTGCCGGAGCCGACGCGCGTGAGGCCGTCGGAGGCGATGAGATCGAGCGTGAACGGATCGGGGACGTCGAGCACGCCCGCGCAGCTCGCGTCCGCGGCAGTGCGCAGCTCGGCCGCGATCGTGCCGGCGCGCGGAAGATCCACGACGAACCAGTCGCTCTCGCACGCCGTCGCCACACGAGCCGTGACGAGCATCGAGCTGCCCGACGTGTAGAGGACGTGGTTGGCGCTGAAGAGGTCGTCGTTCACCTCGAGCTCGGCGCGGTCGATCAGCGTGCCCGTGATCTCGTCGCGGCACTGCTCGTCGCAGCCGTCACCCGGCATCGTGTTGCTGTCGTCGCACGTCTCGCTGTGCTCGAGCATGCCGTTGCCGCACGTGGGCCGGTACACCTCGAGCGAGCCCGTGAGGCCCTCGCCCATCACGTAGCTGTCGAGGCCCACGTAGTAGTCGCGCTCGACCGACGGCTGGAACGTGAGGTGCTCGTCGGCGCCCATGGGGCAGTTGTTGACGACCTGGTTGTCGGCGCACGCGCGCGGGTCACACGCGTTGAGGACGAAGAGCGCGGGGTTCTCGTCGCCGACGTGGCGGAAGTGGAAGTGCCAGCGCTGGCCTGCGGCCGAGTGGATGCGGAAGAAGCCGTCGGGCCCGACCGGCGCGGTGCGGAGGCACATCGCGATGTCGGCCGAGCCGTCGTCGACGAGGCCGCGCGTGTCGATGGCGATCGTGCGCGAGGCGCCGGAGAGCACGAGCTCGGGCGCGGTCGTGCAGTAGTCCGCGACGGAGAAGAGCGGCGGGCCGCCATCGCTCGGTGGCGCATCGCTCGCGGCGTCGAGCGCAGGCGCGTCGAGCGCGGGCGCGTCGAGGACGACGAAGGCGTCGGGATCCGCGGCGGCGTCGCGCTCGAAGGCGTCCATCGTCGGCGCGTCGGGCGCTGTGGCGTCGACGCCGACATCCCGCATGAAGAGCGCGGAGTCGAAGGTGTCGATGCAGCCGGTGGAGGTGACGCCGAGCGCGAGCGCGACGAGCGTGCGAGGTGTGCGCGACATCGAGGGCTCAGGGCGTCAGGTAGGGGTTGGCTTCGAGCGCCGGGCTGGTGCGTGGCGTCTCGGCGCTCGGAGCGGGGGCCGGGGTCGGCGGCGCAGACGCGGTCGTCGTCGCGTGCGGTCGGCTCCGCGAGCGGCCGGGCGTCGCCGTGGTGGCTCCGGTCGAGGGCTCGGTCGCGTCACGAGGTGCTTCGACCTGTGGGGGCACATCGACCGCGGGCCCGACGTCGTCGGGTGTGTCGGCCGAGGCTTGCACGGGCGAGCCTGGTCCCTCGAGGGCTGTCTCGGAGTGAATCTCGTCCGTCGGCGCCGGCGGGGCCGCCGCAGGCGAG
>JAIBCE010000308.1 GCA_019694315.1 Sandaracinaceae bacterium
GGCTCGTCGGGGTGGAAGCGCGTGCACACGGCGTCGTCGGGGCACTGATCGGCCTGGCAGTCGAAGACCTCGCAGGCGCCGTGTGGCTGCGTGAGGTCGCAGTCCCGGTCGCCGTTGATCGAGCAGTTGGTCGAGCTCGAGCAGCCGTCGCCGATGCGCGGGGTGCAGGCGCTCGCGAGCGCGAGCGCGGCGAGCGCGAGCGAGGCGAGGACGAAGCGGGGCCAGGAGCGCATGGGGCCGCGAACGTAGACGCAAGCACGGCTCGGCGCCACACGCCTCACCGCGACCGCCCGTGACGCGATCCCGAGGGATGCGCTACAAGTCGCGCCGTGCCCCAACTGACCCTCACCGAGCGGATCGCGGAGTCGTTCACGCTGGCCCGCGCCCAGCGCGCGGCGGAGACGACGCCCGAGAGCGTGCGCAAGGGCGTGGCCGAGGATCTCGCGCTGAGCCGCCAGAAGGCCGACGCCGCGGAGTCGCTCTTCGACAACGGCCATCCGTCCGAGGCGATCAAGCTCGCGAACGAGTCGCTCGAGCAGGCGCTCGCCGCCGTGCGCTGGCTCGAGGTGGCTCCCACCGGTGAGGCGAAGGCTACCGCGCCGGAGGCGAAGCGCCCCGCAGGCGACGCGAAGCGCGCAGAGGGCTCGGACGACGCGAAGGCTCCCGAAGGCGACGCGAAGGCTCCCGAAGGCGACGCGAAGTCTCCCGAAGGCGACGCGAAGTCTCCCGAAGGCGAGGCGAAGGCTTCCGAAGGCGAGGCGAAGGCTTCCGAAGGCGAGGCGAAGTCTTCCGGAGGCGAGGCGAAGGCTTCCGAAGGCGAGGCGAAGTCTTCCGAAGGCGAGGCGATGTCTCCCGAAGGCGAGGCGAAGGCCTCGGACGCCGCGCCGAGCGCTTCCGACCCCAAGTCGTCCGAGGGCGACGCCAAGGCCATCGGCTGGCGACGCACGCTCGAGGGGCGAGGTGCGGGTCGCTCGCTGCTCGATGACGTGGAGGCCGTGGTGAAGGCGACGCGCGCGTCGTCGCCGCCGCGCCTCGACGAGCAGGTCACCGCCGAGCACGCCACGTCGTTTCACCGCGTGCTCGCTGCGCGTGTGGCGATCGATCGCGAGATCCACCCCTCCGCGCTGACGCCCGCGCAGGTGAGCGCCAAGCGCCGCAACCGCCTCGCCCTGGCCGCGTTCGTCGTGATCGGCGTCGTCGCGGGGCTCTACTTCGCGCTCCGCCGTCCGAGCGGCACCTACGTGGAGGCCTCGGCGTACTTCGGCAACAACGACCAGTTCGCGCCGGCGAACGCGATCGACGGCAACGTCGACACCGAGTGGGTGCTCCCGGATCGCTCGAGCGGCTGGCTCGACATCCACGTGGGCACGCCGCGTCGCATCGAGGCCGTCTCCATCGTCAACGGCTCGAACCCGCCGCACCTCGATCGCGCGATGCGCGAGTACACGATCGAGGTGTGGGCGCACGGCGAGCTGGCGCGCAGCGTGGAGGGCACCGTGCCGTTCTCGCCGGCGCGCAACCCGGTGCGTCACGAGATCGGCGTCGACGACGTGGAGCGTGTGCGCGTGGTGGTGCGGAGCTGGCACAACCTCGGCGGCAGCCTCGCCGAGGTCAGCTTCGAGTGAGCGGCCCTTCGTGATCAGCGCGCCGGGCCGCGGCGTGCCCGGCTGAGCGACACGACGTGATCGACGAAGCTCCGGAGCGCGGGCTCGGCGCGTGGCGCGAGCAGCTCGCCGATCCGCGAGAGCAGCGCCTCCTTGCGTGCGAGCTCGGCGGCAGACGGTGGGTCGTCGATCTCCGCCAGATCCTCGAGCACATCCACGCACGCGAACAGCAAGAGCGCGAGCTCCTTGGACTCGGCGGGAAACGAGCGACGGAGCGTGGCGAGCGCCGCGGCCTCGGCCGCCTCGACGTCGCGCTCACGCTCCTCTTCGCGTGCGCGCGCCGCGCCCACCGACGCGCGGAGCTCGGCGTCGAACGCCGCAGTGCTCTCGGCCTCCATGCGCGCGAGCGTGTGCTCGATCGCCTCCGCGGACGGGCCCACGCGAGGCCGCTTCGGCGCGGTGCCCGTGAGCTCCGCGACCGCACGCACGCCTCCGAGCACCGCGCGCTGCGCTCGCTCGCGGGCGCCCTCGAGCGCGGCCTCCTTCAGCCCCTCGACGCTCGTCTGCTCGGCGCGCTCGATCAGCCCGAGCCCTCGTCGCGCGATGTCGGCCTTCTCGTCGTCGTCCATGCGTGCGCGCATCGTACGTCGCGTGGCGCGACGCCGCTCACCGATCGAAGTACGCGTCGCGATCGAAGTCTCGGTAGATGTCGTAGTAGGTGTCGTAGTGAGTGATGAACCAGCCCGAGAGCACGACGACGGCGGCGACCCAGAGGGCGGTCATGGCGCGGGCGAAGGGGCGAAGGCGCGGATACGCGGTGACGAGCGCGTAGGGCGTGAGCTGGAGCGCGAGGAGCGCGGTGACCTCGCGCCGGATCTCGGGCCAGTTGCCGCCCTGCCTCGCGAAGTCGGGGTCGAGCACGAAGTTGAAGCCGTACATCACGCCCGTGAGCGAGAAGAGCCAGCCGCGCACGAATTCCGGGCTCTCCCAGAGATCGGCGAGGAAGCGGCCGACGCCCACGCAGAGGAAGGGCACGACGGGCGAGATGTACCAGCCGTAGGTCCAGTTCCCCGACCCGAGGCCGATGGCCGTCAGGTAGAAGAGAGGGACCATGTAGAGCGCGATGCTGTCGCGTCGGGGGCGCGCGAGCGCGGTCGCGACGGTGGCGAGCCAGAGGAAGAGCAGCCAGCCCCGGCCGATCAACGTCATGTTGATCATGCCGTCGTCGAAGAAGCGCAGGAACAGGTTGAAGTGCGTGGGGCGTCCGCCCTGCAGGCGCTGCGTCTCGAGGAAGACCTGCCAGTTGATGACGGCGCCGAAGATCGGGAAGAGGCTCGCCACGGCCGCGCCGATCACGCCCGCGCGAAGGCCTTCCTTGTGGGCGCGCTCGTACGCGAAGAGCATGACGAGCGCGGCCACGACGGCGAGGCCCGTGACCTTGGCGAGCATGCACGCGCCGGCGAGCACCGCGGCGATCACCACGTCGCGCGTCTTTCGTCCCTCGTCGCGCCAGCGGAAGAACGAGAGCACGGCGCCGATCACGAGCGGCGTGAGGATCGCCTCTTCCTTGATGACGCGGCCCTGCACCGCGATGGTGGGGAGCACGGCATAGAAGAGCCCCGCGAAGTAGGGCCCGAGGCGCGTGCTGCTGCGGCGTCCGTCGAGCCGCCGCGAAAGGACGATGACGAGCCACGTGCTCAGCGTGCTGAGGAAGATGGGCACGAGGCGCCCGTGCATGAGGCGCGTGTGCGACCAGTCGTCGGCGCCCCCGAGCATGGCGGCCGCGCCCACGAGGAGATGCAGGAGCGGCGGGTGCTCGAAGTACGGCTCGATCACGTGCCACTCGACGCCGTGCATCGAGATGAGCGTCATCGTGATCGGCTGGCCCCCGTAGCTGCCGGGCCAGAGCGTCCAGCCGCGCGGGGTTCCGTCGTGGAGGATCGACCAGCCGTTCCACAGCGCGAACAGCTCGTCGCCGTTCTCGAGGTACTGCGGCATCACGTCGTAGTCGAAGAAGCGGAACGCGAGCGCGAAGAAGAGGATGACGAGCGTGGCGAGGTGCTCGAGGCGATGGCGGCGCGCGAGATCGGTGACGAGCAGCGCGCGGCCGAGGAGCAGGCTCGCGCCGAGCGCGACGACGAGCGCGAGGGCCCAGTAGACCTTGCGCGAGGCGGGCCACGCGCCGATGGCGCTCGTGAGCTGGCTGCGTGGGATGGGATCGAGGCCGCGGCGGCTCGTGCCCCACATGAGCTCGAGGTGCGTGCGCTCGCTGGGGTTGCGATCGTGCCACCAGACCTCGAGCCAGTGATGCCCGGGGGGGAGGCCGTCGGCCGGCACGGGCGCGCCGTCGACGGTGACCGCGCGCTGACCGCTCCCTTCGGTGTCGACGAAGCGGTTGGGTCCGGGCGGGATCTCGAGGTGCGCCAGGATCATCGCGTCGATGGGCGGCGACATCGGCGGTGGCAGGCGATCGTAGTTCCAGCCCTGGATGTAGCGGGCGACGGGCCGGTGGGCGTGCGAGAACGAGATGCGGTGCTCGACGGTGCGCGTGACCTCGAAGTCGTGCGTCGCGGGATCGGTCACCGCGGGATCCTGCTGCCGCCACGAGACCGTGATCGCGTTCGCGAAGTAGGCGCGATCGATCGCGGTGGCGACGCCGAGCAGGAACACGGCGAGCGCGATCGTGGCCGCGAGGGCCAGCTGGCGCGTGCGACGTGCGTCGTCGTCGGGGCTCGACATGAAGGGCCCGCCCTATACCACGTGATCCGCGGGCGATCGCGGTCACCCGCGGGCCGGGCGAGCGCGCCGGCACCGCATCGCGCTTGACCGAGACGAGAGGTTCACGCGACAAGCGCGCGGATGAGCAACCGAGAGATCGACGCCCGTGTCTCCGCCTTCGTGTCCGAGCTCGAGACCCTGATTCGGACAGCCGCGCTGGAGGCGGTCCAGGCAGCGCTCGGCGGGGCGTCGGCTGCCAAGCAGAGTTCGCTGACCGCAGCCGCGGCGAAGCCGGCCGCACCGAAGGCGAGCGGCGCATCGAGCAGCGCGCCCAAGGTCGCCCCGTCGCCCAGCACCCAGGCGTCCGTCCCGGCCGTGAAGCGCGTGAAGAAGGGAACGCGCCGGTCTGCGGAAGACGTCGCGGCTGCGGCCCGCACGATCAAGGCTCACCTCGCCGCGCACCCAGGCCAGGGCGTGGAGGCCATCGCGAAGGCCCTCGGGGTGCCGTCGAAGGATCTCGCCCTCCCGATCACGAACCTCCTCGGCGCGCGCTCGATCCGCAAGGAAGGCGAGAAGCGCGGCACGCGCTACTTCCTCACGGGCGCGTCCGAGGGCAAGGCCCCGCTCGCGCCGCAGGGCGGGAAGAAGTAGTCGAGCGGCGAAGCGGGCGGCCGAGGTCAGACCCCGCCGCCCCGCCGCGGCGAAGCGGCCGAGGTCGACGCGAGCGGCAGAGGTCAGAGCCCTCCGACGCGAGGTCAGAGCAATGCCGCGCCGCGCCGGTGGGGCGAGGTCAGAGCAATGCCGGAAGTGCATGCCTTGGCGCGGGCGGATGCCTGCTGACGAGGTCCTCGGCCAGCGTCCCGAGCCGGCGAATCGACCCTCGCCGTCGAGATTCCGGTCGACTGCGCCACGCGGCGACGGAACACGACCGCCCCGCTCGGCACGGTGGCCGGCGGGGACACGTCCGCCTTCGCGCGTCGCGAGGGCGAGACTCTCGTGCTCCACGTGCTGGGCTAGAGCACCTCTCGGGGCGTCGGAATCCGCGGCGGGAACGTCCCTGCCGGAAACGGACAGAGCGTGCCTGTCTCGCGATAGCGCTTGGACGCGTTCGCGTAGGCCACCATCACCTCGGCGTACGCCCGCTCGTAGGCCTGCACCTGCGCGTCGGTCCCGTGCGCGAGAGGTTGCGGCGTCTCCTTCTTCTGGCGGCGTCCCGACGGCCTGCCGTTCGGATCCTGCGTCGCGTAGCTCGACGGCTTGGGCAGCCGCCTCGCGCCGTCGTCGCGGCGCTTGCGTGCGACCTGGGCCTCGAAGTCCTTCATGTTCTCCTCGAGCGCACGTCGGTGGGTGCGGAGCTCACGCTCCGTCAGGCCCACGCGATGCGGCAGGGGCGTGAGCGGGATCGACGCCTTGCGTACGAAGTCGCTGCGCGCGTCGCGACGGCCGCCCGACTCGCGCCAGCTCGCCTCGTCGAACCAGCTCACCTCGATGCTCGAGCGACCGTCGATGATGGCGGCGTACGAGCACAGCCCCGCCCACTCCACGGCACGCTCCACGAGCTCGTGCTTCACCGCCTGCTGGTGCACGTACTGCTCGATGCCCACGGCGGCGTCGTTCGAGAGGATGGGCTCCGCGCGGTAGCGCCGCTTGAAGAACGCCCCGTCACGCTCGTGGTGCACGTTGAGCGCGAGGGCGATCACGCTCTTGAGGTACTGCATGAAGCTGTCGAGCCGACAGCCCTGGATGCCCAGGAGCAGGTGCGCGTGGTTCGAGAGGAAACAGAGGGCGTGGATGCGCACGCCGTACTTCTCCGCGGCCTGCTCGAGCGCGCTCGCCACCACGAAGCTCGCATACGCGTCAGGCCGCATCAGGAACGCATCGCAGACGCACTTGAACGAGACGTGGACGAGATCCTGATTCGGCGCGAAGTGTCGACGGCGGGCCATGATGGGCCGGCTTGTCGGCGGACGTCGCCGCGGGTTGCGTCCGCTCCGGCTCCGCGGACCACGGGGATGGGCGAGGTGGTGACGGCTCGTGTCCTCTGAGGCCCAGCGCCCCAGGCCCACCACTCATCGACGCTCGTGGTCGGTGAGCGACGCGATCATCGGGGCTCGCCCGTCACGCTCGGTGGGCTCGGCGCGACGGGGCCTGCGCGCCAGGTGAAGCGGGAGCGCGAGGGGCCGAGGACGGCGAGGAGGCCGGCGGCCCGGCGGGCGCGGCGCTCGGCGAGCGATGGAGGCTCGCCCTCGCAGCGGGTGCTCACCACCTCGAGGTGGATCGAGGGCCTCGCGCGCCTGCGCGCGGCCCACGCGCGGAGCGCGGCGTCGTCGACGGACGACTCCGTCGCGCTGCCGCAGCGAAAGGTGACGCCGAGCGGCTCGGCCGCGGGCGACGGCGGCGTGGGGGCTCGCGAAGCGTCGCGTGCCGGTGCGGGGATCGCGGCAGGCGCGGCAGGTGAAGGAGGCGCAGGCACACGCGACGTGGGGGGGAGCGCGGCCGCGCCCGCAGAGGCGAGCGTGATGGGCTCGTGGGGGGGTGAGACCGCGGCGGGCGTGGTGCGGAAGAGCGAGGCGAGGCGGCGTGCGCGGGCACCGAGCGCGTCACGCGACGAGGCGTCGATGGCGACGGGGCGCGTGAATGGCACGGCGTGCGAGGCGCTGCGTGCGTCGTCGATCCAGAACGTGGCGAGCTCGGGCGGGTCGACGTGGACGACGCCGTGATCGACGTGCACCCGGAGCATGGCGAGCACCGCGTCGCGCACGTGCACCTCGCGCGTGCGCTCGGCGTGCTCGTCGGCGTGCATCGCGGCCACGAGGTTGCCGAGCGACGAGAAGAACGGAACGCGTCGCGCGCCGACCTCGACGATCTCGAGCTCGGAGGGCACGTGCGGGCCGTGGCCGACGACGAGATCGGCGCCGGCCTCGGCGGCACGGCGGCCCCAGACGCGCATGCCGTGCGTGGGCATGTGCTCGCCGGTGTCGGTGAAGTGGAGCGCGACGATCACCACGTCGCTCGCGGCGCGCGCCTCGCGTACGAGGGTGGTGAGGCGCTCGGTGTCGAAGAGGTGCACGCGCGGCGACGTGGGCTCGTCCTGCGCCACACGGTGGTTCGTGCCCTGCGTGAGCGAGACGATGGCGATGCGGAGCCCGCGGACGGCCACGACCGAGAAGCCCGCGCCGTCGGTGGTGCCCGTGGGCGTGATCCGCGCTTCGCGCGCGTGGGCGAGGGTGCGCGCCAGGCCCCCGACGCCTTGATCGTAGGCGTGGTTGTTCGCCACGGTGACGACGTCGACGCCCGCAGCGGCGAGCGAGGCGAGGAACGCGGGTGGGGCAGCGAAGGTCGGGTAGTCGCGCGCCTCGCTGCGCTCGCGGACGCGTGTGCCCACGGGCGTCTCGAGGTTCACGATCGCCAGATCGGCAGACGTCAGGCGCGGGGCGAGATCGGCGAAGAGCTCGTCGTAGGCGCGGGGATCGTCGTCGTGCGCGCCGCGGGTGCGCACGACGTACTCGATGGGCGCGTCGAAGATGACGTCGCCGCCGAGGGCGAGCGTCACGGTGCCGGAGGGCTGTCTCGGCGAGGCTGCTTGCGCGTGTGCTCGCGGAGGCACGGCGAGCGCAGTGGCGGCGAGCGAGAGCGCCGCCAGAGCTGCGAGCAGTACGGAGGTCGCGCGTGCAAGGCGAATCGGTCGGGGGCTGCCCGAACGGAGAGTCGCGTCAAGTTGCCCGCAGGAGGCCAAGGAAATCGGAGGGTTACGAGGCGTGGAGTGACCCCGGGTCAGTAGGGGAGGCCGACGACGTCGGCGGCGGCGCGGAGCTCGAAGCCGAGGGTGACGGTGGCGGTGCCGCGCGCGGGCAGGGTGAGGGGTAGGCGGACCATGCCGTCTTCGTCGGCGGTGGCGCCCTTGTGCGAGCGCTTGGGGTCGAGGGCGACCTTCACCTTCTCGAGCTCGCTCACGGGGATGCGCTCGAGGATCTCGAGGCTGAGCGGCGTGGGGCCGAGGTTCGAGAGGCGCAGGGTGCGATCGACGAGGCGCAGGCGCTGCGACGAGAGGAGTCCCGGATCGCCCTCGCGTGACGTCTCCTCGCGCACGAGGCGAAGCGCTCCCTCGGGGCCCCAGCCGAGCTCGAAGCGCTCGCCGGGCGCGATGAACTTCATCGCGGTGCGGCCCACGAAGCCGCCGTTGCGGACGAGCTCCACGGGGCCGGCCAGGAGCGGGCGCGGCGAGTCGTTGCTCTGGAGCGAGCGACGCAGGACGGCGGCGATCACCTCGGGCACGGCGCGGAGCGAGAGCTCGGCTCGCGTCTGGAACGAGCCGATCGTCGCGCGGTGCGGCAGGCCGTCGCTCTGGACCGTGACGCGGCCGTCGGCGACGAGGCGCTGGGCGCTGCCGCCATCGTCGACGCCAGGGAGATCGGCGCTCGCCGAGCCGCTGGCCATGCCCTCTCCAGTGGTCGCGATCTCTTCCTGTCGCACCGACACGGCCGTGGTCGTGGCGCGACGTCGCACGCCGAGGCGGTCGGTCTGGAGCAGCGGAGGCGAGGCCTCGCGCGCCGAGCGCTCGGTGGAGAAGACGAGGGACACGTCGGGCCAGGCCTCGCCGGTGCGCTGCCAGACGCAGCCGTCGGTGCGGAAGGCGAGCGATCCGACGGAGGCGGTCTCTTCGTCGGTGAGCTCCGCGCGATGCAGAGGCCGCCAGCAGGCGTTGGCGACGGAGTACTCGAGCTCGATCTCGACGTCGGCCGAGCCCGTGCTGCGGGCGACCGAGAGCCAGAGCGTGGCGCGCTCGCGCGCGGTGACGCGCTGCTCGACGGCCAGGCGCCGCTCGTGGGCGGCGAGCTCGGCCTGCGTGTCGGCGATGCGCGCCTCGAGGGAGAGGCGCTCCTCGCGCGACGCGCGGGCCTTGTCGTCGAGCGCGTCGAGGCGCGCGCGCCAGAGCGCGACGTCGCCGAGGCCGTGCGCGGCGTCGAGGATCGTGTCGCCGAGCGCCAGCGTGCCGATCGCGGCGAGCCGCGCGACGTCGGCGTCGACCTCACGCGCCGAGGACTCGAGCGAGGCCAGGCGCCTGC
>JAIBCE010000309.1 GCA_019694315.1 Sandaracinaceae bacterium
AGCAAGAAGAGACGCGCCGCGCCCGCGAGCGCGAGGAGAGCGAGCGCGCGGAGGCGAGCCGGCGCGCCGAGGCGCAGGCCCAGAAGCTGCGCGCCATCGCCGAGGCCGAGGCGCGGCTTCGCGTCGTCGCGGCGATCGCGCAGGACGCGCGCATCCTCGCGCTCCAGCCCGAGCTCGCGCGCGTCCAGGCGGAGCGCGAGCGCATGCACCAGCGCGTGGTCGCGAGCGCGTCGAGCGATCGCGAGGCGCGCCCCTCGAGCACGCGGCTCTGGCCGATCGCGTTCGGGCTCGCGAGCGTCGTGGCCGCGGGGCTCGCCGCGCTGCTCGAGGCCCAGGCGCAGCGGGCGCCGCGCGTCGTCGAGGTCGAGCGGCAGGTCGTGGTGACCGTCCCCGCGGTCGCGCCGCCCTCGAGCGCCGAGGTCGACGAGGCGCCCGCGCTGGTCGCGCCCTCGGTGGCCGTGACCCCCGCGCCCGAGGCGAGCCCTCCGCGCCGCACGGTCCGCGGTCCGCGGACGCAACGGACGAGCCCGCCGGTGGGCGCGACCCACGACGACGGGCTCGACTTCGGTGACGAAGACGACGTGATCGGAGGCATCGAGCACGTCGACATGCAGGGCGCGCGACGCTGAGAGCACGTCGCGGGCGCGTCGGATCACTGCGCGGGTGCAGTCTCCGCAGCCGGCTGCGCGCTGCCGTCGCTCACGCCACCGATCGTCACCATGTACGCGAGCACGGCCTCCATGTCCTCGTCCGAGAGGCGGGCCGGACCGATGGCGGCCATGTTCGCCGAGCCCTCGCGGATCTGACGGCGCATGCGCTCCGGGGTCCAGCCGATGTTCGCGAGCGCCGGGCCGCCTCCCGAGCTGTGGCACGCGTTGCCGCAGCGCGAGTCGTAGCGCTGCTGGCCGAGCGCGACGTCCGTCGAGGCGATGGGGCCTGCGTAGCTCGACTCGCCGCCGCTCGAGCCACCACCACCACCACCGCCGCCACCACCACCACCGCCACCGCCGCCACCACCGCCACATGCGGTGAGCGCGAGCGAGAGACCAGCGGCCGAGAGAATCGAGAGAGCGCGAGCGGTGATGTTCATGTGTCCTCCGCGGCGGACTCTAAGCGCGAGCCCACGAGCGCCTCAAGCGTTCTCCCACGCAGAGAGCGTTTCTCGACGCGAAGGATTCGCGCTCTCGGTCGTGCGCACGCGCTTGCGCAGCGAGGCGGGGCGTCGGTCGGGTAGGCTCGCGCACCATGACGCAACCCAAGACGTGCATCGTCGGCGCGGGCAGCTCGGGCATCGCCGCGGCCAAGGTGCTCTCGCAGCACGGGCTGGCGTTCGACTGCTTCGAGAAGAGCGATCGCGTCGGCGGCAACTGGGTCTATCGGAACAAGAACGGGATGAGCGCCTGCTACCGCTGGCTGCACATCAACACGTCGCGCGAGCGCATGCAGTTCCACGACTTCCCGATGCCGCGCGACTACCCGGACTTCCCGAGCCACGCGCAGATCGCGGCCTACTTCGAGTCGTACATCGATGCCTTCGACGTGCGCCGCAGGATCACCTTCGAGAGCGAGGTGCGTCGCGTCGCGCGCCGAGACGACGGCCGCTTCGAGGTGACCGTGGCCCTCGACGTCTACGGGGCGAGCCCTCGCACCGAGACGCGCACCTACGACGCGGTGATCGTGGCCAACGGCCACCACTGGGATCCGCGCTGGCCCGATCCGCCGTTCCCCGGGCACTTCGACGGTCTCGTCCTTCATGCCCACGCCTACGACGAGCCGAGCATCTTCCAGGGCAAGCGCGTGGTCGTGCTCGGCATGGGCAACAGCGCGATGGACATCGCCGTCGAGGCCTCCTACGTGGCCGAGCGCGTGATCCTCTGCTCGCGTCGCGGCGCGTGGATCGTGCCGAAGTACCTCTTCGGTCGGCCGCTCGACACGATCTTCGTCGATCCGCGGCTTCCGTTCCGCGTGCGTCGTCGCATCGGCGAGGGCCTGCTCAAGGTCGCGGTCGGCGACCTCGCGCGCTATGGCCTTCCCCAGCCCGATCACCGCTTCGGCTCCGCGCACCCGACGATCAGCGGGCGCATCCTCGATCGCCTGAGCCACGGCGCGATCACCTATCGCCCCAACATCGCGCGCCTCGACGGCGACACGATCCACTTCGTCGACGGCAGCGCGGAGAAGGCCGACGTGCTCGTCTACTGCACGGGCTACAAGGTGAGCTTCCCCTTCTTCGAGCCGTCGTTCGTCCGCGCGAAGGACAACGATCTGCCGCTCTTCCGTCGCGTCTTCCACCCGCGGATCCCCGGCCTCTTCTTCGTGGGCCTGCTCCAGCCCTTGGGCGCGATCATGCCGCTCGCCGACGCGCAGTCGGAGTGGATCGCGGAGCACCTCGAGGGACGCTATGCGCTGCCCGAGCCCGCCGACGTGGAGCGCGACATCGACGAGGAGCGCGCCGGCATGCTCGAGCGCTACGTGCCGAGCGCGCGCCACACCATGCAGGTCGACTTCGACGAGTACCTCGTCGCGCTCGAGGTCGAGCGCAAGCGAGGGAGGGCGCGGGCCAAGGCCTCGCGCGGTGTGAGGTTCGCGCGCGCCGCGTGAGCGTGAGTCATTCCGCCGTCAGCACGAGGACGATCCCCGCGACCACGAGCACGCCGCCCGCGATCAGCGTCCCGCGCGCCACGTCGAAGAAGGGCTCGCGATCGGGCGGCGTCGCGTCGAGGCCTGCGAACAAGGTCCCGAGCCCGATCGCGAGCGAGACGCCGCCGAGCGACAGCGCCCCGATGCCCACGATGCGCTGGGCCTCGCCGGGATCGCCCGCGCGCTCGAGGACTGGGCGATGATCGTGCGGCGTGGGCGAGAGCTCGATCGACACGAAGGCTCGCGCCGCGACGCTCACGTGCTGGCTCGCCGCGTCGTGATCGTCGGCGCTGCACGTCACGTCGTGCTCGCCCACCTCGAGGCGCAGCGGCCGCTCGAGCGGTGTCATGCCACGCGGCGCGCCATCGACGGAGATGGTCGCGCCCGGAGGCGCGCAGCGCACGTCGAGCGAGCCCAGGTGCTCGCGGGCTTGCGCCAGAGCGACCTCGATGTCGCCGGTCTGTGCAGCGACCGCGCGGTCTTCCACGAGCCGGACTGCGTCGAGCGTCGCCTCGGCCTCCTGCCAGCGGCCCTCGCGCGCGGCGCGCAGTCCGAGGCAGATGCGGCCCTCCACCGTGGTGCCGTCGCAGGCGTGGGCCAGGGGTTGATCGGGGGTGATCTCCGCGTGTGCGTCCGCGCCGAACGACAGGGTCGCGGCCATGACGGACAGCGCGAGGATCGAGGGGCGCACGGGCCCGACGTAGCACGCCCCTTGACCCCACCGGGCGATCCGCATGAAATCGCTTGCTCGTGCACACATCGAACCGCTCTGCGCGAGCTCGCCGCGTCGCGCCCTTCGTGCTCGCCGTGAGCACCCTCGCGTGCGAGAGCTCTCCGAGCCCGCCCGACGCCGCCGCGGCCGACGATGCGCTCGAGGCGCGCGATGCGTTCGTCGTTCCGGACGCGTACGCGCCCGACGCGCAGCTCGCCCCGCCCACGGGCGATCCGCTCGACTGGTCCGTGACCGAGCTCGGGCCCTTCGGCGTCGGCTATCGATCGTTTCCGCTCTCGTACCTGCCTGCGGGGCAGACCGAGATGCGCGAGATCTCCGTGCACGTCTGGTATCCGACGCTCTCCGCGAGCGGCGAGCACCCGCGCTACGAGGGAGGCCTGTTCCGCGACGACGTGCCGATCGTCGACGCGCCGCCGGCCGAGCCCGCGCACGCCGGAGGCTATCCGCTGTTCGTCCACTCGCACGGCTGGCGTGGCTTCGCGGGCGCGAGCTGGCCGATGCTCGACGCGCTCGCGTCGCACGGCTGGGTCGTGGTCTCGCCCGAGCACATCGGCTCGACCCTCACGAACTACGAGGATCCGCGGCCGATCGCGCACTACTACGAGCGCTCGATGGACGTGAGCGAGTCGGTCGATGCGATCGCGGCGCTGCCGTCGAGCGATCCCCTCTCGCGCACGGTCACCGAGCGATTCGTGCTCTCGGGCCACAGCTTCGGCGTCCACACGGTGTGGGCGAGCGTGGGCGCGACCTTCGACGTCGAGCGCCTCCGCGCGAGCTGCATGCCCGCAGGCACGTGCACCGAGGCGGAGCTCGCCGTCTTCGCCGCGGGCGTGGGCGACCCACGCATCGTCGCGGCGATCCCCATCGCCGGCGACATCGACGAGAGCTTCTTCGGCGACACGGGGCACACGAGCGTCACGGTGCCGATGCTCTCGATGACGGGCTCGGCCGATGGGGTCGACGGCGCCGCGCAGCAGACGCAGGTCTCGCCGCCCGTCGCGCTCGACTGGGTCGAGGTGGAGGGCGCCTGCCACAACAGCTTCGCGGTACCCACGCTCGCCTGCGACACGATCGACTCCGACGACGCGAGCCGCATCACCTGGACCTTCGCGCTCGCGTTCGCGCGCGTGCACCTGCTGGCCGACGACGATCCCATCGCGCTCGGGATCGCGCAGGGCACGACCCCGATCCCCCTCACCACCTTCCACCCGCACACGCCGTGAGACGCCCCATGCGGATGATCGACGCGCGCCATCGCGCGCCTGCCAAGAGCTCCTTCCTCGGCGCGTCGCTCGTGATCGCGGCGCTCGCGTCGAGCGCCACGGCCTGTCTCGGCGAAGAGGGGACATTCGTGCCGCCGCAGCCGGGGCACGTGTCGCGCTTGCCCTTCGAGGCCGCGCCCTCGGGCCTGCGTCGCCTCACGCGCGCCCAGTACCTCTCGAGCGTTCGCGCGATCTTCGGCGACGACGTCGTCCTGCCGGCGCCCACCGCGCTCGAGCCCGACAACCCGGTCGATGGGCTCGTCGCGCAGGGCACGACGGTCACGACCATCTCGCCGCTCGGCGTCGAGCGCTACGAGGCCGCGGCCTACGACATCGCCGAGCAGGCGATGGATCCGGCGCGCCGCGATCGCTTCGTGTCGTGCGTGCCGACCGGCGTCGACGACGATCTCTGCGCCTCGAGCACGCTCGCCGCGCTGGGTCGCTCGCTCTACCGCCGCGAGCTCACCGAGATCGAGCTCGGCGAGGCCACGGCGGTCGCGACGCACGCGGGCCAGACCCTCGGGGACTTCTACGACGGCCTCGAGTTCGGCATCGCGCTCCTGCTGCAATCGCCCTCGTTCCTCTTCCGCGAGGAGCTCGGGACGCCCATGGATCCGGGCGATCCGAGCCATCTCCGCTACGAGGGGCACGAGCTCGCGGCGCGCATGGCGTACTTCCTCTGGAACGCCCCGCCGGACGAGGCCCTCCTCGCCGCGGCGGAGGCTGGGACGCTCGATGGCGACGAAGGCGTGCGGGCCGAGGCCGCGCGCATGCTCGCGGATCCGCGCGCGCGCGACGGTGTGCGCGCGTTCGTGGACGACTGGCTCAACCTCCGCGAGCTCGATCGCATGGTCAAGGACCCGATGGTCTTCGTGCACGCCTCGCCCGACGTGGGGCCCGCCGCGCGTGAAGAGACGGTGCGCTCGTTCCAGAACATTGTCTTCGACGAGGAGCAGGACATCCGCGAGATCATGACGACGCGGGTCACCTTCGTGAACCGCCGCCTCGCCGCGATCTACGAGGTGCGCGCGCCACGCGAGGACTTCGGTCGCATCGAGCTCCCCGAGGACGGGCCGCGCATGGGCCTGCTCGGGCAGGTCGGCGTGCTCGCGCCCAACGCGCATCCCACGGCCACCTCGCCCACGCGTCGCGGCGCCTTCATCCGCGAGCGCCTGCTCTGTGATCGCGTGCCCGCGCCTCCGGCGAACGTGAACACGGCCATCCCCGAGCCGTCGCCCGACGCGCGCACGCTGCGCGAGCGCCTGCTCGCACACCAAGAGGTCGAGGTCTGCGCCGCGTGCCACGTCTTCCTCGACGACGTGGGGTTCGGCCTCGAGCGCTTCGACTCGCTCGGCCATGCGCGCCTCACCGAGAACGGCGCGACGATCGACGAGCGTGGCGCGATCGACGGAGTCGCGTTCGCCGATGCACGCGAGCTCGCCGAGCACGTGCGCGCGAGCCCGCGCTTTCCGCAGTGCCTCGCGACGCACGCGTACCGCGTGGCGGTGGGGCGCCGCGAGACCGAGGGCGAGCGCGGGGAGCTGCGTCGCATCTACGCGCGCTTCGCCAACGACGGCTATCTCTTCCGCGAGCTCATGCTCGAGATCGTCGCGAGCCGCGCGTTCCGCGAGGCCTCGCCACCCAGCGAGGAGACCGACGAGGTGATGCCATGACGTCCTTCGCCAAGAGGCTCGGGATCTCGCGTCGCACGATGCTGCGGGGCGTGCTCGCGGGCGGCACGGTGGCCATCGGTCTGCCCGCGCTCGATCTCTTCTTGAACGAGTCGGGCACCGCCTACGCAGGCGGCATGGGCTTCCCCACTCGCTTCGGGATCTTCTTCTTCGGCAACGGCGTCATCCCGCGTCTCTGGAACCCGGCGCTCGGTGAGAGCGTCGGCACCGACACCTACCGGTGGGAGGCCACCGGGCTGCTCGAGCCGCTGGCCGAGGTGAAGTCGCACTGCACCGTCGTCTCGGGCACCAAGGTCCTCACGACCAACACCAATCCGCACGGATCGGGGCCTGCGGGCCTCTTCGCGGGGGCCGATCTCGTCGACGGCACCTTCGTGGGCCCGAGCGTCGATCAGCGCGTCGCCGACGAGATCGGGGCCACGCGCTTCCGCTCGCTGCAGGTGGGCGTGCAGCCCTCGGACTTCTGTCACTCGATGACGGGGCCCGCGATGGTGAACCCGCCCGTCACGAACCCGTTCACGCTCTACGAGCGCATCTTCGGCGAGGGCTTCCGGTTGCCCGGCGAGATGGGCATGGTCGACCCGCGCATCGGCCTGCGGCGCAGCGTGCTCGATGCGGTGTCGGAGCAGACGCAGCGTCTGCGCTCGCGCGTGGGCGCCGCGGATCGCGCCCGCCTCGATCAGCACTTCGAGGGCATCCGCGAGCTGGAGGGGCAGCTGGCGCGTCTCGAGGAGGATCCGCCCATGCTCGACGCGTGCGGGCGGCCCGAGACCGTACCGGAGATGGACTACCCCGATCTCGACGGCAGGCCGCAGCTCGAGCTCAAGAACCGCGTGATCTGCGACCTGCTCGTCATGGCGCTCGCGTGCGATCAGACGCGCGTCTTCTACGACGCGTTCTCGCAGCCCGTGAACAACATGCTCTTCCTCGATCTCGCCACGGGGCATCACCAGCTCACGCACGACGAGCCCGATCCGCAGCCGCTGCACGAGCGCGTCGTGCGCTTCTCCATCGCGCAGTTCGCGTACCTCGTCTCGCGCATGGCGGCGGTGCCCGAGGGCGACGGCAGCCTGCTCGATCACTCCGCGGTGCTCTGCACGACGGACTGTTCCTTCGGCCGCACCCACGCGATCGACGACTACCCGATGGTGATCGCCGGCGGCGCCAGCGGCGCGCTCCGGCAGGACATCCACTACCGCTCGCCCTCCAACGAGAACGCCAGCAAGGTGATGCTCACGCTCATGCGCGCCGTGGGCGCACGCGCGGCCGAGTACGGCTTCGGTGAGGCCCACACGATGGATGGCCTCGGAGCGATCGAGACGTGACGCGCCGCGGCCCCACGATCTCGTTCGTCGCCGCCGGTCTCGTGGCGGCGGGCTCCCTCCACGCGGGGACGACGGGCTGCGCGCCCGCTCCGGCTCCGATCTGCACCCAGGCGCCGGGCGATCACGACACGGTCATCCTCTTTCGCGGGATCACGTTCACGCGGGAGTCGATGGGGACGAGCGCGGGCTTCGATCTCGATGGTCGCGTCTCGGATCGGGGCGACGTCACGACGTGTCGCAAGGCCGACTTCACCTCTCCCGAGGGCACGGCTGGCATCGACAACCAGGTCTCGCAACTCTTGCCGATCATCGAAGAGCAGACCGGCGGCCTGCGCCTCGACGACGTGCTCCAGACGGCGATCGACAACGGCCAGCTGCTCTTGGCCTTCGAGCTCGTCGGCGTCGACGATCCGATGAACGATCCGTGCGTGACCGTGCGACTGCGTCCAGTCGTCGGCACGCCGCTGCTCGGCACCGATGGCCGAGTGCTGCCGGGGCAGACCTTCGACGTGGATCCGATGGGCGAGGTGTCGGTGGTGGAGGGCGCGACCCTCACCGACGGCGTGCTCGACGTGGGCCCCGCCGCGATCGCGCTGCCCGTCCAGATCCTCGACGCGCGCTTCACGCTCGACGTGGAGGATGCGCGCGTGCGCCTCGTCCACGGCGACGACGGCTCGTGGCAGGGCGTGCTCGGAGGCGGCATCTCCGTCGCGCAGATGATCGAGGTGGCCCAGGGCCTCAACATCCCCTCGGATCTCATGGGCGCGGTGATGGTGGTGCTCCACTCCTACGCCGATCTCGCGCGCGACGAGGCGGGCGACTGTCAGTCGATCAGCGCCACCCTCGCGGTCGACGGCGTGAGCGCGTTCCTCTACGAGTGATGTAGGTACGAACGCGACTGCGCCCGTGCCCCTACGAGGGACACGGGCGCGCGCGGAGGGGCGAGGCAGGGCCGTGCGAGCGCTCGCCTGAACCTCAGTGGCGGATCTGGTGCGGCTGAACCCAGCTCGACTGACCGAGCTTCGCGTCATCCCAGTCCACGCCGATCATGCCGTTCTGCATCGCGACCACGCGGCCGGGATACCAGCTGCCGTTCGCGTGCTGCGCGGTGACGTGCGCGCCGATGGCGAGCCCGCCGCCCTTGGCCGGCGCGGCCTGCTGCGGCATGCCCTTTCCGTGCATGTCCATGCCGCCCTTGGCGTGCATGTCGGGCTGCTTGCCGTAGTCCATGCCGCCCTTGGCGTGCATGTCGGGCTGCTTGCCGTAGTCCATGCCGCCCTTGGCGTGCATGTCGGGCTGCGCATACGCCGCCTTCGCGTCCTTGCCGTAGGGATCGTGGGCGACGGCCTTGGCCGGCATGCCCTGCGCCATGCCGGGCGCCATGCCGGGCGCGCCCGTCGCGACCTGGATCTGCTGCGGATACACGTAGCCGTTCGCGCCGAGGTGCTGCTCCTGCCAGTCGACACGGTACATGCCGTTCTCGAAGCCCATGATCGTGGCGGGGTGCATCTGCTGATCGCCGTGCCACTGCGCGTACACGCGCGTGCCGCTCGCGATCTGCATCTGCCCCATCGCCATGCCGGGCTGCTGCATGCCGGGCTGCATCATGCCGGGCTGCATCATGCCGGGCTGCATCATGCCGGGCTGCATCATGCCGGGCTGCATCATGCCGGGCTGCATCATGCCGGGCTGCATCATGCCGGGCTGCATCATGCCGGGCTGCATCATGCCG
>JAIBCE010000310.1 GCA_019694315.1 Sandaracinaceae bacterium
ACCTGCTGGCGGTCCGCGGTCTCGATCCGGGCCCGCTCACGACGCGGAGGGCTGCTCATGGAGGATCAGATCCACGAGCACCCCACCGCATTCACCTCGGCGAGGAGATTTTTTCTCGCTCTCTCAGCGACGCCCCTTGCGCGCCTCGCTCGGCCTCTTCTTCTCGCGCTCAGACGTACCGGCCCGCGGCGGGCTCGCGCGCGTCGCCGCGTGTCGCTTGGCTGCCTTCGGCGCCGCGAGCGTCGCCTCGAGCGCAGCGCGATCGAGCAGGAACCCTCGACCACCGCGGGTCGCGAGACGCTCGCTGGCGGCCCGAAAGAGGAGATCGGCCGAGCGCGTCCGCAGCACCTCCGCGAGGGTCTCGGGATCGCGCCCCCCGCTCTGCTCCATGGCCCCGAGCGCCACGGTCGCGAGGGCGGCCTCGGCGGCCTCGCCCGGCCGGAAGCGTCGCTCTCCGCGCTGCGCGCCCGCGAGGATGACGTTCGCGAGGTAGGCGATCTCCTCCATCCGTGTCTCTGCGAGGGAAGCGTCGCTCGAGGCGAGGGCACGGAGCGCCGCGAGCAGCGGGTGCGCGCGCACCGCCTCGCCCGCGCGCGGGGGCTCCTCGGCGATCAGCGTCGTCACGGCCTCCTCGAGCCCATGCACCTCACCCGCTGCGAGCCGAGGCCGGCTCGGCGCGCTCGCTCGCCTCGGCGCCATCCGCGATCGATCGAGCTCGCGGAAGTACGCATGGGTCAGAGGATCGCGACCCGCCTCCGTCGCCGGCCCCCGAGCGAGCTCGAGGAACGCACGCGCCGCCTGCGGCTCCACGTGTCCCTTCTGCGCGCGGCGCCCCTCGCGCGCGGCCTCCACGTCCTCGGCGAGCGATTCCCCTTCGGACAGCACGGCCGAGAGCGCATCGGGATCGTCGAGGTGCGCATCGGTGATGCGCGAGAGCCGATCGAGGATCCGCTCGAGCAGCGCGCGATGATCCCGGTCGAGCGCGAGGATCAGCGCGAGCGCGTCGTCCCAGCGCTCGTGGCTGCGCGCGACGAGGAGGTAGCCGTCGATCTCCTCCGTCAGCGCGCTCTCGAGCACCTTGTCGAGCCGCCCCACCGCGTCGGGGTCTGCGTCCTCGGTCCGCTCGCGCAGCGCGTCGTCGTCGATCACCACGACGAGCTGCGAGAGCGCGTGCACCACGAAGTCGAGATCGAGCTCCGCCACGCGGCGGGCCGCGACGTCGTCGCCGGCCTCGAGCAGCACCGCGAGCCACACGCCGAAGCGCGCCCCATCGAAGCGCTCGCGCGTGCCTGCCCGCTCGTTGACGAACACGTCCTCGTCGAACGCCTCGACCAGCTGCTCGGTGGTCGCGAGGGCCACCAGCTCCGCGGCGTCCTCCACGCCGACGCGTCGCACGAGCGCGGCGAAGGTCTCTGGCGCGAGCGTGGGCAGCACCTCCGCCAAGACGGGCGACGACACGAGCCGCTCGATCAGCGAACGTGTGGTGGGGACCCGGAGGGCCCGGGAGGGAGCGCGGGTCATCGTCGACCTCCTCACCTCGGCGTGGCACGCGTCGCATCGGGCGAGCGCACCACGGACGAGGGCTGCCTGCCGCGACTGGCCAGAGACGGGGCGCTGGCGCGATCGCGACCCGTCGAGCCTGTAGCACGATCGCCTCGAGCGGCCGCTGCGTCAGCGCAGGCGTGCGCGCTGCTGCGCGACCTCTCGGTCCAGCGTGCGGCGAAGGTCGTCCATGCCGAGCGTCGAGAGCCCCTCACGGCCGAGCCGCTCGCTCACGTAGCGGGTGGCCTCGTCGAGATCGTGGGCGACCGAGTGCGGGTTGGGCGGCGACCACAGCCAGAGGATGGCCTGGAGCGAGCCTCGCACGAGCGCGCTCTCCACCACCGTGACGCTCGCGACGCTGAGGCGCTTGAGGGTCTCCGCGTGCTCGGGGCGCCCGAGCCAGTCGATGAGGAGCTTGCGCTCGAGCGCCCCCGGCACCGAGCGCGTCGCGCGAGTGTCGACGATCATCGCGAACCGCTCGCCGCGGGCGTAGACGCTCTCGGTCGCCTCGATGAGCGCGCGGATCTCGTGGTCGGTGACGACCGCCGGCAGCACCATCAGCACCACCGGCCAGGTGAGCGTGACGACGGTCAGTTGCTGCTTTCGCCCGCTCGCGGCCACGACGCTCCTCGTCCCTCGTCCGCCGGAGCCAGAGCCGTCCTCCGGCACGGCTCGCGCAGGGGTCGACGCGAGCCCGTCGAGTGATCCCATCGGTCGATCGCGGAGGCGGCTTGATGGTCGGGCGGCGTCGGCAACCCCCATTCTCGCCTCGTTGGACGTCGATTCTCGCTCTCAGCCCTGCTCGAGGTCGAGGACCTCGAATTCGCCGTAGGTCAGCTCGCCCTCCGAGGGATGCCAGCGCGCGTCGGCGCGCGCGATCGAGCGAATCGGGCCGAAGCTCTTGGTCTCGTGCACGGGCGTCGAGAAGCGCTGCTTGGTGAAGCTCTTCCCGTCACGCGAAGCGCGCAGGCGATCCTCGGAGACGAAGTCGGCGAGCATTCCATCCTCGGCGAACGTGAGGCGTGCCGAGGCCTTCTTTCCCGCGTGCTCGAAGGTCGCCCGCACCGAGCGCTCTTCGATCTCGGAGAACGTGACGCTCGGCGAGAGCAGCGTGGAGGGCGCGAGCAGGCACATGTCGTTGAAGAGCGTGACCGTCTCGGCCTGATCGAGATCGGGGCCCCGCGCGTCGACGATCTTCACGAGGCCCGCGACCACGACCTCGAAGGTGGCGTGGCCGTCGGCGAAGCGATGGAACACGTGTACCGGCAGGCCCTTCATCGTCGCGCTCATGAGGAAGAGCCGCATGGGCGTGTCGGCGAAGCTCTGCTGCTCCGCGAGGAAGTCCATCCACGGCTCGCTCGCTGCGCCACGGATGCGACCGCTGAACGAGACGTCGTACCAGCGCGTGCGCGGCTTCCCGACCCATCCGGCGACGCGAAGGTAGCGAGCCACCGGCGGGGGCAGGCTCTCGAGATCGGCCTCGGTGAGGGGTGGCAGGGGCGGCAGGGCCCGCGCGCGGGCCAAGGTCTCCGCGGCCTCGCGCTGGTAGCGAGCCCAGAGGCCGGAAGGTCCCCACGTCCCGGCCTCGATGATCACCAGGCCGAGGATCACCACGTTCGAGATCGTCCCGAACCACGTGTCCTGCCACGCGCCGAAGATGGCGATCTGCGAGGCGATCACGCCCAGCGCGCCCAGCTTCCAGCCCGTCGCAGGCCACGCGACCATGCCCATGGCGAAGCCCACGAGCAGGATCGCCGCAGCCAGCCAGAGCACGCCGTACGCAGGAGAGACGGGCTGCGAGAAGGCGCTGATCCCGGCGATCTCGAAGGCCTTCTGGAAGCCGACGAGGTGGATCAGGCCGTGCAGAGCCACCATCGCGACGAGGACCTGACGCATGGAACCTCCTGGAAGTGGGCAGGTCTACGCGCCCCCTCCCGATCGGCCGCGAGTCCGCTCACCGTGCTCTTGGGGCGCTCGGTGCGCTCGGTGCGCTCGGTGCGCTCGGTGCGCTCGGTGCGCTCCGAGTGCTTGGTGCGCTCGGCGCGCGCCGCGTGCTACCTCGCCGCGCACAGGAGCCCAACATGCCGCAAGAGATCCGCGCCTGGGGAACGACCGCCAAGGACCGCCCGCTCGGGCCGCTCACGATCGCACGCCGAGATCCGGGGCCGCGCGACGTGGCGATCGAGATCGAGCACTGCGGCGTGTGCCACTCCGACATCCACCAGGCGCGCGACGAGTGGGGCGGCAGCCTCTACCCCATGGTGCCCGGTCACGAGATCGTCGGACGCGTGACGGCCCTCGGCAGCGAGGTCCGCCGCTTCTCGATCGGGCAGCGCGTGGGCGTCGGCTGCATCGTGGCCTCGTGCCGCCACTGCGGGCCGTGCGACATGGGCCTCGAGCAGCACTGCGACGCTGGCGCCGCGCTCACCTACAACGGCACCGAGATGGATCGGAAGACGCCGACCTTCGGCGGCTACTCGAGACACGTCGTCGTCGACGAGCACTTCGTCCTGCGCGTGGCCGAGAGCCTCGATCCCGCGGCCGCGGCGCCGCTCCTCTGTGCGGGCATCACCACCTACGCGCCGCTCCGCGATCACGGCGTGACGAAGGGCCATCGCGTCGGCGTGGTGGGCCTCGGAGGTCTCGGCCACATGGGCGTCAAGCTCGCGCGCTCCCTCGGCGCGGAGGTCGTCGTGCTCAGCACCTCGACGACCAAGGAGGCCGACGCGCGTCGCCTCGGCGCACACGACTTCGTCGTGACCAAGGACCCCGCGGCGATGAAGCGCGCGCGCGGTCTCGATCTCGTGCTCGACACGGTCTCGGCCACCCACGACTACGCGCCCTACCTCGCCCTCCTGCGACCCCGCGGCACGATGGTGCTCGTCGGCGCGCCCACGGCACCGGCCCCGCTCCACGCGTTCTCGCTCATCGGCGGGAACAAGCGCCTGGCCGGCTCGATGATCGGCGGCATGGCGCAGACGCAGGAGATGCTCGATCACTGCGCCGCGCACGGCATCGTGTCGGACATCGAGCGCATCGCGATCGATCAGATCAACGACGCCTACGAGCGCGTGCTGCGGAGCGACGTGCGCTACCGCTTCGTCATCGACATGGCGAGCCTCGCGTGACCGACGCCGGGCCGCACGACGAGGCGCTCGACGTCGCGATCGTGGGGCTCGGCGCGATCGGCAGCACCCTCGCCCACCGTCTCTCACGCGCCGGTCATCGCGTCACGGCGATCGCGCGAGGCGACCGACTCCGGCGCCTCGAGCGCGACCGCGCGATCGTGACGATCGAGGGATCCTCGGCGCCGATCGAGCCTCGCGAGGCGCTCGATCCAGCGCACGCGCACGATCTCGTCCTCGTCACGGTGCTCGCGCACCAGCTCGCGCCGCTCCTGCCCTCGCTCCGCGCGAGCGCCGCGCGTCACGTGGTCTTCGCGTTCAACACGGTCGCGCCACTCTCCACGCTCGCCGACGCGGTGGGCCCGGAGCGCTTCGGCTTCGTGTTCCCCGGCGTCGTCGCCTCGCTCGAAGACGGTCTCCTGCGCGCGCAGATCGTCTCGATCGGTCAGCGCACCCTCGCCACACATGCGCGCTGGGCCGCGCTGCTCACACGCGCGGGCATCCCCACCGACGTCGAGCCTCGCATGCAGGCCTGGCTCCGCGCGCACGCCGTGATCATCTCGGTCGTGCTCTCCATGGGCAGCCGCGCGCACGCGCAGGGCCGAGGTCTCGACTGGAGCGAGGCCCGCGCGCACGCCCTCGCCCTCCGAGCGGGCCTCACCTTCGTGCGGCGGCTGGGAGAGCCGCCCACGCCGCGCTTCGTCGCGCTCCTGCCGCGCCTTCCGCCCTCGCTCGTCGCCACGATCCTCTTCCTCGCGAGCCGCACCGCGCTCGTGCGACGCGTGGGCGCCGCGGGCCCCTCCGAGCCCCGGGCCCTCGTCGACGCGCTCGCCACCCTCGGCCCCGACGACGCGACCGAGCTCACCGCGCTCCGCGCGATCCGTCCCTGAGCTCCAACGCGGAGTCGCCCTCGAAACAGGGCGAATTCACGTTCTTCCGCGCGCGCCGCGCAGCTGCGCGAGCGCGTCGAGGAGCACGAGCGTCATGCTCGCCAGCGCCGCGGCGCCCACGGCCGGGATCGTGAGCGACGGGACGAGACCGCATGCGATCGCGCCGATGACGAAGAACGCGCTCGAGACGAAGAAGCGCACGTCGATCCCGATGCCCGCGCCCGCGAGCACGCCGCCCATCGCGAGGAGCGACGACGGCCCTGCCGCGCGCGGGTCGGCATCGCGAGCCCAGAAGATCGCGTCGGACACCGTCGCGGCGACGAGGCTCGACGCGAGCACCATCGCGGTCTGCCGACCGAGGCGGTTCGCGAAGAGGCGACGCCGCATCGTCGCGATGAAGACGAGGGCCGCGCCGAGGAGCACGCCGTCGTACTTCATCACCTCCGTCATCCCGCGCGAGCCGTCGTTCGCGACCTCCGAGCGCCACCCCAACGTCACGAGGATCACCGTCAGCACCATGAATCCGACCGCGATCCACGCGCGCTGCCGCGCGGTGCGGAGAGGATCGCGCTCCTGCTCCTCGCGCCGCGCGAGCGCCTCGAGGCGACGCGTCTCCGCGAGCTCGCCCCGGAGCGCCTCGATCCGCGCCTCGAGCGCAGGCTCCTGGCTCGAGAGCTCGACGAGCAGAGCCGCGGCGACGTCGGGCGATCGGTGCTGGAGCTGCGCCTCGATCATCAGGCGCAGGGCTCGGTCGAGCGCCGCGCGCGCGTCCGGGTTGTCGCTCCACTCGCGGAGCGCCTGTGTGAGCGCGAAGCGGCTCTCCGTGAGCGCCTGCATGGAGGTGGCCTCGGCGAGCCGATCGGCCGGCAGCTCCGCGAGCGTCGCGAGGCGCGCCTCGGCCTCGCGCACGAGGCGCTGCGAGCCGCGGTGCCGCGTGAAGTCCGACAGCGCCTCACGGAACGCGAGCGCGCTCGCGGGCCGCGCGTCCTTGTCGGCGCTGGTCGCTCGGTTCGCGAGCGCCCCGAGCTCCGCGAGCTCCGCGGGGTAGCGCTTGGGTCGCGAGAGCATCGCACCGATGAGCACCTCGGTGACCGTGTAGCCCTCGTGGCGCGGCGTGCCCGTGATCGCGGCGTGGAGCGTGGCGCCGAGGAGGTACACGTCGGTCCGCGGCTCGACGTCGCTCGCCCGTCCCGTGACCATCTCGGGCGCCATGAACGAGGGCGTTCCCACGATGCAGAGCTCGTCGCTCGCGGATCGCTCCGAGAGGCGGAGCGCGACGCCCCAGTCCACGAGATAGACCTCGCCGAAGCGTCCCACCATCACGTTCTCCGGCTTCACGTCACGGTGCACGATCCCGCGCGAGTGCGCGAAGTGGAGCGCATCGGCGACGCGCGCGAGGATCTCCACGATCGCTCCCACGCGATCCCCATGCCGCCGCTCGAGCGCAGGCCACGCTGCGTGACCCGGGTCGCGCACGAGCGCCTGGAGCGAGTCGCCCTCGATGCGCTTCATGACGAGCAGCGGCGCGCCGTGCTCGTCGGCCCCGAGCGCGTGCACGGGCACCACGCTCGGGTGCTCGATCGCGCCGGTCGCGCGAGCCTCGGCCACCATCGCCGCGGTGGCGGCCGCCGAGGACCCGTCCTGCTTGAGGCGCTTCACGGCGACCTCGCGCGCGAGCGTGCGCTGGCGCGCGAGCCACACCACGCCCATGCCGCCCTCGCCGAGCGTGCGGACGAGCTCGAGGTCCGCGACGTTGTCGCCCTCGGGGGAGCGCACCTCGAGCCGGGGCAGCGTCACGTCCGGGTCGATCGTGGGCATCGCGCCGCGCGTCGCTGGCAACTCGTGCGGCGCGCTCGAGAGCACGCCTTGCCGGATCGTCGCGCCCACGGTGGAGCCCACGGACGCGAGCGGCAGGGTGCGCCCGAGGACGTCGAGGAACGCGCGCGCTCCTTCCTCGTTCGTGGCGGCCGACGTCACGCGCGAGACGCTACCACGCAGCGTCAGGGCGCGGCGTACTCCACGCGGAACGCGACCGACGCAGGCAGCGTGTCGGGCGTGTAGCCGAGCGTGCTCGCGACGATGCGACGCGCGCCGTCGCGATCGAAGCCGCCGATCGCCACGACCGCCTCGATCACCGCGTCGATCGCCAGCTCGCCCGCGATCACGAGCGGCGAGGTGGCGTCTTGCTGCGACACGACCGCATCGTCGACGACGATCGACGTCGAGATGCTCGCGGTGCCGCGGTTCACGATCGGGATCTCGAGGCGCTGTGGCGTGGTCTCGAGCCGAAGGACGCTGCCCATCACGGGGCTCGCCTCCCTCCAGCGCCCGAGCTCCACCTCGCCGCTCGCGCGCGCCGAGAAGCCGACCGCCAGGCGCCCCTCCGCGATCGTGCCCACCACGAGCGCCGGCAGGACGCCCTCGATCAGCGCCACGCCGCTCGGCTCCACCACGTGACCGGTGAAGCCCGTCGCCCGCTCCTCCGCGAGATCCGCGACGGGCCCCGCGAGCTCGAACGGATCCACGCCGCGCCGCGCCGTCAGCCGGAAGTCGTAGACGCCCTCGGTCGCGTACGCGTGCTCGAGGTGGCTCTCCGTCGAGGGCGCGGTCCCGTCGCCCACGTCGATCGACACCTCGGTGAGCTCGCGATCGAGCACGTCGACCACGAGCGAAGCGCCGGGCTCGAGGAGCGCATCGGCGATGCGCGCAGCGCCACCCCCGCCCGTGATCGCCTCCTCCGCGAGCCGGTCGACGCGCGCCCAGGAATAGGCCCAGTGCGTCCTCGCGAGATACCGATAGCGGTAGATGGTCCAATTCTCGTCCTCGCTGAAGTCCTCGCCGCCGGCGGTGGAGCGCTCGAGCGGGGCATATCGATACTGGGCCTCACGACGTGCGATGACCGCTCGCGCCGCCGTGGTGGTACGCCCCGCGGCCTCGAGCGTGGCGCGCGCCTCGTCCGCGAGCGACGCGTCCGACGTGAGCGCGGCCTCGCGCGCCCTGGCGACGGCCCCATAGGCCTGCCAAGCGTGCCGCGCGCGCAGCGCCGTGATCTCGACGCCGTCGCGGATCTCCTCGAACACGGGGCGCCCGCCCGGCGACACGGTGTCTTCCACGTCGGAGAGGCGCCTCACGAGCGCCGTGAGCTCGTCATCGGTGCGCTGGAGCGCCGACTCGTGCTGCATCCGCCAGGCGCGCACCGCCTCGAGATCCCAGCCCATCATCTCGGTGGGCGTCGGGGGCAGCGGGTGGATCGCCACGCCGAGCGAGGCGGCCACTTCGGTCTCGGGGTCGGTCCCCACCAGGTACAGCAGTGTGTCCTGCCACGAGGTCATCCAGTCGCGCGCCTCGGAGTCGATCATCGCCTCGAGGACCGCGAGCACCTCGCGGGCCGCGTCACCGCCGATGGGAGAGACGATGTCGGCCAGGCAGTCGTGGGCGCGATAGTCCACGTCCATCGACATGCGGAGAGAGCAATACTCGTTCTGCCAATAGCCCCACTCGTGCCCCGTCCCGAAGGCGTGGTGTCCGTCCACGCCGTGATCGGCAGTCCAATCCGTCACGAGCAGCGGCCGCAGGTGCTGGATGTCCCGATCGCGCGCGTCGATCGTGATGGGCAGATACACCGGCAGCGCGATGTCGAACGTGAGCCAGTACGCCGCCTCGGGGAAGTAGGTGATGAGGCGATTTGGCGCTTCCTGCTGGATGAACGCCTCGAGGAAGTGGAAGTCGTCGTTGCCGTACACCGGCGCGGGCCGCTCGAGGTCGTAGAACATCAGTGTGTGCACGCTGACCCCCAGCGCGTGCGGCGCGAACT
>JAIBCE010000023.1 GCA_019694315.1 Sandaracinaceae bacterium
TAGATCATCCGTGATCTCGTCGCCGTCTTGGTCGGGCAACGTGTCGGCGCGAGAACGGGCCGCCGGAGTATCGGCGGTGTCGGACCGCCGCGTGGTCTCGGCCCGCCGTGTTGATTCGGAGGTAGCAGCCGTCGTGCTGGTGACCTGCCGTCCGGTGTGACCGTGAAGCCGTACGACGAACAGCCGAGACGCGGCCCCTGCGGCACACGCCTCGTCCGTGGCCGCAATCAGAAACTCGCGTTCTTGTCGGCGCCCCTCCACACCCACCCCGATCCGCACTCGGACGGGTTCACCCGCATCGATCCGGTGGGCACACACGACGTAGTCGCCTGCGGCGGGCACTCCGGGCCAGACGAGGCGCCGGCGCTGCGCATCCTGCATGAGGAGCACCTCCTGCGCCCCACTCGGACCTTGCACGATCACGCGAACCGCGGCACCCGTGCTGTCCGCTGCGCGCACAATCTCGAGGTCGAGCCCGCGCTCGGACGGTGCGGGGTCGAGAACACAATCCTCTTGCTCGGCATACCTGCCGCTCGGGCACGACGTGGGCTCGCCCACGCAGCGCTCGCGCGCGCTCGCCCACGCCTGGCCCGGCCAGCAACAGTGGCCCTGGGTGTCCGCACTTCCCGAGCGACCATCCTCGCAGGTGGGAGGCGACTGGTCGGGGGGATCCAGACTTGCTGCATGTGACGCAGGGTCCTGAGCGAGTGCGCTCGACGCCCCCGCAGAAGCGAGCACAACCAACAGGGGCGCAAGGGCAACGAGCCAACTCGGCCTGTGGTGAAGGCGAGGAAACAGTCTCATGCGATGCTCCTGGCGATCCGGCGCGACCACGCGCCCGAGCGACCACGCCTCCTGTACTGCCCCACAAATCACATCACGCCTCGCGGCGATGCCCGCATTCACCTGGACACCGTAGCCCACGCGCCCCTCCCGGGACGTACGTGGAAACACGTACGCGGGACGAACCGAGTCACTCTTCGACGCTCGCCAGGATTGCCCCGCCTCTGCTCGCCAGGAGTGTCCACGGAGACCACCTCCGCGTTCACTTCTCGATGCCGTCCAAGTCACTTGAGGCCGTCGACTCGCGATCGTAGGATCGCGTGGTGTTGACCCTCTCTCACTCGGAGGTTGAGAAGCTCAGGGCACTCCGGAGGGCATTGGCCATCATCGACACAGATGGCCCCCCGCTCGCTCGCTGGCTCGCGGATGAGCTTCGAGATCTTCTATCAACGGAGGGGACTCTCGTTTACACACCTCGTTGGGAGGAGGCCGGCTGGGCCGTCGATCAGTTCGCGGTGTCCGGCATCGGAGCATCCCGAGAATCCACCCTTCGCAGCGGCTTCGAAGCGTGGATTCGACGTTCCGAGGCTCCGTGGGCGTACTACGACCCACGGCGCGTCGAGAGGCCCCAAAGAAACAAGGCGCTGGCCGTCGGCACCTGGCGAACGCTCGCAGAGAACCAACTGCCAGCGACCCTCGCGAAGGCGCAAATCTCCAAGGAGGAGCGCCTGCGGCGGGCGTCGTCGGTCGGGGACGCACGGCCGTGGTTCGAGCACTGGGGCACGGTCGATGCCCAGCAACTGCGAGTGATCGTGTGCGACGGCGGTCAGATGCTCGGATGGGTCGGCGGCCTCCAGCACTCGCACTTCGGCGGGAACGCGAGGCAGTTGCTCGCACGGGTCGTCGCGCCCCTCCGAAAGCGGTTCGCGCTCGAGGCTCAACTCTCCGGTTCGGTGGCACACGCGCTCATCCCAGCGCTGCTGGATGGGATCCCGACGGCCGCCTACGTGCTCGACGGTCGGGACCGCGTGGTGACCTGCAACGCCATCGGACGGGAGTGGCTCGCGGCAGATCCGAAACGCGCTGAGTTGTTGCGTGCAGCCCGCAGGCGGTCGGGCGACTCTCGCTTCACCGTCACGGAGATCATCTCTCCTGGGGTCACCCGACACGCATTGGCGATCGAGCGGCCAGGCGTCCCCGTTTCACCGCCGGTCACCGCGGTGGCTGTCCGGTTCGGGCTGACGAAGCGCGAGACGGACATTCTCCGCGGCCTCGCCGAAGTTCGCACGAACCGGACGATCGCAGGCATGCTGGGGTGTTCGGAGCGCACGGTTGAAACCCACGTCGGCCGAATTCTCGCGAAGAGCGACTGCGGCTCGCGTGCTGCGCTGATCGCGACGGTCTGGACGCTCGTCGGGCGCGCATGACTCGGCCGATGGTGGTTCTGCCAGTAGTGCCCCGTGGCCTCCATCGCGACGAGCGTGTCGTGCGAATCGCCCACGAAATAGGGCGAATTCGCGCTCTTCACTCGTGACGCAGGTGCGGGGGCTCGCCGAAGACCATCACCGTGTCCTTGCCGAAGCGCTCGTCGGTGTCGGGGTGATCGGCGTTGTAGTGCAGGCCGCGGCTCTCCTTCCGCACCGAGGCGCAGCCGATGATCATCTCGGCGACGTCGGCGATGTTGCGCAGCTCGAGCAGGTCGCGCGTGACGTGGTGCTCCCAGTAGTACTCGCGGATCTCGTCCTTCAGGAGGGCCACGCGGCGCGCCGCGCGGCGCAGGCGCTTGTCGGTGCGCACGATGCCCACGTAGTTCCACATGAACCGCCGCAGCTCGTCCCAGTTCTGGCTGATGACGACGCCCTCGTCGCTCGGCACCGCCTCGCCCGCGTCCCACTCGGGCACCTCGGCATGCGGGCTCTCCTTGCGGAGGTTCGCGAGCGCGTCGGCGGCGCGCTGGCCGTAGACGAGACCCTCGAGGAGAGAGTTCGACGCGAGGCGGTTGGCGCCGTGCAGGCCCGACGCGCTCACCTCGCCGATCGCCCAGAGGCCCGGAACGCTCGTGCGTCCGTCGCCGTCGCAGACCACGCCACCGCACATGTAGTGCGCGGCCGGCACGACCGGGATCGGCTGGGCCGTGAGGTCGACGCCGAAGCGCAGACACTCGGCGTAGATCGTGGGGAAGCGCTCCTTGAGGTAGCTCGCCGGGTGATGCGTCATGTCGAGGAACACGCAGTCGGCGCCGGTGCGCTTCATCTCGTAGTCGATCGTGCGCGCGACCACGTCTCGCGGCGCGAGATCCTTCATGGGGTGGTGGCGCGCCATGAACGCGTCGCCGTTGGCGAGGCGCAGGATGCCGCCCTCGCCGCGCAGGGCCTCGGAGATCAGGAAGCTCTTGGCCAGCGGGTGGAAGAGCGAGGTCGGGTGGAACTGGAAGAACTCCATGTTCGCGATGAGCGCGCCCGCGCGGTACGCCATCGCCACGCCGTCGCCCGTCGCGACGTCGGGGTTGGTGGTGTAGAGGTAGACCTTGCCCGCGCCGCCCGTGGCGAGGACCGTCGCGCGCGCCGAGATCGCGTGGACCTTGCCGGCGTCGGGGCTCTCGGGCGTGGTGTCGAGCACGTACGCGCCCGCGACCTGGTGCGGCCCGCCGTACTTCGAGAGCTCGAGCAGATCGATCGCCATGTGGTGCTCGAGCACGCGGATGTTGGGGTGCTTGCGCGCGGCCTCGGCCAGGACGCGCTGCACCTCGCGGCCCGTCACGTCGCCCGCGTGGATCACGCGACGCGCCGTGTGTCCGCCCTCGCGCGTGAGATCGAAGCGGGTGAAGTCGATCGCGCTCATGTCGAGCGCGTTGCCGTCGCCGACCGCGCCGGGCTCCTTGTCGTCTTTCTCGTCGAAGTGCGCGCCGAGCTCGATGAGCTTCTTGATGCCCGCGGGCCCGCCCTTCACGACGAGGTCGACGACCTCGGGCTTGGAGAGGCCGTAGCCGACGCTGAGCGTGTCCTTGGCGTGCGCCTCGAACGAGTCGTTGGGGTCGAGCACGGCCGCGATGCCGCCCTGCGCCCAATTCGTGTTCGAGTCGGAGAGGCCGCGCTTGGTCACGACGACGACCTCGCCGTGCTTGGCCGCCTCGAGCGCGAAGGTGAGGCCGGCGACGCCGCTGCCGAGGACGAGGAAATCGCAGGTGATCCGCATGGCCGCGATGGTAGGGCTCGCCCGCCGAGGGGGCCACCGTTCTCGTGACCGCGCCTCGTCGGGACAGATCCGAGGGCGGCTCGCCGTACCATGTCGCCGCCATGAGCGGACGCGTGATCCCCCCCGTCGACGCGCTGCGCGAGCGCGAGCGCGCCCATCGACCGCGAGAGCCCCGCGTGTTCGTGCTGGAGCTCGCCTCGGCGATCGAGGAGCTGCCGCGCGAGGACACGCGAGCACCCATGGGCGAGCCCACGCTCTCGGGGCACCTGCCACGCCTCGCGCAGCTCCGGGGCGTGGCCAAGGCCTCGGGCGCCGAGACGCGTGAGGCGGCGCGCGCCTGGGCCGCCGAGAGGCACGCGCACGCGCCGCTGAGCGTGCGCGCCGCGATCGCCTACGTGCTCGCCGACCGCGAGCGCGCAGACGAGCTCTTGCGAGAGGCACGGGGACGCGTCGTGCCACCGCCCGCGGCCACCCTCGCGCTCGAGGACGCTCGCGACGCAGGGCTCGTCGCCGATGCCGGCGCGTGGCTCGCGAAGAGCCACGGGGCCGAGGTGCTCGAGCGCGGCGCGCACGTGCTCGCGGCCCTCGCGACGGAGCCCGCCGAGGCCGAGCGCGTGGTGCTCGCGTGGCTCACGGCGTACGAGTCGCGCGCGAAGGTCGCGACCTCGTACGAGCGCACGAGCGCGAACGAGCAGCTTCGCCGGATGCTCGAGCTCGTGCTGCGCGTGGGCACGCCCGGCGTGGCCGCTCACGTCGCGCCGTCCATCGCCAAGGCTGGCGCGCGGAGCGACGTGGCCTCGTTCTTCAAGCGCTTCCCCGAGCTCGCCGAGGCCGCGCTGCGACCGCTCGCCAAGGGCCGCGGCAAGACCCGAGACGCCGCCGTCGCGATGCTCACGGGCCTCGGCCTCGGCGCGAGCCCGGTCACGAGCGCGAGCGACTCGGAGCCAGGCAAGGCGGCGAGCGCCGCCGAGAGCACCGCGAGCGCGCCGCCCTCGAGCGCGCCCTCGGGCGAGCCGCAAGACGCGAAGGGCTCGGGCATCGAGGTGCTCGAGGAGCCGCCGTGGCGACACTGGTCGCGCTCGGGTCTGCTCGTGGTGGACGAGCCGCCGATGCCCACCTTCGATCTGCCGCCGGAGGCCACGGCCAAGCACGATCGCGAGGCGTGGGTCGCCAAGCTCCCGTCCGTCGCGCGCAACGTGATCTTCAGCTCGCGCGCCGCGCTGCCCGTGGCGCACGCGTGGCTCACCTCGCGCGCGGAGCGCGAGGCCGCGGCGTCGTGGCTGACGACCTTCGCGCCCATCGCGATCTACGGCCTCTTGCCGTCGCTGATCGGCCCGACGGGGCCCTCGCGCACGACCGCGACGCGTGCGGTGCGCTTCGTGTGGCGAGGCCTGCCCGCCGAGCGCGGCCCCAGGATCGTCGAGCGATGGTGCGAGGACGCGCGCGCCGACAAGGCGGCGCTGGTCGCGGCCGTGCGCGCGATCGTGGAGGCCTCGGGGCGATGGGACTGCCCGAGCTCGGCCCCGAGCTGGCCCACCTGGCTCGCCGCCTCGGCGCTGCCGGAGGTCCGCACGAAGGCCGGGCTCGTGCTCCCGGAGCGCGCGCGCAAGCACCTCGTCGAGCTCATGATCGTGACGGGCGCGAGCGCGGGCGGAGGCGATCTCGTGCACCAGCACCCGGGCGTGGAGGAGGTGCGAGAGGCCCTCGATCCGACGAGCCTCGGGGCGCTGAGCTTCCACGTGTACACGCAGTGGTCGGTGCTCGGACAGAACGCGCGCGTGAGCTGGCCGCTGGGCCAGATCGCCCTCTTCGGAGGGCGATCTGCAGCGCACAAGCTCGCCGCACAGATCCGCAGCATGGCCACCGACAAGCAGATCGAGCGGGCCGTCGAGGCCGTCTCGGTGCTGGCACGCGTGAACGACGAGAGCGCGCTCGTGCACCTCGCGACGCTCGCGGAGAGCGCGCGCAACGACAAGGTGCGCGCCGAGGCCAAGCGCCTGCTCGACGCGACCGCGAAAGACCGAGGCGTGTCGCTCGAGGAGCTCGACGATCTCGCGGTGCCGGACCTCGGCCTCGACGAGCGGGGTGAGCTCGCGCTCGACTTCGGGCCGCGGCAGGTGCGCGTGCGCTTCGATGCGCGACTCGAGCCCGTGCTCCTCGACGAGAGCGACGCGGTGCTCGCGCGGCTGCCGCGGCCGAGCAAGAGCGACGACGCGGGCAAGGCCGCGGCCGCGATCGAGCTCTACAAGGCGCTCGAGGCCGACGCGGCCGGCACGGCCAAGGCGCAGCTGCGCCGCTTCGAGCGCGCGATGATCACGGGGCGCACGTGGAGCCCCGCGCGCTTCGAGGAGCGGCTGCTCGGCCATCCCCTCCTTCGCACGCTCGTGTCGGGCCTCGTGTGGTCGGCGCGCGTGGGCGAGCTCGCGCAGAGCTTCCGCGTGGCCGAGGATCGCTCGCTCGCGGGGCCCGACGACGAGCCGCTCACGATCGCGCGCGAGGCGCTCGTGTCGATCCCTCACCCGCTCGCGCTCGACGCGACGCTCCGTGCGCGGTGGGGTCAGCTCTTCGGCGACTACGAGATCCTCCAGCCCTTCCCTCAGCTCGCGCGCGAGACCTTCGAGCTCACCGACGCCGAGCGCGCGGCGAGCACGCTCGATCGGCTCGCGGGGACCCAGGGCGAGATCGGCAACGTGTATGCGCTCGAGCAGCGTGGCTGGCGCGTGACGGGCGCCCGGAACTGGGTGGTGTCGCTCCAGCGCGAGCTCGCGAAGGCCACGGTGGAGCTGCGCTTCACGAGCGCGATCGATCTCGGACGACCCAAGGAGACACCGACGATCTCGGTGTCGTCGCTCGGGCTCGTGCTGCACCAGGCCGACGTCACCTTCGCCCTGCTCTCGCCGGTGGAGGCGAGCGAGGTCCTGCGCGATCTCGCGTTTCTCGCGTAGCCTCGCGTCGTGCTCGAAGGTGCTCCCAGCCTCACCGCCCTGGCCGTGCTCTCGCTCCGCGCGCTCTCGAGCCTGCCCGGCTCACCGGCCGATCACGTGGGCGATCGCGGGCACCGCTTGCTCCTGCCGGGCGCGATGGATCGCGCGCTCGACGCGCTCGGCTTCGTCACCTCGCGCTCGGCGCGCACCCACCGAGCGCTCCGCGCGCTCACGCTGGGCCTCGCCGATCACGTGGCCCTCCGCACCGACGCGATCGATCGCGCGCTCACCGACGCGATCTCGGGCGGCGCGCGGCAGCTCGTGATCCTCGGCGCGGGCCTCGACGGTCGTGCGTACCGCATGGACGCGCTGCGCGAGACGGCCGTGTTCGAGGTGGACGTGGCGAGCACGCAGGCGATCAAGCGCCGCCAGGGCGCGATCCACGTGCCCCGCGCACGGCGGCATCGCTTCGTGGCCATGGACTTCGAGCGCGACGCGCTCGAAGCGCGCTTGCTCGCCGAGGGCTTCGATCCCGCGGCCCCGAGCGTGTGGATCTGGGAGGGCGTCACGCCCTACCTGCCGCACGCCGCGATCGAGGCGACGCTCGAGCAGATCGGGCGCCTCGCCGACGCCGAGAGCCGTGTGATCGTGACCTACGTGACGGGCGAGATGGTCAAGGCCCCCACGCTGCTCCTGCCGGCCTTGCTCGTGGCCTTCGAGGTGCTGGGCGAGCCGCTCCGAGGTCGCATGGAGCCCGAGGAATTCGCGGCGCTCGCGACGCGCGAGGGCTTCCGCGTGGCGAGCGACACCGCGAGCCCCGACTGGGCGAAGGTGCACTACCGCGAGCGCACGACCGGCCTCGAGATCACCGAGCGCCTCGCAGTGCTCGTGCGTTGAGCGGCAACGGGGCTTCGTCCACTCCCCACCGCGACGCAGGGAGACCACCGCTCGACTCGATGGTCTCGCGGTCTGCGAGCGTCGCGAGCGTTGGCGTGACTTCGTGCGCGCTCTCATGCTTGGGGGATGGAGGAGCCCAACGTACGGACGATGGCCGTGGAGCTGGCTCTCCTGCCGCGGTCGGCCTGCGAGGCGCTCGTCGCGCGCGCCATGGCCGCCGCCTCGGCGCTGCCCGCGCCTCGCGAGGGCGTGGCGTTCCGGGTGTTCTGGAGCCGCGACGGCATGGGTGACGCGACGCTCGAGCGCGAGCTCGCGTTCGCCGATCTGCACGTGGACGATCACCTCGTCGTCGGTCGCCACACGTCCTCGGACGTGCACCTGAGCGATCCGTCCGCTGCGCTCCGGCACCTGCTCCTGACGGTCCGTCGCCCCATCGCGGCACGAGAGGGCGCGGCCGCATCGGGACCGGCGCTCGTCGTCCACGACCTCGCCACGGATCACGGGTTCCGCGTGGGTTTGCCGCAGACATTCTCGCGGGGGGTCGTGGCCGAGGGCGCGACGATCCTCGGCGTGGCGAGCGAGCTGCTCGTGGCGCTCCCGACCACGGAGCAGGGTCCCGACGACACGAGCGCGCTCCGACCTCTCGTGGTCGAGGCCGATCCCGTGGGGGTGCGGACGATCCCGGTGGAGCTGCCGGCGCTCGCTGTGCGAAGCCAGATGACCGCGATCTCGCGCACACAGGTCCGCTCGCTCGAGCCGCCCCTCGCGGTGGAGATCGTGCCGAGCCGAGACGAGCCGTGGGTGCGGCTCTCGCTGCGCGGCCCGGGCGGGCGCGTGGTCGTGGAGGTCTCCGAGGACGACCTCGCGTCGCCCGTGCTCGTGGGGCGCTATCCCCGGTGCCGGCGCGGCGAGCTCTCGCCGTTCTCCATGAACGTCTCGCGCGTGCACGCGGCGCTCGTGCGCGACGGGGACGCGATCCGGGTGATCGACCTCGCCTCGACGAACGGCCTCGCGACGCGCACGGGCAACGGCCGCCGCGAGCCCGCGCGCGCGATCCGCGTGACGAGCCGCGCCTCGATCTCGCTCGGCTCCCGAGACGATCGCCTCGAGGTCCAGATCCTCCGGCCCGCGCGGGTCGCACGGTGAGCGGGTGCGCGGACGCGAGGCAGGCGTGAGCTTCGTCCTCGCCGTGTGCGCCGTGATCCGCGACGAGGACCGCGTGCTCGCGATGCGGCGCGCACCGCACAAGGACGCGGGCGCAGGCCTGTGGGAGACGGTCTCGGGTCGCGTGGAGGTCGACGAGGATCCGCTCGAGGCCGTGCGCCGGGAGGTCGTCGAGGAGACGGGCCTGGTCGTCGAGGTCGAGCCCCGCCCCATCGACTGCTACGTCGCGCGACGCGCAGGGGCACCCATGTGCGTCGTCGTCTACCGGGCGACGCGACGCTCGGGCGAGGTCGTGCGGAGCGACGAGCACGACGCGCACGCCTGGCTCGATCGGCGGCAATTCAGGGCGATCACGACCCTCACCCGCCTCGCCGACGCGGTGGATCGCGCCTTCGAGTGAATCACCGCCTCCTCGACGCAACGCCGCGCGCGCCCGTACGATGAAGGGCCCGTCCGTATCGTCCGATACGTGGCGGAGAAGGTCATGCCGATGAAGAACGCGCGGGTGGATCGCTACGACGTCTGGGGCCGCATCGGCGCCGGCGGCATGAGCGAGGTGTGGCTCGCCAAGCACGTGGGCCTCGGGATGCCCGTGATCCTCAAGACGCTCAAGGCCGAGCTCAGTCAGAGCGGCCGTGATCCGCGCGAGCGCATGCTCGACGAGGCGCGGCTCATGGCGCGCGTCACGAGCCCGCACGTGGTGCGCGCGATCGACACCGGCGAGCACGAGGGCGTTCCCTTCATCGTGCAGGAGTACGTCGACGGCATCGACCTCGCGGAGCTCGATCGACGAAGGCGCGCCTCGCTCGGCGTGGGCCTGCCGCTCTGGTTCGTGTGCGAGGTGATCGACCAGACCTGCGACGCGCTCGTGGCCGCGCACCGGGCAGGCGTGATCCATCGCGACGTGAAGCCGTCGAACCTCTTCGCGACCCCGGACGGCGTCCGCCTCGGCGACTTCGGCATCGCCGTGCAGGACGCGAGCTCGCGGACGGCCGAGGTCTCGGGGACCCTGAAATTCATGGCCCCCGAGCTGCTCGCGGGTCACCCGCCCTCGCGCGCCGCCGACGTGTACTCCATGGGCGCGACGGCCTTCGACCTGCGCTACGGCGTCGCGCCGTTCGAGTCGTTCGAGCAGGTGCGCGATCCGCGCCGCCGACCGCCGTTTCCTGCGCCGCACACGGCCGCCGAGTCGTTCTTCCAGCACCTCGTCTCTCGCGCCCTCGAGAAGGACCCCGACGCGCGGCTGCCCGACCCCCAGCCCGCCCAGAAGCACGTGCGCACGCTGCGGCGGATCCTGGGGAGCGAGGTCGCCTCGCGGACCTTCGTGGCGACGGGGCCGTCGGCGTTCCGGTTCGGCGCCTGCGAGGTGTCGCTCGTGGTCGGCGACATCGCCACGGCAGAAGCGGACGCGATCGTGAGCAGCGCGAATTACGAGATGAGGATGCGCACGGGCGTGGGCGATGCGCTGCGCCGCGCGGGCGGCGACGAGATCGAGGCGCTCGCCATGGCCGACGGCGAGCGAGAGCTCGGGGCGTGCGTGGTCACGAAGGCGGGTCGCCTCTCGGCGCGTCACGTCCTGCACGTCGTGAGCGCGTGGAACGAGACCTCGGTGGTCGGTCGGAGCACGCATCGGGCGCTGCTCGTGGCGGAGGAGCTCGGCGCCCGGTCGCTCGCGATGTGCGCGCTCGGGACGGGCGCCGCGCGCGTGACCTTCGAGACCTGCGCGAGCGCGATGATGAGCGCGCTCCGCTTCCACCTGCAGCTCGGCGGCTCGCGCCTCACGAAGGTGGTCGTCTACCTCGCGGACGAGGACAAGCTGCGCCGCTTCCGCGACGTGGCGCTCGACGCGCTGCGCGTGATGCGCGAGTCGGACGGCGACGTGGGCCTCTCGAGCGGCGAGGCGCCCGTCTCGGGCGACGCGATGACGTGCATCGGCTCCGACAGCGTGGTGCAGGAGATCTCGTCGCGGCGACGCGTGGGCTGATCGTCGCGTCGTGCACGAATGCACCACGCGGTGCCTTCCCCGTGCGAGGATCCACAGGCGCCCCGCGAGGACGTGGGGCCGAGGGATCGAGCGACGATGAACTGGGACGACGTGCGCTTCGTGCTCGCGCTCGCGAAGGCGGGCTCTCTGGCCAAGACCGCCAAGACGCTCGGCGTGGACCACACGACGGTGGGGCGTCGCGTGGAGGCGCTCGAGCGCTCGCTCGGAGTGCGTCTCTTCACACGGACGAGCGGCGGCTACGTGCCCACCGCGGAGCTCGAGCGGCTGAGCCCGGACCTGCGGAGCGTGGAGGACGCGGTCATCGCGCTCGAGCGCGGCGCGCACGCGCAGAAGAGCACCATCGATGGCGTGGTGCGCGTGACCTCGCCCGAGACCTTCGGCTGCCTCTACCTCGCGCCGCGCCTCGCCAGCCTCCGCCACGCGCACCCGAGCCTCGGGATCGAGCTGTCCTCGACGGGCACGGTGCTCGATCTCGCCCGCCGCGAGGCCGACGTGGCCGTGCGCATGTTCAAGAGCGCGCACGACGGGCTCGTGGTCAAGCGCGTGGGGGCGCTGCGGCACGGCCTCTATGCAAGCGAGGGCTACCTCTCGCGGCGGCCTCTCAAGAGGGCGAGCGAGCTGCGTGAGCACGCGCTGCTGACGACCGAGGCGCCCTCGCGCGCGAAGAAGAAGACCTCGGCGCCCGATGCGCGGTGGCTCGAGCAGCTGAGCGGCGGGGCGAGGCCCGCGCTGGTCTGCGATCTCACGGTGGCGCTCCTCAGCGCGTGTCGCGAGGGCGCCGGGATCGCGGTGCTCCCGCGCTACGTGGGCGACGCGGAGCCCTCGCTCGTGCACCTGCCGATGCCGGAGCCTCCGAGCGAGCCGATCTGGATCACCGTGCACCGCGACATGAAGGACACGCCGCGCGTTCGCCTCGTGCTCGATCACCTCGCGGGGTGCATCGCGCGCGACCAGGCCATGCTCCTGGGCAGGTGACGCGCGCGCGGAGCTCGGCAGAATCGGCCCATGAGCACCTCGAAGATCGCCCTCGTGACGGGCGCCACCGACGGCATCGGGATCCCCACCGCGATCGAGCTCGCGCGGCGCGGCATGCACGTGATCCTCCACGGGCGACGCGACGAGCGGCTCGTGGCCTCGCGCGCAGCCGTGCTCGCGGCGGTGCCCGGAGCCTCCGTGGACGTGGCGCGCGCCGATCTCTCGCGACTCGCCGAGGTGCGCGCGCTCGGGGCCGCGCTCGCGGCGCGCTACGACGCGATCCACGCGCTCGTGCTCAACGCAGGCGTGTTCGCCAAGGCCGGAGAGCGCACCGCCGATGGGCTCGAGCTGACGATCGGCGTGAACCACGTCGCCCACTTCGTGCTCGCGAGCGCGCTGCTCGATCGCGTGCGCGAGGCCGCGCGTCGCGATGGGCACGGTCGCGTGATCACGGTGAGCTCGATCGCCCACCAGAGCGGCCGCGTGGACCTCGAGGCGCTCGCGGCCGGCGGCCGATCGACGGGCTACGAGGCGTACGCGGAGTCGAAGCTCCTCAACGTGATGTTCGCGGCGGAGCTGGCGCGACGCGAGCTCGCGAGCGCGAGCGGCGTCACCTCCAACAGCCTGCACCCAGGCGTGCTCTCGACGAAGCTCCTCAAGACGGGCTTCGGTCGCGGCGGCGCGCCCGTGGAGGAGGGCGCGACGACGAGCGTCTACCTCGCGACGAGCCCCGACGTGGCGCGGACGAGCGGCAAGTACTTCGTGGGCACGCGCGTGGCGCCGCACCACCGATCGGCCGATGACGTCGCGCTCACTGCGAAGGTGTGGTCGATCACCGAGGCGCTGGCACAGGCGCCCTCGAGCGCCCGCTGATCGACGACTCCCGAGAATCTTCGCGCGGCGCGAAGATTCGGAAGTCTGGGCGGGAGGGCTTCTCACCTGCGGCTTCTCACCTGCGGCTTCTCACCTGCGGCAGCCTCGGCCATCCTCTCTCGATGCGTCGACGCGCGCTCCGCACCTCGCTTCTGGTCCCTCTGCTCGCGATCGCGGGCTGTCCACCCACGCCCATCGGCGGAAGGGACGATGCAGGCGCTGCACACGACGCGCCCGCGCTCGATGCGTCGAGCGACGCGACGACGACGAGCTCCGACGCCGGTGAGGCCACCGACGCCGCTGCCTCCGACGCCCCGCTCGTCGGCGCCGACGACGCCTCGCTGAGCGACGCGAGCATCCCGAACCTCTACGCCTGCAGCGGCTCCGCGAGCATGCACCTCGTCTTCGCGAACACGGGCACGAGCACGTGGCGTCCTGGCGAGGTCGCGCTCGTCGCCGTCGACGGAAGCGATCCCTTCGCGGCGAGCACGCACGCGCTCACCGCGCCCGTCGCGCCCGGAGAGAGCGCCACCTTCGACGTGGCCACCACGGCGCCGAGCACTGGTGGGGCCTACGTGAGCGACTGGCGCCTCGCGCGCGGCACGAGCGCCTTCGGGGCCACGGCCACGCGCGCGATCGCCGTCAATTGCGCGGGAATCGACTCGATCGACCTCTCGAGCGCCGTGATCCACACCTCGCCCGCGGGGGCCGCGGCGTGGCCCATCACGACGCGCATCACCTCGCTCGACATCGCGCCCACGGGCGGCGTCGGCAACGGCGGCATCGTCGTGGACTTCACCAAGCGCGACGGCGCCGATCGCTGGCCCGACGTGCCTTTCCTCGGTGGCACCGACACCGTGCAGCACACGCTCTGGATGGTGCTGCGCATCGGCGGCGCGTGGCACATGGCCGGCGCGCAGCAGTACTGGCACGAGGCCGATCTGCGCATGTGCGGCATCCCCTCGGGCTGGACCACGAACCTCTTCTACGACGCGGGTCGCTGGGGCGAGATGTCGGGATTCCCTCTCGCGGAGGGCGATCTCATGGGGATCTTCGTCGCGGCAGGCGATCACCGCTCGCGCACCGACACCGATGGCTCGAGCATCCTCGAGCGCTCGGCGGTCGTGCTGATCCCGTTCCCCGGCGACACGACGATCGTCGACACGCTGCCGTGAGGTGTGGTCGGTCGTCTCGCGCCTTCCGCGCGGATCAGGCCGTGGCGACGAGGCCGCGCTTGCGCAGGAGGGCGTCGACCGTCGCGTCGCGCCCGCGGAACGCGCGGTAGCCCTCGCTCGGCTCGATCGTGTTGCCCGCGGCGTACACGTAGTCGTGGAGGCGCTTGGCGGTGGCGCGATCGAACACGTCGCCCGTGGCCTGGAAGGCCTCGAAGGCATCGGCGTCGAGCACCTCGGCCCACATGTAGACGTAGTAGCCGGCCGCATACGCCGCGCTCGAGAAGAGGTGTCGGAAGTGCGGCAGGCGATGCATGAGGCCGACATCCTCGGGCACGCCGAGACGCGCCCGCTCCTCGCGCTCGAAGACCGAGATGTCCACACCCTCGCGGTCGGTCCGCTGGTGCAGGGCCATGTCGAGGAGCGCGCTGCCGACGTACTGGATCGTCGCGAAGGCCTGATCGAAGCGGCGCGCGCGCTCGAGCTTGTCGAGAAGCGCCGCGGGGATCGGCTCGCGGGTCTCGACGTGGCGCGCGTGTCGGGCGAGCACGCCGCGATCCTGTGCCCAGTGCTCGAAGAGCTGCGAGGGCAGCTCCACGTAGTCCTGGAGCACCTCGGTGCCCGAGATCGACGCGTAGCGCGCCCGCGACAGCAGGCCGTGCAGGCCATGGCCGAACTCGTGGAAGAGCGTGCGCACGTCGTCGAACGACAAGAGCGTCGGCGCGCCCGCGGGCGCCTTCGCGAAGTTGTTGTTGTTCACCACGATGGGCGCCACGCCCGCCGACTGGCGACGGTAGTTGTGCATCCACGCGCCGCCACGCTTGCTCGGGCGCGCGAAGTTGTCACCGAGGAAGACGCCCACGAGCGCGCCGTCGCGCGTCACCTCCCACACGCGCACGTCGGGGTGATAGGTGGGCAGCCCCTTCTTCTCCTCGAACGACACGCCGAAGAGGCGAGAGGCACAGTCCATCATCGCCGCGATCATGTCCTCGAGCGCGAAGTACGGCTTGATCACCGCGTCGTCCACGTCGAGCTTGGCCTTGCGCACGCGCTCGGCGTAGTAGCGCCAGTCCCACGGCGCGAGCGTGCTGAGCCCGTCGCTCGCCGCCACCTCGAGCAAGAGCGCGCGATCCCGCGCGGCCGCGGCCTTGGCGGGCTCCCAGACGTTGCGAAAGAGCGCGTGCACGGCCTCGGGCTTCTTGGCCATGCGATCCACGAGCGCCGCGTCGGCGTAGCTCGCGTAGCCGCGGAGCGCGGCCTGCTCGGCCCGGAGCGCGAGGATCTTCTGGGCGATCGGGCGGTTGTCGTGCGCACCGTCGTGCTCGCCGCGGCTCGTCCACGCGCGCCACACGGCCTCGCGGAGTGCGCGCTTGGGCGAGAGCGTGAGGAACGGCATGACGAGCGAGCGCGAGAGCGCGACGGCGCGCGTGCCGGCCGCGAGCTTGCGCTGCTCGGCCGCGCTCGCGAGCGCGTCGAGGAGGAAGGGCGGCAGGCCCTCGCAGTCTTCGCCCGACAGAGGCAGAGACCAGCTCGCCTCGTCGGCGAGCACGTTCTGCTCGAACGTCGTGGTGAGCGACGCGAGCTCCTCCACCACCGCCACGTAGCGAGCCTTGGCCTCGCCCGAGAGGCGCGCGCCCGCGAGCTCGAAGTCGAGGTGGATCCGCTCGAGCAGGCGCCGCCCCTCGGCCGAGAGATCGAGCGACGTGCGGCCAGCGTGCACGGCGTCGATGCGCGCGAAGAGCGCCTCGTGCGTGAAGAGGCTCGCGTGGTGCGCGGCGAGCTTGGGCGCGAGGAGGCGCTCCGCCTCCTGGAGCGCGGGCGAGGTCTCGCTGGCCGTGAGGTTCTCGAAGGTGAGCGACACCCGCTTGAGCAACGCCCCCGCGCGATCGAAGGCCTCGATCGTGTTCTCGAAGCTCGGCGCGTCCGCGCGCGCGGCGATCGCGTCGATCTCGCGCCGGTGCTCGGCCATCGCGTGCTCGAACGCGGGCGCGAAGTGCGCGGCCTCGATCCGATCGAACGGCGGCATGCCGTAGGGCGTGTTCCACGTCTCGAGCAGGGGGTTGGCCGCGTCCGTCATGCGCGCGAGCCTGACAGACGTCGTCAGGTGCGGCGAGGCCCACGCGGGGGAGGGGGCTCCGCGTTGCGAGGATCGTCGGGCCAGAAGTGCCGCGGATACTCGCGACTGAGCTGCTTCTTCAGCGTCGGGTAGTGGCGCTGCCAGAAGCCGGCGAGATCCGTCGTGACCTGCACCGCGCGATGGTTGGGCGCGAGGAGATGAAGCACGATCGGCGCGCCGCCCGCGCTCGGTCCATCGGCGAGGCCGAAGAAGTCCTGCATACGGCTCTCGATCCACGGGGGTCGATCGTGCTCGTAGGTCACCGGCACCTTCGCGCGCCCCGGCAGCTTCACGTGGGTGGGCACGAGTCGGTCGAGCTTGGCGAGCACGTCGTGCCCGAGGCCGCTCGTGAGGAGGGTGAGCACCTCGGCGCCCTCGAGCTCCTTGAGGCTGCGGCGCCCCTCGGCGGCCTGCGCGAGCACCTCGAGCACGTGCGCGTCGTCGAGCGCGGGGATCGAGGGATCCACCCTGCGCGCGAGGGCGGTGCGCAGCTTCCACTGATCGAGCTCGTGCACGTCGAGGAAGCGCCCGAGGCCCGCCGCGAGCGCCGCCTTCGCGAGCACCTCGGCGGCGCCGGGCTGCCCGGCCGCGTCGCTCCGCGACTCGTCGAGCGTGAGGCCCTCGTACTCGAGCGCGGTGAGCTTCTCGAGGCGCTCCTTGTCGCGATCGAAGCGGATCTCGCTCAGGTCGCGCACGCGCTCGGGGAAGAGCTCGAGCAACCACTCGGGCTCGATCGCGGAGGCCACCCGACACTCGATCGCCCCTCGGCGCTCGTCGGCCTCCACGATCACCATCCACTCCGGGTCGCGCACGACGCTGCTCTCCGCGAGCCGCACCGCGCCGCCCCCCGCGAGCACCACGTCCGCGCTGCCCGCGCGCCGCCGCTTGCCCACGCGATCGGGATAGCCCGCGAGGAGCGCGCGGAGCATCGCCTCGTCTTCGTCGAAGATCGCGCGCGCCTCATCCACGTCGAGCCTCATGCGCGCGAGCGTGCGCGCGAGCTGCTCGGCCGTGCGCCCCGCGGCGAGCGTCGCGCCCACGTCGAGATCGTGGGAGCGCACGCGGCCGGCGGCGAGCGGACCGCTGCGTGTCACGCCTTCGAAGGCCTCGAGCCGCGCGAGCGCGTCCGAGTCGCCGCTCGCGGCGTGACGATCGCCGCCGCGGTCGCCGAAGCGCGTGCGGAGCGAGAGGCGGATCTCCTTCTCTCCGAGGAGCGCCGCCATCGCGGCGCCTCGATCACGATGGCCTGTCCGCGCGGCCTCGATCGCCACGCGTCCGAGGCGCGGATGCACCGGGAGCTCCGCGAGATCGCGGCCCATCGCCGTGACCGCGCCGCCGTCGTCGAGCGCGCCGAGGAGCGAGAGCGTGCGCTCCGCGCGGTCGATCGCCGCGACGCTCGGTGCCTCGAAGAAGGGAAAGCCCTTGGCGTCGTGCACACCCATGCGCGCCAGGAACAGGCGTGTGTCGCAGAGGTCCACGCGCTGGATCTCCGGCTTGAGAAAGGCCGGGCGACCGTCGAAGTCGTGCTTGGTGTAGAGACGGATCGCGCGACCCGCACGTGTGCGACCCGCGCGACCGGCGCGCTGCGTCGCGGAGGCCTGACAGATCGGCGCCGTGACGAGCTCGCCCACGCCCGACCACGGCGAGAAGCTCGCCGCCCGCTCGAGGCCCGAGTCCACCACCGCCACGACGCCGTCGATCGTGATCGAGGTCTCGGCCACGTTCGTCGCGAGGATCACCTTGCGCCTGGTGCCGCGCTTGACCGCGCGATCCTGCTCCTCGGGCGGCAGATCGCCGTGCAGCGGCAGCACCTCGAGATCCTGGCTCCGCGCCGTCTCCTCGAGCGCGCTCGCGCAGCGGCGGATCTCGGCCGCGCCCGGGAGGAACACCAGCACGTGCCCGTCGAGCACGCCGTTGGCCGCGCTCGAGAGCACGATGCGCCGCACGGCCGCGCGCACCTGCTCCTCGATCGGTCGCTCGTCGCGCTGCTCGAGGTGCTCGATCGCCACGTCGTACGGCCGCCCCGACACCGAGAGCACCTCGCATCCGAGGAAGGCCGCGAATCGCGCCGCGTCGATCGTCGCGCTCATCGCGAGCACGCGCAGATCCGGTCGCGTGGTCTCGCGCAGACGCTTCACGAACGCGAGCGCGAGGTCGGCGTGCAGCGATCGCTCGTGGAGCTCGTCGAGCACCACGCACGAGACGCCGCGGAGCTCGGGGTCACGCACGAGGCGACGCGTGAGCACGGCCTCCGTCACGAAGCGCAGGCGCGTGTCCTTGCCGCCCACGTCGTCGAAGCGGATCGTGTAGCCGACGCGCTTGCCGAGCGGCTCGCCCAATTCCTCGGCCACGCGTGCTGCCGAGAGGCGCGTCGCGAGGCGGCGCGGCTCGAGCACCAAGATCTCGCCGCGGCTCGCGAGCTCGCTCTCGAGGAGCGCGCGCGGAGCGCGTGTGGTCTTGCCCGCGCCCGGCTCGGCCACGAGCACGAGCGCGCCACGGTCCCGTACGCGCGCGACGATCTCCGGGAGGCGTGGATCGATCGGGAGAGCGAGCGTCATGGTGCGAGAGGTCGAGGAGGAGAGGTCACGCGAACGTGAGCGTGAGGTGCGCGACCGCGCCGAGCACGACCGTGACCGCGACGAGGCGGCCGAGCTCGCGGCGCGCGTCGCCGAGCGCGTCGCTCTCGATGACGTCGGGCTCCCCGATCACGATCGACGCGTCGCTCGGCAAGGGCGCCTCGACGGCGCGATGCACCATGATGCTCGGCACCGCATCGCAGCCCACCACGACGTCGACCGGGACGCCCACGGCGAGCCGCTCCGAGCCCCGCTGGATCGCGAGAACGCCCTGTTTCGTGGGCAAACGCAGCGTTCTCTCCCCGTCGCGCAGCACCACGCGGTTGTGCTCGCCGACGAGCGTCGTGCCCTCGAGCGCCCCGCCCTCGCCGAGCACCAGGCGCGCGGGCAGACGGTGCTTCCGATCGCGCCCGGCGATCTGCCGCGCCCTCGCGCGGATGCGCGAGACCCGCGTGAGCCCGTACGCCAGGCCGAGCGCGGCCACGACGAAGGCGATCAGGCCAGGCGCGCCCAGACGCTCGAGCGCGCGATCGAGGGGGGAGTCGTCGAGCCGCGCGCCCGAGGCGCCGACCACGACGGTCATGCGCCAGTCGGGGCCATCGAGCACGAGCTCGTCGCAGGGCCGACGGAGGTAGGCCTGCCAGCCCGAGCAGCCGCGCCGGTGGATCACCGCGTCGCTCGGGCGATAGCGCCCCGCGAGGTGCGTCAGCGTGTGATCCTCGTGCTCGATCACGAGCCCGTCGAGGTCGCTCCGGACGCGATAGCCGAGCCCATCGTACACGCCACGTGGTCCGAGCTCTCGCTGCATGCCGCGGACGGCCTGGACGCCGTGCCCGTCGCGCACGACGGTGAGCGCGCGGGGCTCCGCGGTCGCGAGCAGGCCCGCGAGCACGAGCAAGAGCACCGGCGCCGTCACGAGCGTCGCGAGGACGCCCATCATCCACGGCCGCGCGGCGGGCGGCTCGTCGGGGGTGTGCATCGAGAGCGCGAGCAGCACGCCACCGAAGGCCCACGGCGCGAGCGCGATGGTGCCCATCGTCGTGTAGAGGTCGAAGCTCGGCATCATGCGCGCGAGCCCTCTTCCCACGAGCGCGAGCACCGTCGCGGCCCCGACCAGCCCGAGCGTCGCGAGGAGCGTCGCCCGCGGCGCAGCGATCGCCAGCGCGATGGAGCGCTCGAGCGCCTCGAGGAGCGACGAGGGGCGTGTGAGGGACCGATCGATCGAGAGCACGAGCGGTAGACGCGAGAGCAGCGGCAGGAGCGTCAGCACGAGCCCCATCGGACCGAGGATCGTCCACGGGGAGGCCGAGCCCGTGGTGCGAACGCGCTCGTAGGCCGCGTACGAGATCACGATCGGCACGACGAAGGTCGCGAGGCAGACGAACCCGCTCGCCCACACGCGCGCAGGCTCCCGCTGGTCGGCTTCCACATCGTCGACTCGCCGGATCGCGTGACAGAGGCGCCCGAACGACCAGGGCAGAAACAGCAGACCGCCCAGCGGAGCGAACGCCAGCGCCGCCGACGCGATCAGCGCCGAGCCCACGAAGGTGGGCCGATCGACGAGGCCGGTGTCGGACGGAGTCGGCGGAATCGGCGTGCGGCTCATGCGCGAGCCGCATGATAGCCGCGCCGTCGAGGGGCGTCCGCGTCAGCGCCCCGCGATCGCGTCGAGCGCGGCCGTGGTGAGGCCGGCGCGGCGAGCGCGGTCGAGGGCGCGCTCGAGGCGCTCTCGCGCCGTGCGTCCCAGGGTGCCGTGCGAGGGGTCCGCGACGAAGGCCGCGAGGGTCCGATCGAGGACCTCGCCGTCGTCGATCGCGTGCACGTCCCCGAGCCGCGTTCGCTCGATCGCGAGCACCTCGCGGAGCACCGCGAGGGTCTGCTCACGGTGACGCGCCACGAGCTCGCCCGTCGTCCCTCCCACCGCGAGCCCGAGCACGTTGGCGCCGACGATGTAGAGGTTCTTCACGACCAACGCCCCGGCGAGCGCGGGCTCGGAGATCTCCTTCGCGTGCACGTCCATGGCCGCGAGGGCGCGCACGAAGAGCGCGGCGTGCGGGCCTGCGATCTCCGTCTCGCGCACCTCTTGGATCGCGCGGCCCTTCTTCTTCTCGAACCACACCACGAGCACGGTGGGCCGCGCGATCGCGTGCGCCTGCCAGCTCGCGGGCACGAGCTCGTTCTGGAGGAGCACCACGCGGTCCCGGTGCGAGGCAGGGATCGACGCGAGCACTCCGTCGAGGTCACGCTCGCCCACCGCGACGAGCACGAGCTCGTGCTCGGCGTCGGGCGCGATCGCCTCGCCGCGCACCACGGGATCGACCGACACGCCACATGCGACGAGCCCCCCGGCGATCACGCGACCGAGCTGTCCAGGACCGACGAGGAGCACACGCATCGAGGCGAGCATGTCCGTTCTTCGCCGGGCTCGCACCGGGACACCTCGCGGTGACGGCCGGCGCTCGCCCGTGCGATCCGTGTCACTCCTCCACCTCGTCCTCGGGCTCGAGGGGCGCTGCCTCCGGCGCCGACAGCTGCACCCAGGCGCCGTCGTGGAGCCGCGCGCTCCGCATCCGGCCCGTGGCGGTCACGCCCACCACGACCAGGTCGTTTCCGTCGACGATCGCGGCCACGGCCTCGGAGTCGACGTGCCACGGCGCAGCGACGTCGTACCACTGGCGCCCACGCAGCGTGACGACTCGGACGTCGCACAGGTCGGGGCCCGACGTGCACGCGTCGTCGACGTACGCGACACGCGTCGGGGCTCCGAAGATCGCGAGCGGCAGGATGCGCGCGGTGGGGTGATTCGACGGAGCGATCGGTGGCCCGATCGGCGTCACGCGGGCCCCGTCCGCACGAACCGCCATGAGGGTGCGGTGAGAGTCACGGTCCTCCGCGAACACGAGCGCGAGGGGATGTGCCGCATCGCCGCCCAGGACGAACGAGTCGCTCCAGCGGGGCTCGCCGACCTCGCTGCCTCCGAGGGGCCCCGAGAGCCCGAGCGTCTCGCCGCGCAGGCCGAGCACCCGACGCTCGCACGCAGACGACGCGTAGGACTCGTCATCGACATCGTGGGGAGGGCAGAGCGTGATCGCGTAGAGACCCGCTCCGGCGTCGCGCAGCCGCAGCACCGAGAGCGGGAGCGTGAGGGGTGCGCCGAGCTGCCCATCGGCCCGACGATGCGTCAGGGCTCGATCCGTCGCCTCGACGAGCTCGCGCGCGCTCGCAGGGCCGCGCACGACGCGCGCCTCGACCGCAAGCGGAGCGACACCGCTCGAGCTGACCAGTCGCGTCGCTTCGCCACGCAGGAACAGCGTCGGCGTCTCGGCGCCCTGTACGAGCACCGGGTGGGGGCGCGGATACTCCTGCTCGCTCGTCCAGCGAATCGAGCCGGCCTCGACCCAGCCCGCCGCGCCGAGCGTGAGCGTCCGGTACTCGTCGTGCCTGCGGCGCAGCGCCACGGCCAGCGTGCCGTCGGCCAGTCGCGCCAGCAGCGGGCGGTCCGAGGGACTGGCCGGAGCCACGAGGGTCTCGCCCGTCGGCGCGACCTCACACGAGAGCGGCAGACGCGTGCCGTCGACCGCGAGGAGCGCACAGGAGAGGTGGCCGCCGTCCACACGTGCGACGACCGCGCCCCTTCCGTTCCGCGCCGCCATCTCGTGCTGATCGCGCGTCACTGCCGAGCGCACGCACATGCTCGCGTCGGGGGCCACGGAGACCACGATGTCGGCGTCGATCCAGAAGCCCGACAGGATCCGCCCTCGGCGCACGGTGTCGATCGCGGCGGCCACCGGTGCGCCGCAGAGCGTCGTCACGCGACCGCTCGGCGCGGGGAGCGCGGGACCGACGCGGCCGTCGAGGGTGACGAAGCGCGCCTCGTCGCGGCGAGCGACGAGTAGACCCACGGTGCCGGAGCCATCGCGCGCGAGCACCCGCGACGACGCGACGGGGCCCGTGTGCAGCACACGTCGCGTCACGGTGCCGTCGGGCGCGATCTGCAGCACCGAGTCGATGTGGTGGCCGGTCTCGTCCTCGGTGTCGCTGCGGGCCGAGCTGAAGTGCACGACGAGGGAGCCGTCGGCTCCCGTGAGCACGCCGCGCGTCTCCGTGGACCAGTCGAAGCGAGAGCGGGGGCTCGTGCCGACCTGACCGTTCGCCCGCACGACGAGCACCTCGCACGTCTGCGCATCGTCGACCTCGACGCAGCGCAGGAGCGCCACGAGCGCACGCGAGACGCCGAGCGCATGGGTGAACTGCCCCTGCTCGGTCGAGCCCGTCGGCGGCGGCGGCACCGCGGCGCGGGTGCGCCAGTGGAATGCGCCCGCGTCGTCCTCGCCGCCCACCTCCACCTCCACGGGCCCCGCGAGACCACGGCTCACGTGATCTTGATCGAAGCGGGCCCAGCCACCGGCGACGAGCACGTGATCGCCTTGGAGCGCGGCGGGCGAAGGGACGCTCGGATGCCCCAGGTAGGAGCGCCGCGGCTCGGTCCGGAGGTCGACGCTCACGGCGACGCTCGTCTCGGGCAGCGCTTGCGCCGCTCCCTCCACCCCGATCGACGCTGGCACGGTGACGCCCTCGACCCCTGGGCGCATCCAGATCCAGCCGCCGAGATCGATCGACGACGCGCCCATCACGGTCCGCTCGTCGATCCAAGCCCCCGAGACATCGGCGCGCGCGCCGAACGCCGCGAGCGCGTCGCGCTCGATGGGATGGAAGTGCGCCCCGCCATCGTCCGAGAGGAGGATCGCCCCCGAGGTCTCGCCCGGCCTGGGAATGCGGTGCGCATCGTCGCGGGCCACGAGGTGTCGCGCGTCGAGTGGCACCACCATCCTCGTCTGCTCGGGGACGGGCATCGTGACGAGCGCGCCCGCGAGCGTGCCCACCAACCACCCCGGAGCACCGCGCCCCATCCCGTCGAGAGCGTTCACGACGAGCGTCCCGTCGACCGCGACCCTCGCGCTCCACGGGATCGCCCCCTCCGGCAAGGGCACGTCGGCGATCTCGCCCGTGCCGAGATCCATCGTGGTCAGGCGCCGCCTGCGTCCGCAGTCGACCACCACGACCGCTCGCCCGAGACCGATGCCTTGCACCGCACCGCGGCAGTCCTCTGGCATCGCGAGCGTGCGCACGGCGCCCGTCGACTCGTCGTGCACGCAGAAGGCCCTCGCCGCGTCCTCGTGCTCGTCGTGCTCGTCGCGGTCGCCGCCGTCGTCCTCGTCTTCGCTCTCGTCGTACTCGTCGTACTCGTCCTCGCTCGATTCCTCCTCGTCGTCGCCGACGCTTCGATCGTCCTCGCACGCCCCGCGCACGAGGTAGCGATCGCCCGCGGGATCGAGCTCCGCCTCGCCCAGCACATCCATCGCCTCGAACGGGGAGCTGCCGTCGCTGACGAACGCCCCGCCCTCGCAGCGCGCGACGAGGCGAGCGCCCCAGGTCGCGATGCGACAGTCGGGCGCGAGTGGCAGCACGTCTCCGCCGGAGGCGAGACGGACACCTCCCTCGGTCCACACCCACAACCGCCCATCGGCAGCGACCGGCGAGGCGGGACCGCGCCGGAGAAAGTGCGCTCTCACCCGCGCTTCGACATCGTCCGGAGCGCCGGGCTCGGCCGCTGGCGGGGCGTCGAGCCGCGTCACCGTGCCGTCCTCGGCGAGCGAGGCCCGCTCGTTCTCGTCGGTGCCCAGATAGAGCGTGCTGCCGCGGTGGTAGAGCACGCGCGGAGGCTGCGAGAACGGCGACGCGAGCGCAGACCAGTGGAGTCCGCCGTCGCTCGTCGAGAAGAGCTCGCCGCCGAGATCCATGCGGATCCCGAAGCTGGCCGTCGCAAACGAGGCGTCGGTGACCGGCACCTCACCCACCTGGCGCGCGCCCTCCGCGTCCACGAGGAAGAGGCGCGAGCGCTCGTCGAGCACTGCGATCCGGCGCTCGCTGCTCACGACGACCTCGACCCGGTGGCCACCCAGGGTGCCCACGGGCGTCAGGCTGCCCAGCGGCTCCTCCGCGCGCAGCACCTCCCCGGCGTGCGTGAGGAACACCCACGCCTCGGGCGCGTGCATCACAGCGACGATCGGCGAGTCGACGACCTGGCTCGCTTCCTCGATGCGCCCGCCCGCATCGAGCCGATAGCGCAGGCGTCCCGCCGCACCGACCCAGCCGTCACCCTCGCGGACTGGCTCGATCGGAGCCGAGGCCGCGACGCGCGGCACGAGGACCCACGGCGCCTCACCGCTCGACGTGCTCACTGGCAGCGTGGACTCTCGGGACCTGGCACCGCAAGCCGCGAGGGCGAGCGTGACGACGACCACAGCACGAGCGCGCATGGATCCTCCCACCCGCGTGCTACGCCCCCTCTCTCCCGGTCCGCAAGCACGAAACGAGATCCGTCGCTCACGTCATCTGGACGAGCTGCGAGAACGAGCCGCGTTCGCCGAAGAGGTACAGGTACTTCGGCTCGAGCCCGAGCGGCGCCGTGGGCAGCTCGGCGGTGACGAAGGTCTCGTCGTCCACGTACGCGTCGCTCTGCACGTAGCAAGGGTGGCCGCCCAGGCGGAGACGTCGCAGCGGGTCTTTCGCACCGCCTTCGCGCAGGGCCTTCTCGAACGCGAGCACCCACGCGCCCTCGCCCAGCGCCGAGAGCGCCGGCAGCTCCACCTCATGGCGGCTGAGCTGGACGTGGCTGCCTCCTGCGGCTCGCGCCAGCGCCTCTCGCGAGCGCCGGTCACGCAGGGGTCTCAGCGCGCGCCACGACGCACCGAGCTCGGCGATGCGACCGTCTCGCATCGTCCACTCGAGCGAGGTGCACGCCGCATCGTCGGTGTAGAGGAAGACGCCCATGCCCCCCACGCCCTGGTCTCCGAGGAGCGCGAGGTCGAAGCGCGCGAGGGGCAGAAGGCGCGTCGCCAGCTCGGCGGTCCACTCCACGAAGACGGAGGCCGGATCCGGGAAGAGCTCGACGGGCCCGTCGTTCGTGATCGTCCCGAGCTGCACCGAGAAGCGAGGCATGCGCGTTCGAGCGTAGCGCGACGCAGCGCCGCGCCGCGCCGGCGAGACGAACGAAGCGGTGACCGCATCGCTGCGATCACCGCTTCACTCGATCCAGAGTCCTCGGACCTCAGGCCGTCAATGCGGCGCGACGCCGCCCAGCGCCTGCTGAGCGTCATCGTCGCTGGCCGGGCGGTTCAGCTCCATGAGCGTGGTGCGCGCTTCCTCGGCGCCGGGGCCGTTCGAGTCGCGCGCCGCCATGAGCAGACCGAGGTCGCCAGTGGCCGCGAAGATGCGGACGATGAGCGGCCGGAGCGACGCGTCCTGGCCGGTGAGGTCGGCGTAGAGGCGCCGACGGATCTGGTTGGTGCTCATACCGTGGTGGCCGCCCCATCCCGCCTGGAGGCGCGCGACGAAGGTGGTCCAGGCGTAGCCGTGGCGGTTGTCGCCCTCGCCGTGGTTCAGGATCTCGGCCACGCGCAGGCGACGGTAGACCTGCCCCGAGTCCCACAGGTCCGTCGTCACCAGGTTGAACCAGTCGTTGGTCTGGTTCATCAGGAGCTCCTGGATCGCGAGGCGGAGATCGGCGTCCTGGCCGAGGCGCTCGAGGAGCGCGGTCGCCGCCTCCTCGCTGCCGCCCAGGCAGATGGCGATCGCGGCCGCGTCGTCCGTGTCCGGGCTCCCGAGGAGCTGGATGAGGCGCGCGTCGTTCGCGGGATCCGCCGCGTAGCCCACCGCGACGGCCGCCGGGATGCGGATGTCGCCCGAGAGCGACGTGTTGGCCATCACCTCGATCAAGCGCGCGGCGATCGGACGGCTCGGGTGCTGCCAGAGCGCACCGAGGTAGTAGCGGCGCGCGGCCTCGTCGAGGTCGGTCGCCTGGATCTTCTCGAGCACCGTGTTGAGGGTCGCGTCGTCGGCCACCGCACCGAGCGAGAGGCCCGCATCGTTGCGCAGGCGCGGATCGTCCTCGGCGTCCTCCACGATCGTCATGAGCGCCTCGGCCGCCTCGGGGCGACCGTAGCGACCGAGCGCGCGCACCGCCGCGGTGCGGTTCTGGTACGCGGTCTCGAGCGCCACGCCCGCCATGCCCGCGTGCTGGTTGAACGGCGTGTCACGCGGCCGCGGGATCATGCGGAGCAACGTGTCGTAGGCCGGATCGTAGTCGAGCTCCGCGAGGGCCATGGCGGCCGTCGCGATGTCGTCGCCCTCGAGCTCGCGCACGAGGATGCGACCCGCGTCCTGCGAGCCGGAGCGACCGAGCGCCTTCAGCATGCCGGCGCGGCGCGCGAGGTAGGTCTCGTCGCCGACCATCTCGCCGAGCACCTCGGGGACGTCGGGCGACTGCACGAGCGCGAGCATGTCGAGCGCGTCGCGCGCACGACCGAGGTCGGTGCCGCGGGCGGTCTCGAGCAGGAACGGAACGCCGCGCGCGTCACCCAGCTCGGCGAGGCCCGAGGCCGCCTCGAGCCTGGCGATGTCGTCGGTCGACGTGAGCACGGACGCGAGCGCGTCGGCGCCAGCCGGATCGTGCGTGCCGCGGATCATCAGCACGAGATCGCGGCGCGTCGCGTCGTCGTTCGCGCTCGCGAGGAGCACGGCGAGACCGCGCGCGCCCGTCGAGCGACGCAGCGCCTCGAGCACCTGCACGCGCATGTTCGGGTTCGCCTGCATCGCCGCGAAGAGCGGGCCGGCTGCGCTCGGATCGCCGATGCGGCCCAGGCCGGACGCGGCCTGACGACGCACCTGATCGTCCTCGTCCTGCAAGAGCTCGGTGAGCGGCCCGATGACGGCGGTCGAGCCGTCCTCGCTGAGCGCCTGCGCGACGAGAGCGCGCACGCCGACCGACTCGTTGTGCGTCATGCCGGCGAGGCGCTGCACGCCGAGCACCGTCATGATGATGCGCGGATCGAAGCCGTGCTGGCCCTGGAGGTGGCCCGCGCCGAACTCCTCGACGATCGCGTCGGCCGCCTGCGGCTCGTTCAGCACGGCGAGCGCCCACACCACGGCGGCGCGGCTCGGCGGATCGGTGCAGAGCGGCAGCACGCGCATGAGGTCGGGCTTGGCCGCGTCGGCAGCCGGCGAGCCGATGCGCGCGAGCGAGCGCGCGGCCTGAGCGCGGATCGCCCCACCTTCGTCGAGCTCGTGAACGAGCAGCGGCACCGACTGCGCGTCGTGGTGCTCACCGAGCTCGCCCATGATCTCGAGGCGCACTTCCTGGAACGTCGAGCGGGGGAGCTCTTCGCGCAGGATCTGGAGGAATTCCTCCTCGTTCTGCGCGTCGTTCTGGGCGTGGTTGTACGCGTCCCAGCGGTGCTCGTAGGCCTCGTTGCGCTGCCACGCGAAGTAGCCGAGGCCCGCGCTGCCGCCGATGAGCACGACGCCCACGATCCGCCCGACCCAGCTCGTGCGCGTGCGGATTTTTCTCGCCGCCGCGTCGTCGTCGAGGCCTGCGACCGTGGAGGAAGCGCTCGCGAGCGCGTCGTCCGTGTCGGGCACGTTCGGGAGCGCGGGAAGGTCGTCGTCGTTGTCGTTGCTCATGAGGACCCCGTGGCCCGGGGGGCCCCGCTCGTGAAATCGAGCGGGCCCGTTCCGAGGCGCGGAACCTTATCCAAGGTGGCCCTCGTCTTTCAACGGCCACGCGAGCAAGAGCGATCCGTCAGCGACGCCAGGGATAGAACACGAAGGCCTCGCCCTTGGCGGCCTTGAAATGGGCGGGATCGTCCAGGGTCACCACCGGCATCCCCGTCGCCTTGGCCACCGCCTCCGCGAGCGCATCGAGGCGCTTGCGCATCCGTGTGTCGATCCGGAGGCCGAGCGCTGGATGTGCGTTCGCGCTCCCGATGCACGCCCACTCCACCTCCGGATAGCCCCGCAGGAGCGCCTCGAGCCGGTCGAGCAGCGCGTCTTCGGGCGGCGTCCCCGGAGGGAAGAGGCGCGTGGATGCGAGGATCTGCGCGCTCGCGTCCGGGTGCATGGGAGGCGCGTCCTTGGGCTCGCGTGGGGGCAGAGCGCCCGCCGGGAGCGACGTCGGCACCGTCACCGCCGAGGTGGGTGCGCCGACGATCGGCACGCCCCCGGGCGTGGGCGTCGGAGCGCGCACGGCGGGCACCCCGAGCGCAGGCGTCGGTGGCCGGGCCGAGGCTCCAGGCGGGGGCGTCGGCGCTCGCACCGCGGCCATGCCTGGCTCGGACTTGCGAACCGCCGCCATGAGCGACGACTCGACTCTTCCGGTCGCGGCGAACGGTCCCGCCGACTCTCGGCGCGTCTGGCGCAGGAGCGGCTCGAGCTCGTTGCGACCGATCTCGAGCGAGTGCTCGCTCGTGATGTCGACCACGACGAAGCCCAGGTTCTTCTCGAAGGCGTAGCCGAAGGCCGCGCGTGCGCCGATCTCCTTGTGCACGACGCCGCCGTCGGGCCCGAGCCAGCCGAAGCGCTGCGCCGCCTCGAGGAGCTCGGCCTCCGTGGTGAACACGGGGAGCGCGGCCAGGCCGCTGCTGTTCACGAGCGTCCGGTATCCCTCGACGCCTTCCCACGGCACGATCCACAGCGTGCGCTGCGCGAGCGCCACGAGCGCGTCGACCTTGGCCTGACCGCCCTGGGCGGCGTCGGTCAGGAGGCGCTTGAGGGCCTCGTTCTGTCGTTCGGTCATTCCGGGCCTCACCGCGTCGACGCGAGCGACGACGCAGACTTCGGGGTTCCCGAAAATGCTAGCCCGAGCGGCCGACCCCCCCGCAACTTTCGCGCAGCCTGGCGGCTCACTCGGCCGCGTCGCGCACCACGGGGGGCCGGTTCGCGGGCAGATCGCCGGGGCGCGAGATCACCGAGAACGACACCCGCGCCCCGACCACGCGACGGTGCTCGTCGAGCACGTTCTCCGCCCACGCCCGACCGCCATGCGCGATCGCGATCCGCGACACGAGCGAGAGGCCGAGACCGAGCGACTGATGCGCCGCGCCCGCGCGATGCTCGCCGCGATAGAAGGGGTCGAAGACGCGCTCGATCTCCGCGGCGTCGAAGCCATGGCCGCGGTCGAGCACGGAGAACACGATCTCGCGCGCGCCCTCGGCCGCCGGCTGGCTGGTCACCCCGAGCTTCACCACACCGTCGCCGTAGCGCTTGGCGTTCTCGAGGAGGTTCGCCAGCGCACGCCCGATCAGGGTCGCATCGCCCGCGAACGCGATCGCGTCCTCGTCCGATGCGAGCAGCTCGAGCGGCAGCCCCACGCGCTCGAGGGCGCGCGCGCCGATGTCGAGCCCCTCCACCGTGCGGATCGAGAGCGTATCGAACGAGAGGCGCGAGCTCGCGAGGAGCTCGCCGACCAGATCGTCGACCTCGAGGATCTCGCGCTCGAGCTCGTCGACGAGCTTCGGATCCGTGCCGCCGTCGCGCGCCAGCTCGAGGAGGATGCGGAGGTGTCCCAGAGGAGTCCGCAGCTCGTGCGATACCGCCGCGAGGAGCTCTCGTTGATCCTGGAGCTGCTTCTGGATCCGCGATGCCATCTCGTTGATGGCGTTGCCGAGCACGCGGATCTCGCCGACCCGGTGCCGCGGATCGAGCGCGACACGCGCGGTGAGGTTGCCCTCTCCGATCTCGCGCGCGACGCCCGCGACCTGTCCGAGCGGCTTGGCGATGCGGCGCGCGATCACGCCGGACGCGGCCCAGAGCGTGCCGCCGGCGACGAGGAACGCGAGCGCGATCAGGCCCCACGGCTTGACCTCGTGCCGCGTGCAGATGGCGACCTCGCCCAGCACGGGCTCGGTGGCGATCGCGACGGGCGCCACGAAGTGGGGCGTTCCGTCGCAGCGCAGCGGGCCGTAGTCGCCCATCGGGATGCCGTGCGCGTCGGCCAGGCGGATGCCCACGTCGAGCTCGTCGGCCATCGCCTCGGCCAGCGCCGCGCGCCGCACGGGCTCGTCCCACACCTCGGCGAAGCGATGGCCCACGAAGGTCTGCAGGCGTGCGTACTGCTCGCGCGGATCGCGCTCGGCGGGGAAGAACAGCGAGAGCACCACCACCACCGTCGCGCCCGTCATCGCGATGGAGGCGCCGAACCAGAGAAAGAGACGGCGATGGAGCCGCGCGCGCACGTAGTGCTGGAGCGCCGCCATCGGCGCGCGGCGCGCGAATTCGTCCTCGTTCACGCAGTAGAGCGGTCGCCGGTGAAAGCCCATGGCGCGCCTCAGCTCGGAGGGACGGTTCCGTCCTTGGAGAGGACGTAGCCCACGCCGCGCACGGTCTTGATGCGCGCCTGATCGTCGTCGCCGATCTTCTTGCGGAGGCGAGAGATGTGGACGTCCACCGTGCGCTCACCCACCACCACGTCGTCGCGGCCCGCCTCGGCGAGGAGGGCGTTGCGCGGGATGACGCGGCCCGCGCGCCGCAGGAGCGCCGCGAGGATGTCGAACTCGAGGCCCGTGAGCTCCACGGCCTTTCCATCGACGATCACCTCGCGGGTGCCGACGTCGGCCGTGATGCCGGCGGCGCTCAGGCGCTCGCCCGTGGTGTCGGGCGCGGCCCGTCGCAGCACCGCTCGGATCCGCGCGAGCAGCTCGCGAGGGCCGAAGGGCTTGGCCACGTAGTCGTCGGCGCCGAGCTCGAGACCGACCACGCGATCGGTCTCGTCACCACGCGCCGTGAGCATGAGGACGGGGATGTTCGACTCGAGGCGGATCCGCCGGAGCACCTCGAGCCCATCGATCTGCGGCATCATCACGTCGAGCAGCACGGCGTCGAAGCCGTTGCCCGAGCTCGTCGACGCGTTGGGGCGCAGGAGATCGAGCCCCTGCTTGCCATCGGGCGCGTAGGTGAGCGTCACGCCGTTCTGCGCGAGGTAGCCCTCGAGCAGCTCGAAGAGGCGCTTGTCGTCGTCGATGAGCAAGAGGCGGATCATGGTGTTCGACTCGCGGGCCGCCTCGAGGCGGCGTGAGAGCGGCATGTGCGTGATTCGTGCTCGGACAGCAGAGAGCAGCGCAGAGCCGCGGAGAGCAGCGGAGAGCCGCGTGAATCAGTCTACTCGGACGCGGTCGGCGCGTCGTGGGCCGGCGCGCCCTCTTCGCGGATCACGCGCTCGGCCGAGCGCGTGCACACGTCGGCGACGTGGTCCTCGAAGGCCTCGCGCCGCGCGGCGTGGTGCGAGGCCATGCAGTGACCGAGGTGGGCGAAGCCGTGCGCGAAGCCGCCGACGGTGCCGAGGGAGAAGACGACCACGAGGAACGCTCGCTTGAGGGGATGCATGGGTGTGCTCCTGGAATTCGCTGAATATCGTTGGAAAGTGCGTGAATTCTCGCGGTCTCAGTTCCGGTACGGGCCACCGCCGAAGAAGGCGCCCTGGCCGCGATCGATCAGGTCGGCGAGGGTCTTGCGCTGATCCTCGTCGAGCGCCTCGGTGACCTTCGCGAGCGCGCCGAAGAACGTCGTGCGGAGCGTGCGGAGCTTCTCGTCGTGGCGCGCGTAGAGCTCACCCATCTGCGTCTCGTCGACGTGGCCTGCGCGGATCGCCGCTGCGATCTCGCGCCGCGTCGCCTCGAGCTCGCCCTGCCCCGTCTGCATCGCCTCGCGGACCTCGTCGAAGGCCTGACGGATCACCTTCTCCTGACCCGGCGTGGTGTCGAGGCGCTCGAAGACGAAGCGCAGGCCGAACGCGTTGCGTCCGCGACCCTCACCGCCCTGCCAGCCGCCGCCCTGCCAGCCGCCATGGCCCCAGCCACCGCCGTGGTGCCAGCCGCCGCCGTGCCAGCCGCCGCCCTGGTGCCAGCCGCCGCCGTGGTGACCCCAGCCCGCGCCGCACGCGCCCATGCGCCGGCCGTAGCCACCGCCGCAGCGCCCCGCGCGGAGGACCTTGACGAGCCCGATCAGGCTCAGCGCTCCGATGACGAATCCGAACATGTCTGCCTCCTCGTCGCGCGTGCCCATCGTGGGTGGCGACTCGGAGGACTCTGCGCAGCGCATGTGAAGGGTCACCCTCGACCGCGGTGAAGAAACGTGGCGAGGCGATGCGCGAAGGCGTTCACGAGGGCTGGCTCCTCTGGCACCATCGAGGTGCCCATGCGGGGTGCCCACCAGGAGATCGTGCTCATCCGCGAAGCGCTCGAGGGCTTCATCGCGCCCGAGATCGCGACGGCGATCCTCTTCGACGCGCTGGCGCAGACGAGCACGCCGCCGAGCAACCTCCACGAGGCGCGCACCTTCGTGACCGGGCCCCTGAGCGAGGTGGTCCGGCGTCGCGTGCGCTCGGACGAAGTCACCTCGATCGTGCGCCTCGTGCAGGGCGCCATCGACGCCGCGATCGATCGTGACGGCGTCGACGTGGACGTGGACTTCGATCCCGCGGCCTCGGCGCCCGGCGACGGACCCACCGCCACGCAGCAGATGTCCACGATCACGCGGCCGGTGCCCGTCGTGGTGCTCGCCGCGAGCTCCACCTTCGCCGATCGGCTCGGGCTCTGCCTCGGCGAGGACCGCGTCTACGCCTCGACCGTCGCGAGCGCGCAGGGCCTGCGCAAGGCGATCTTCGCGCAGAGCCCCATGCTCGTCGTCTTCGACGGCTCGAGCCTCGCGGAGCTCGATCCCGAGCCGATCGCCGAGGTGCTGCGCGGCTTCCCCGACAACGTCGTGCCGGTGCTCTGGGCCGGCGAGACCGCGTGGGGCGCGCGCCTCATGACGATCGCTCCGCGCAAGCCCGCGCTCGTCACGCTCGAGCGCAAGGAAGGCATCGAGCCGCTCTGCGATCTCGTGCTCTCGCGGTTCCGCGGAGCCTGAGCGTCGAAGTACGCTGCGTCGATGCGCTCCACGCCCGCGCTCGTCGCGACCTCGATCACCCTCGCCCTCGCCGGCTGCCCCGGGCCCAGCACGTCCGACGACGCCGGTCTCGATGCAGGGCCGGCGCTCGACGACGCGGGCCTCGATGCCTTCGCACCCGACGCGGCGCGCGTGTGCGAGGTGAGCGTGGAGCCCGAGGCGCCGCTGCCCGATCCCGCGCGCCACACGCCTCGCTGGGCGTTCATGCCCTGGATCTCCAAGGACATCTCCGATCGCGCCGACTCGCTCGCCTTCGTCGCAGGCTTCCGCGAGCGCGACATCCCCGTGGGCGTGCTCGTGCTCGACTCGCCGTGGGACACGAATTACACGCAATTCGAGCCGAATCCGACGCGCTATCCGGACTTCGAGGCCTTCGTCGACACGCTCCACGCCGACGACGTGCGCGTGGTGCTGTGGGTCACGCAGACGACGAACCGGCGCTCGTTCGATCTCGAGATGGGCGGCGATCGCTACGAGGGCGCGGCGCGCACGTGGGACGAGGGGCAGGCGTGCGGCTTCTTCGTCGACGACGGCGAGACGCACATGTGGTGGAAGGGCTACGGCTCCGCGGTCGACTTCTTCGACCCGCGCGCGCGCGCGTGGTGGCACGCGCAGCAGAGCTTTCTCCTCGACACCGCGCAGATCGACGGCTGGAAGCTCGACTTCGGCGAGAGCTACATGCCCGAGGAGGCCAGCGACTCGCCCGTGTCCACCGAGATGGGCCCGATCCCGTTCCAGGAGTACTCGGAGGCCTACTACCGCGACTACCTCGCGTGGGGCGTGTCCCGTCGCGGCCGCGACTTCCTCACGATGGTGCGGCCCTTCGACGTCTCGTACGACCGGCGCGCGCGCTTCTACGCGCGGCCCGAGCACGCGCCCGTGGCGTGGGTCGGCGACAACCACCGCGACTGGAGCGGCATCGTCGACGCGCTCGACGAGATCCATCGCTCCGCGCTGCGCGGCTACGTGGTGCTCGGCAGCGATCTCGGCGGCTACCTCGATCGCGACCAGGACGACCTCCTGCGCGAGATCCCATTCGACCTCGAGGTCTTCCATCGCTGGACGGCGCTGTCGGCGATGACGCCGTTCATGCAGCTGCACGGCCGCGGCAACCTCGCGCCGTGGACGGTGCCGGGCACCGCGACGGAGCAGGCCGAGACCGTGGCGATCTACCGCTACTGGGCCTGGCTCCACACGCAGATGGTCCCGTACTGGTACTCGATCACCGAGGCCGCATACGCCGCCTCGAGCAGCGGCTCCCTCGTGTCGATCCTCCACCCCGTGGGCGATCCGATGACCTGGGCGGGCGACTACTCGTACGGCATCGGCGAGGCCTTCTTCGTCGCGCCGCTCGTGGCCACGGGCGGCGTGCGCGCTGTGACGCTCCCCTCGGGCGCGCGCTTCTACGACTGGTGGGCGCCCGCCGACGACGCGATCGAGGGCGGCACCACGCTCACGGCCTACGACGCGACCGATCGCCAGCACCTGCCGCTCTTCGTGCGGGAGGGCGCGATCGTGCCGATGAACGTCGACAACGACGTGACGGGCCTCGGCAGCGCGGCGAGCGCCGATCACCTCACGGTGCTGGTGTGGCCGAGCGATGGCCGCACGACCTTTCCGCTGCGCGAGGACGACGACACGATCACGTCGATCACGACGGAGCGGGGCACGGGCGATCGCATCGCGTTCAGCCCCGCGCGCGGCTCGCTGGTCGTGCGGGTGCGCGCCGACACGCCCGCGACCGGCGTGACCTTGGACGGCCGCACGATCTCCGCGGCCGCGTCACGCGACGCGCTCGACACGATGGCCGAGGGCTACTTCGTGGACACGACGTCGCGGCTCACGTGGGTGCGCACGACCGTTCCCGCGAGCGAGATCCTCGTCACACACTGACTCGGTCTTCTCGCGCCTTCGGCGCTCTGTCTTCTCGCGCCTTCGGCGCGGTCGGGGGGAGTCGGCAACTCCCCCCCAGTCCCCCCTGCTCGACGCTCCCAAAGCCTCGCTCTCTCGCTCGCTCCTGGGGGTTGCTACGCAACCCCCGCCGCGTGGCGTCCCCAAGGGCACATTGGTTCTCTCGCGCCTTCGGCGCGGTCGGGGGGAGTCGGCAACTCCCCCCCAGTCCCCCCTGCTCGACGCTCCCAAAGCCTCGCTCTCTCGCGCGCTCCTGGGGGTTGCTGCGCAACCCCCGCCGCGTGGCGTCCCCAAGGGCACATCGCTCGGTCTTCTCGCGCCTTCGGCGCTCGGTCTTCTCGCGCCTTCGGCGCGGTCGGGGGGAGTCGGCAACTCCCCCTTCGCCGGATCAGAAGAGCTGCGAGAGGTAGTGGCGCGCCTGGCGCTGCCACCAGTCGTAGTCGTGGCGGCTGTCTTTGCCCCACACCGCGAGGTGATGGGGGATGCCGCGGAACTGGAGCGCGCCCGCCATCTCGAGCGTCTCGGGGATGCAGCCGTGCTCGTGCGCGCCGCGGCCCACGACGAGCGTGAGGTGCACGCGATGACGCACACGCGCGAGCGCCGCGCCCGAGAGGTTCGGCACGAACGCGAGCGGGTCGTTGAAGTAGAGGGCGTCCGAGCTCTCGCCGTGACCGAACGTGCTCGCGCGATACTTGCCGCTCATGCAGAGCGCGCGATGGAAGGTCTCGGGGTGCTTGAGCGTGAAGAGCGCCGAATAGAGCGCGCCCATCGAGCAGCCCGTGGCCACCATGGGCGCATCGGGGAGCCGACAGTCGGCGCGGATGAAGGGCACGAGCGTCTCGAGCACGAAGTGCTCGTAGGCCGCGTGCTGTCGCATGCGCTCGTGGAGCGAGCCCTCGCCCGAGAACGTGCGCGAGACGTTGCTCTCGGGGCAGTAGATCTTGATGCGCCCCTGGGCGAGCAGCGGCGAGAGCGCGTCGATCATGCCCGAGTGCTGCCACTCGTGCGCGATCCCCGCGTTGGACGGGAAGACCACGAGGGGAAGGCCCACCTCGCCGAACGCCCACAGGTGGACGCGGCGACCGAGAGCCGGGCTGTCGAGCAGGATGTGACGCGCAGACATCGCGCGCGCAGGGTAGCAGGCAGCGCGTGCCCGCTCTGCTTTTCGACGCGGGCGTCGCTCAGACGAGCGCGTCGAGCGCCAGGCCCACGAAGAGCGCGGGGAGGTAGACGAGCGAGGCCACGAAGACCTTGCGTCCCCAGCGCGCATGCATCGTGGCGTCGCTGACGTTCTCGGCCGCGTACGCGCGGAAGCTCTTCACGCAGAACCACACGAACGCACCGCCCGCGAGCAGCGCGGTGGCCCCGTAGATCGCGCCGGCGATGCCGAGCGGCGGAAGGAGCAGGCTCACCGGCACGAGCGCGAGCGCCCAGGCGATCGCCTGCCAGCGCGTGGCCTCGGGGCCGCGGATCGCGGGCACCACCTTGATGCCGGCCCGCGTGTACTCGGCCTCGCGAAACATCGCGATCGCGAGGAAGTGCGGGAGCTGCCAGAGGAAGAGGATGCCGAAGAGCACGAGGCCCGCGGCCGAGAGCTCGTTCGTGGCCGCCGTCCAGCCCATGAGCGGAGGCATCGCGCCGGGCACCGCGCCCACGAGGAGCGCCGTCGTGCTCACCTGCTTGAGAGGCGTGTAGACGGCGACGTACGAGACGAGCGCGATCGCGGCGAGCACGGCGGTGAGCGCGTTCACGGAGAGCGCCAGAAGAGGCACCGAGATCGCGCCGAGGAGCAGGCCCCACACGAGCGCGGTGTTCGCGGAGAGACGACCCGCCGGCAGCGGACGGTTCTTGGTCCGCGTCATGTACTTGTCGACGTCGCGCTCGAGCCAGCAGTTGAGCGTGTTGGCCGAGCCCACCACGAGCGCCGTGCCGAGCAGCGCGAAGAAGATCACCGTCGCCGAGGGCCGCGTGGGCGCGAGGAAGATCCCGCCGAGCGCCGTCACGAGGACCATGACGTTGATGCGCGGCTTGGTCAGCGCCACCAGATCGGCCACCCACGCCGCGAACGACGGACGCGCGGGGAGATTGTGTGCGGGCTCTCGCAAGGCGCGCCTTCGTAGCAGTGGCCTTCGCCGGGATCAACGGGGCGACCTGCCCACCGTCAGGTCGTCAGTCTTGTTAACCTGTTGACTAGTCAACGCGGCATGCGTCGCCGCACAGACCCTGCGAGGGCGCGTCCTTGGTCCGCGCGGGCCGGGAAACGTGGGGTTTTTGAGCAGTCCGAATGCCTACGCGTCGCGTCATTTACAGGTTTCTGCGTCTTGACACCTTGACTCCAGTCAAGTGGTCAACTAGGGTCGCGGCATGATGGCGAACGACCTCGGCCACGGCGCGCGCTTCCTCGGTGAGCTGACGGGAGCCCGTGCCGAGATCCTCACGCCCGAGGCCGTGGCGTTCGTCGCCGGCCTTGTGCGGCGGTTCCGGGGGCCCGTCCGCGAGCGACTGGCGGCCCGCGAGGCACGTCGCCGGAGCGGCGCCACGCCGCGCTTCCTCCCCGAGACGCGCGCGATCCGTGAGGGCGCCTGGCGCTGCGCGCCGCTGCCTGCCTCGATCCTCGATCGCCGGGTGGAGATCACGGGGCCGGTCGATCGGAAGATGATCATCAACGCCCTCAACTCGGGCGCGAGCGTCTTCATGGCGGACTTCGAGGACGCCAACAGCCCGACGGTGGGCAACTGCTTCGATGGGCAGATCCACCTGCGCGACGCGGTGCGACGCACGATCAGCTTCGAGCAGGGCGGCAAGCAGTACGCGCTCGGGGGCGAGCCGGCCGTGCTCTTCGTGAGGCCGCGCGGCTTCCACCTGATCGAGAAGCACTTCGTCGTGGATGGCGAGAGCTCGCCGGGCATGCTCGTCGACTTCGGGCTCTACCTCTTCCACAACGCCAAGGCGCTGCTCGAGCAAGGGCGTGGCCCCTTCTTCTACTTGCCGAAGATGGAGAGCCACCTCGAGGCGCGCGTGTGGAACGACGTGTTCGTGCACGCGCAGTCGGCGCTCGGCCTGCCGCTCGGCACGATCAAGGCGACCTGCCTCATCGAGACGCTGTGGGGCGCGTTCGAGACGGACGAGATCTTGTTCGAGCTGCGCGAGCACTCGGCCGGCCTCAACTGCGGCCGCTGGGACTACATCTTCTCGTTCATCAAGACGCAGTCCGAGGACCCGACGAAGATCCTCCCGGACCGCGGCGTGGTCACCATGACGCAGCCCTTCATGCGCGCGTACTCGCGCATGGTGATCCGCAACTGCCACAAGCGCGGCGTGCACGCGATGGGCGGCATGGCGGCGCAGATCCCGGTCAAGGGCGACGACGCGAAGAACGAGGCGGCCTTCGAGAAGGTGCGCGCCGACAAGCTGCGCGAGGTCGAGGACGGTCACGACGGGACGTGGGTGGCCCACCCTGCGCTCGTGCCGGTCGCCAAGAAGGTCTTCGACGCGGCGATGCCCCAGCCGAACCAGCTCGACTCCGGCAAGCAGGCGAGCCTCGTGGTGACCGAGGCCGAGCTCACGGCCGCGCCCGAGGGCCCCAAGACCGAGCACGCGCTCCGCCACAACCTGCGCGTGGGTGTGCAGTACCTCGAGGCGTGGCTGCGCGGCGCGGGCGCCGTGCCGCTCTACGACCTCATGGAGGACGCGGCGACGGCGGAGATCAGCCGCGCGCAGATCTGGCAGTGGCTCCGCCACGGCGTGGTGCTCGACACGGGCACGAAGGTCACGGCCGAGCTCGTGCGCCGCCTCCTCGACGAGGAGATGAAGGTCGTGGCGCGCGAGATCGGCCAGGAGCGCATCGAAGGCGGACGCTTCGAGGAGGCCAAGGCGCTGCTCTTCGACGTGGCCACGTCGGTGCCGATGAAGGAGTTCCTCACGCTGCCGGCCTACGAGGCCCTCGGCGACTGATCGCGTCTTCCGGTTCCCACGGCTGTCCCCTCGCCCGCACGCGCTCGAGGGCAGCCGAGCCTCTGGTCGCCTCGACCTCTCTCGATCTCGCACCGCCGATCCGGCGGCGCGCTGGATGGCTCCGTCTCTCGTTCGACCCGCACCCCATGGAGATCCCACGATGACCTCGCAGCCCCCGATGATGAAGGACACCGATTCGTTCTCGCACGAGCGCTGGAAGGGCGTGACGCGCCCGTACACCGAGGACCACGTGCAGAAGCTCCGTGGTCACCTCCGCGTGGAGCACACGATCGCCGACTACTCGTCGCGGCGCCTCTGGAAGGCGATGAAGGAGAAGCCGTTCGTCCGCTCGCTCGGCGCGCTCACGGGCGGTCAGGCGGTGCAGATGGTCCGCGCCGGCCTCGAGGCGATCTACTGCTCTGGCTGGCAGGTCGCCGCCGACGCGAACACGGCCGCGCAGACCTACCCCGATCAGTCGCTCTATCCGGCCGACGCGGTGCCGAAGCTCGTCACGCGCATCAACAACGCCCTTCGTCGCGCCGATCAGATCGACAGCGTCGATGGTGTGCAGCGCCGTGACTACTTCGTGCCGATCGTGGCCGACGCCGAGGCGGGCTTCGGCGGTGCGCTCAACGCGTACGAGCTCATGAAGGCGATGATCGAGGCGGGCGCCGCGGGCGTGCACTTCGAGGATCAGCTCGCGTCCGAGAAGAAGTGCGGGCACCTCGGCGGCAAGGTGCTCGTGCCCACGGCGCAGTTCGAGCGCACGCTCATCGCGGCGCGCCTCGCGGCCGACGTGTGCGGGGTGCCCTCCGTGCTCATCGCCCGCACGGACGCCGAGAGCGCGAAGCTCCTCACGAGCGACATCGACGATCGCGACAAGGCCTTCTGCACGGGTCAGCGCTCGGCCGAGGGCTACTACTACGTGAAGCAGGGCCTCGAGAGCTGCATCGCGCGCGGCAACGCGTACGCGAAGTACGCCGATCTCCTGTGGATGGAGACGAGCACGCCGGATCTCACCGTGGCCAAGAAGTTCGCGGAGGGCGTGCTCAAGAACCACCCGGACAAGATGCTCGCGTACAACTGCAGCCCGAGCTTCAACTGGAAGAAGAACCTCGACGACGCGACGATCGCCAAGTTCCAGAAGGAGCTGGGCGCGATGGGCTACAAGTTCCAGTTCGTCACGCTCGCGGGCTTCCACATGCTCAACTACGCCTCGTTCATGCTGTCGAGCGAGTACAACGAGCGCGGCATGAGCGCCTACTCGGAGCTGCAGCAGAACGAGTTCGCGGCCGAGAAGCAGGGCTACACCGCGACCAAGCACCAGCACGAGGTCGGCACGGGCTACTTCGACAAGATCAGCGAGCTCGTCTCGCAGGGTCAGAGCTCGACGACGGCCCTCAAGGACTCGACCGAAGAGGCGCAGTTCCACTGAGAGACCGAGAAACAATCGTTTCTCGGGATCGAATGGTCGTACGGGGTTCGGGGCATGCGCCCCCTCCGCCACGTCGTGGGGCCCCCCGCACGGCCGCCGAGTCGGCCGAGGCGCGCGGGGCCCCAGCCCTTTCGTGCTCAGAGCACCGATCCATCCGAGTGACACGTGCCCTCAGGCCTTCGCGTGGCCGTTCCTCACGTCGCTCACCACGACGCCGTCGAGGAGCGACACCACGCGATCGCAGCGCTGCGCGATGCGGGGGTCGTGCGTGACGACGATGAACGCGGTGCCGCGCTCGCGATGGAAGCGACGGAAGAGCTCGAACACGCCGTCGGCGGTCTCGGTGTCGAGGTTGCCGGTGGGCTCGTCGGCCAGGACGAGCGGCGGGTCGTGGGCCAGGGCGCGGGCGATCGCGACGCGCTGCTGCTGACCACCCGAGAGCTGGCGAGGCAGGGCCTTGGCCCGATCGGAGAGGCCCACCTCACCGAGGAGCTCGAGCGCGCGCGGCACGTCGGCGTCGCTCACGCGCCCGCGCGCGATCGAGAGCGGCAGGCGCACGTTCTCCTCGGCGCTCAGCGCGGGCACGAGGTGATGGAACTGGAACACGAAGCCGAGCGCCTTGGCGCGGAGGTGCGTTCGGACGTCGTCGTCGGCCTCGGACACGTCCTGACCGAGGATGCGCAGCGTGCCGCTGCTCGGGCGATCGAGGAGGCCCAGCAGGTTGAGCAGCGTGCTCTTGCCCGAGCCGGAGGGACCGATGAGCGCCACGAGCTCGCCGTGCTCCACCACGAGGTCGATGCCGTGCAGCACCTCGACCTTCACCTCCTCGCCGTAGCTCTTGCGCACGTCGCGCATCTCGAGCACCGGGCCCTTCCCGCGCGGCTCAGACATGGCGGATCGCCTCGGCCGGATCGAGGCGCGCGGCGCGGCGAGCAGGCCACACGGCGGCGAGCAGGCCCACCAGCGTGGCGAGCACCGTCGCGGTGACGAAGAGCGGAGGCTCGAGCCGGAGCAAGAACAGCGGGCTGCCATCGGGGTTGCGAGCCGCGTTCGCGAACACGATCACGAGGCCTGCGCCCATCGCCGAGCCCACGCTCGAGCCCAGCAGCCCCACCACGAGACCCTGCACGAGGAACACGCGGAGCACGCGCTGCCGCGAGAGGCCCATCGCGCGGAGGATGCCGATCTCGCGCTGCTTCTGCACGACGCTCACCACGAGGACGCTCGCGATGCCCATCGCCACCGCGAGGATCACGAAGGCCTGGATCGTCTGGCTCGAGCTCGACTGGCTGCGCAACGCGACCATCAGCTGCTGGTTCGTCTGCATCCAGCTCTCCGCCGAGAGGCCGGTGCGCGAGCCGATGCGCCCCGCGACCTCGTCTGCGGCGAACACGTCGTGCACGCGCACGTCGATGCTCGTCGTGCCTCCCACGAGATCGAGCATCGTCTGGCCCGCGCGCAGCGACACGATCGCCCAGCGCTTGTTCACGTCGCGGTTGCCCAGATCGAAGATCCCCGCGATCCGAAAGGTCTGCTCGCGATCACCCGCCGTCGCGATGCGGATGCGATCACCCACCTCCACGCCCAGATCCGCGGCGAGCTCGATGCCGATCACCGCCTCGGTGCCGCTCGGCGCGAACGCGCCCGCGTGCATGTGCTGGCTCACGGCGTAGATCGTGTCGTAGCGCGCAGGATCGACGCCGAAGAGCACGATGCTGCGCGAGGCGGCCCCCCGCAGCGCGAAGCCCGGCCCGCTCACCGTGGCGCTCACGGCCTCGACGCCCGGCATGCGCTCGATCGCCTCGAGGTGGCGCTGCCAGCCCACGATCGAGCGCGTGCGCTGCGCTGGCTCCTGGACGACCCGCGCGATCCGCTGGCCCTCGTCGGGCTCGAGCAAGGGTCGCACGATCTCCTCGGGCATGCGGACCACCACGTGGGCCTGCGTGCCGAGGGTCTGGCCGATGATGCGCTGCTGGAGGCCGTCGATGAGGGCGCTGAGGAAGACCATCACCGCCACGCCCACGGCCACGCCTGCGAGGATCAAGAGGCTCTGTCCGCGTCCCTCGCGGAGAAACCGGATCGCGAGGAAGATCTCGATGATCACGGCGTGGGCTCCCGCGGCCGCACCCGCGCGCCGGGCTCGATGCCTGCCTCGGTGCTCGGCACCACGCGCTCCCCTTCGTCGATCCCGTCACGGAGCTCGATCACGTCCTGTCCGCGCAGGCCGAGGTGCACCTCCCGCCGCTCCACGCGGTCACCCGCCACGCGCAACACCCACGGGTGCGCCGTGCCCACGTCGCGCACCGCGTCGGCCGAGAGCGAGAGCACGCCCGGGTGACGCGCCGCCTCGATCTCCACCGACACGGTCATGTCGGTGCGGAGGTATGCAGGAGGCGCAGTCACGCGCAGGCGCACGTCGACCGTGCCGCGCTCGGCGTCGATCGAGGGCGCGATGGAGGCCACGGTCGCCTCGAAGCGCTCGTCGGGAAAGGCCTCCGCGGAGGCGATCGCCGGCAGGCCCTCGTGCAAGAGCGAGAGCGTCGACTCGTCGGGATCGATGCGGATCGTGGTGTCGCCCGTCGTCGCGATCTCGAGCAGCACGACGCCGGGCTGGGCCACGTCGCCGGGCTCCACCGCACGCCGGAGCACGACGCCGTCGGCCGGA
>JAIBCE010000311.1 GCA_019694315.1 Sandaracinaceae bacterium
GCCACCCGTCAGTGGAGCGCGCGAGGCAGTGAGTCAGGGCACCGAGCGACCCCGCGGCGCGGGCCCCCGAGGCCGCGACAGCCGCAGCAGGACCAGCGCTCCCACGATCAGACTCGAGCTCACATAGAGCGGCGCCAGAGCACGGCTGTCGGTCCCCGCGAGCAGTCCGTGCGCGAGCGCGCCGGCGTAGAAGAGCGCGGAGGCCCGGTGCAGGGCCCGCCACCCGGCGGCGCCGAGCGCGGCGCGCCACGACGCGCTCGCGTGCACGAGCCACAGCCCGTAGCTCGCCACCACACCGAGGCCCACGGCGACGGGCCGATGACGCGTGAGGAAGGGAATCGCGAGATCGAGGACGTCGAAGCGCACGAATCGGTCCCCCAAGAGCGCCGCCGCGTGCAGCGCCACGAGGCCGAGCGTGACCGACGAGAGCCAGCGGTGCGCGTCCATGACCTTCGCCCGTGCGACGAACGGATCGGCCAGCCCCGTCGAGACGAAGACGCCCAGCGACACCACGAGGGTGAGCCCCACGAAGGCCGTGATCCCTGCTGCGCGCGACGCGATCCACGGTCCCGCGCCGAGCAGCGTGGGCAACACGCTGGAGGACGCGTTCGCGCGCGCAGCGATCGCATCGAGCACGAGAAGGACGAGGACACCCAGCGCGACACCCCGCGCGATCGACCGCGCCCTCGCCCACGAGGCACCGCCCTGCGACGCGCGCTGGGGTCCCCGGAGCGACTCTGCCCTCGCCGGGATCGACTCTGGCTTTGTCGAGATCGACTCTGGCCTTGTCGAGATCGACTCTGCCCTTGCCGAGATCGACTCTGGCCTTGTCGAGGTCGACACTGGCCTTGTCGAGGTCGACACTGGCCTTGTCGAGGTCGACACTGGCCTTGCCGAGATCGACACTGGCCTTGCCGAGATCGACACTGGCCTTGCCGAGATCGACACTGGCCTTGCCGAGATCGACTCTGCCTCAACACTCGGTCTCTCAGCCGACACTGCGCACCTCCTCGATCGCAAGCTCTCCGATCACGCTCACACGTCCCGTCCTCGACACCAGCACCGCGCCGACACGGTCCCATCGCGCGAGCGCGGCACGCGCCTGCCGACTGCCGAGCACGAACACGGTCTTGGCCAGCACGTCGGCCAGCTCTGCGCTCGGCGCCAGCACCGTCGCCTGCAGGAGGTCACTCTCGGCCTGTTCCCCCGTGCGCGGGTCGACGAGGTGATGAGCCCACCCCGATCCCACACGCCATCGCCTCCGGTTGGCCGCGCTCGTCGCCACCGCGCCGTCCTCGACCCACATGCTCGCGACGGTGCGACGAGGGTCGCGGGGATCCTCCACCTCCACCCGCCACGGGGATCGGCCGTCGCCCACGAGGCGCGCGTCTCCACCCGCATCGACGACGCCGTGTCCCGCGAGGTGTCGCGCGGCCCGATCCACGGTCCGCCCCTTCATCATGCCTCCGAGATCGAGGAGCACGTGGGGAGGTCTCTCCACGGTGCGCCGCACTGGATCGAGCGTCACCTCGAGCATCGATGCGCGTCGCGCAGGCGCGCCTCGTCGCGGGCGATCGAGCGCACCGGGGGCGAACGTCCGATCGTAGCCGAGCTCGTGCATCGCAGCGCCCACCGCCGGATCGAAGACACCCTCGGTCAGCTCCAGATAGGCGCGCGCACGCCAGAGCGCGTCGAAGAGCTCCTCGGACACCTCGGCGGGCTCCGTCGCACGATTGAGCCGCGAGAGCTCGCTGTCGGGGAGAAAGCGACTGAAGCGCTGCTCGGTGTCCGCGAAGGTCCGCTTCACCTGCGCGGTGACGTGCGCTGCGTCGCGCCCGGCGATCACACGAACGTCGGTGCCCATGGCAGAGAAGGAGCGCATCACGAGCTCCGCGTCCGCACGCGCCGCGCGCGACCACGCGCACGACGCTCGCGGGCCCGATCGCGCTGCGCCACCGCGCGCGAGGCGGGGGCGGGTCGTTCGACGCGATCGGTGCGCGAGGGGCCCAGCGACGCGCCGGGAGTGCCTGCCGGGACCGCCGAGGACCGACTCTCGCCGGCTCCTGCCTTGGTGAGAGGCTCACCGAGCCATGCCCACGCGATCACGTAGAGCGTGGCCAGGCAGGTGGCCAACAGCCGCTTGAGCGGAGGACTCGGTCTCTGCCTGTCACTCGTCATGGTCACCTCGCTCCCTCTCGTGCCCCCGACGGTGGCGGCGGTGCTCGTGACGTCGAGCACGGCCCTCGCGGTCGTCGTCGTCGTCGCCCCCGCGCCATGAGAGCACCTCGTTCGCGGTCGCCTCCTCGCTCATCGCGACCTCTGGCGCGCTCGCGAGCTCCGCCGTCGGGCGGACGCCCACGGAGCCCTCCGCCGTGGCCTCGGCGCCCGAGCTGCCACCGCCGAACAAGCCGGCCAAGGTCACTCCGATGGCCACGGTGATCGCCGCCGTGGTGATCACCGTCGCGAGCGTCTCTCGAGAATCAGTCTCCGACATGGTCCCTCCTGGGTTGTTCCTCGACTTCGCCTCTCCCACTCTCGAGTCACGAGATCGTCAGTCGTCGTCGTCCGACGCCTGCACCCGCGCCTGCGTGGCCCCCGTGCCGACTTGGTCGCCATACGCGCTCGCAGCGCCGTGCTCGTAGACGAGGCTCCCGCCCGCGTGTCCCGTGCGAACGCCGAGCCCGAGGACGAGAATCGTTCCTGCGGTGGCGGCGATGGCCGCGGGCAGTGCTCGCGGTCGCTCTCCCAGCCAGGCCGCGGCGCCCATCAGCACCAGGACGAAGGCGCTCGCGCCGACGAACGCCTCGGCCGCTTCCTCGTGCTCCTCGATGAGCGCCTCGGACACCACACGCTCGACGCGCTCCTCCTCGACGCCGCCCGTGCGCAGCGCGGCCATCCCGGAGGCGAGCAACACTGCCTGGAGCCCAACTGCCAGAAGCCACGCCCGGGCCGGCAGCCACCCTCGCCACCACGCCAGTGCGAGGCCTCCGGCGACGAGCGGCATGAGCACCGCCAGGGCCATCGGGACGTGAACGACCATCGGGTGGAACGGAAGAGCTTCCATGGTACGAGCCTCCTTGTGAGTCCCACCGTGGTGCTCACCCCGCGGACATCGCCATCCGCCATCCGTGAGATCCGAAGGAATTGCCCGCGTGCGCGCCAACGAGCTCACATCCGAGGGACGGCTGCTCACTGGCGTTCTCGTGGCCTTCGTGCTCACTGCGTCGCTGGCCGCCTGGGACCTCGCGTCCGACCTGGGAGAGGGAACCACCCTCACTCACCTCTTGGCCGAAGGCGGAGTGTTCCTCGTGGGCCTCGTCGGCACCGTGCTCCTGGCGAGTCGGCTGGTCTCGCTCCTCCGCAGCGAGCGAGACGCCAGAGAACGATCAGAGGCGCTCGCCGAGAGACTGCGGGCCACCGAGGCCGAGGCCGCGCGCTGGCGCGGAGAAGCGCACGAGCTGCTCGCAGGCCTGGGCGAGGCCCTCGAACGTCAATTCGACCGCTGGGCGCTCTCGCCCGCGGAGAAGGAGGTCGCGCTCCTTCTCCTCAAAGGGCTCAGTCACAAGGAGATCGCCGAGGTGCGCTCCATCACCGAGGCCACGGCACGACAGCAGTCTCGTGCGGTCTACAAGAAGGCGGGGCTCTCGGGACGCAACGATCTGGCCGCGTTCTTCTTGGAAGATCTCCTCCTGCCCACCAAGCCCCCCACACCGTGATGTCGAGAGTGGCTCTCGTCCCCGACGACGAGGCTCACGCGGGCCTGCGCGCGGTCACGAGGAAGATCGGATAGCGGCGCTCCTCTTTGATCACCTCGCAGGCGTCGTGGAACGCCACGTCCACGAAGCCCGCCTCTTCGAGGAGCGACCCGAGCGCGCCACGCTCGAAGCCCGCGTGGAACACACCCACGGTGCCGGGCGCATGAAAGGTGCCGTCCTCGGCGTCGAGATCGGCGAGGGCCACGCGGCCGCCGGGCGCGAGGTGCGCGTAGAGCGTGCGCACGAGCGCGCGCGTGTCCTCGACGTGGTGCATCGCCATCGCGCTCACCACGAGCTCGACCTCACGTCCGAGCGGCACCTCGAGGAGGTTCTGGCAGACGATCTCGACCTTGCCCGCGAGCTCGGGCTTCTTCGCGAGCTGCTCGAGCATCGCCGGCGAGACGTCCACCGCGACGATCGACGAGACGAGGGGCGCGATGCGACCGGCGACGAGGCCCGTGCCTGCCCCGAAGTCCATGACGGTCGCGCCGGGATCGAGCGGCACGTGGCGCGTCATCGCGGCGAACACGCCCTCGGAGATCTGGAGCGGCACCGGGCGCGTGTCCCACTCGGCGGCCTTGTCGCGGAAGAGATCGCTCATGGTCGCCTCGTTGTGGCACGGCGCGGTGCAGGCGTCTCGTCCCGCGAGACGACGATGCGCCGATCGGTGACTGCCCGGCGACGGACTTGCCCCCTTTTTTACCCGGGTGTAATCAACCCGCATGGAGACCACGACTGGGCAGTCGACGTGGGTGGCCTTCCGCGGCGCACGCCGGGTCGCGAGCGGCACGAGGCGCGAGGTGCTGGCCACGCTCAAGTCACGCTTCGACGCGGACCCCAGCGAGCAGGTGCTGGTGTTCGATGACGACAGTGGCGCGCAGATCGAGCTCGATCTGCGCGGCACCCTCGACGAGGTGCTCGAGCGCGAGGATCCACTGCCTCGGACGGGTCCCGGCCGTCCCAGGCTCGGCGTCACGAGCCGGGAGGTGTCGCTCCTCCCGCGTCACTGGGACTGGCTCGCGGAGCAGCCGAGCGGCGCGTCGGCCGCGCTGCGGCGTCTCGTGGAACAAGCGATGAAGGCCGCCCCCGAGAAGGAGCGCGCGCGCCGCATCCGTGCAGCGCTCAGTCGCTTCCTCACCGCGATGGCCGGAGATCGCCCGCACTACGAGGAGGCCTGTCGCGCGCTCTTCGCAGGCGAGACGGCGCGCTTCGAGGAGCTCGTGGCGCGCTGGCCCAGAGACGTGCGCGAGCACGCGGTGGCGAGGGCGCGCGAGGCCTCACGCGCCGATCGCGCGGCGGAGCGCTGACCCTCGTCCCCTCGGGGTGTCTTTCGTGCGCCTGGTGCGCTTGGTAGCCTGACGCGCATGGCAAGAGTGACCGGCATCGGTGGGATCTTCTTCAAGACCAAGTCGGACCCGAAGGAGGTCGCGGCCTGGTACGCCAAGCACCTCGGCCTCGCGCTCGCGCCGTGGGGTGGCGCGATGCTGAAGTGGGCCGACGATCCCGGCGCCGCCGACGCGGTCACCGTGTGGCACACGGCCGCGCACGACACGAAGTGGTTCGAGCCGGGCGAGGCCAGCTTCATGATCAACTACCGCGTCGACGATCTCGAGGCGCTACTCGCCAAGCTCCGCGAGGACGGCGTGACGATCGTGAAGGGCCCCCAGACCGACGAGACGGGGAGCTTCGCGTGGATCCTCGATCTCGACGGCAACAAGGTCGAGCTCTGGCAGCCCCCGCCGGCCTGACGCGGAGACTCACGGTGATCGCTCCCTCGGGCCTCGAGCCCCCGAGCTCACGCCACCGCGCGCTCTCCCCTCGACGCGAGTCTCTCGGCAGAGAAGGCACGTGAGCGTCGAGGAGCGGCACATCAGGGACGTGATCCGCACGGTTCGTCCCTCGAGCGACCACACCGCGCGAGAGCTCTGCGTCGCGACCCTCGGAGCGATGGAGCGCGCGCTCGGCCGATCCCTCGAAGCGCACGAGGTGAGGGAGGTGGAGCGCGTGGTCTCTCGCTGGTTCTCGGAGAGGTGCATGGCCGACGCGCTCGACGAGCTCGAGGCCGAGGAGCGCGCGACCGAAGCGCGTCGCCGACACGGAGGCTGACGCGAAGACGCCCTTCCTGCGCACAGGGTTGGGGCCCGCGTGAAAACAAGCGGAAGCGCACGGTCGATGCGCGCTCGGAGAAGGCTCTTCGCGCGCGGATGCCGGTGCGCGGCCAGTTCGTCGGCCTCTCCGCTCGAAGTCCGCAGGCGCGGACGTCGAAATCGACGTGACGTGTGAAGCAGATCTCACCCGCGCCGTCCGCAGACCTCCATGCTCTACGAGTCCCGACCAGCCGGGGCCCGACACGAGAAGAGGCCATCATGAACGACCCGAAGAAGCCCGCGCCCACCGCCACGCCGGAGTCCAAGACCACAGAGAACGTCGACGAGACCACCAAGGACGAGGTCCGCGACGAGGATCTGAAGGACGTCGCGGGCGGCATCAACGCGTTCCTCCCGTACAAGGGGCCCGACCGCAGCCACACTCTGTAGGCGTCGCCCCATCGAGTACCGCTGCCCGGAAGGTCCGCCGAACCCGGATCCGAAGGACGTCGCGGACGGCAACGAGGGGTACCTCCCGGTCGATGGCAACCACGGCGCCGACTCGTAGCCGTCGCATCTCCCCGAGCGCGCGCCTGGAGTGCTTCGTGGCGGCCTCTCCCGCACAGGTGAGTTTCACGCGGGGAAAGGGCACGATGTGCCCGTGGCCGTCACGCGCGCGCTCCTCCTCACCGACGTCGTCGACAGCACGAAGCTCGCCGAGACGCTCGGCGACGAAGCGATGGCGGCTCTCTGGTCGCGGCACGATGCGCTCGCGCGTGACCTGCTCCCGCGCTTCGGGGGCCGCGAGATCGACAAGACCGACGGGTTCCTCTTCTTGTTCGAGCGCGCGCAGGATGCGGCGGCGTACGCGGTCGCCTACCACGCCGCGCTCGAGCTGCCGCTGCGTGCGCGGGCCGGGCTGCACGTCGGTCCGGTGATCTTGCGCGAGAACGACGCGGCCCACGTGGCGCGTGGCGCCAAGCCGCTCGAGGTCGAGGGCCTGGCCAAGCCCATCGCGGCACGCGTGATGGGGCTCGCGGGCCCGGGGCAGACGCTCGTGACGGCGGAGGCGCGGCGCGCGCTCGACGACGACGCGGGCCTCCGCGTCCAGTCGCACGGGTTCTGGCGGATGAAGGGCGTCGCCGAGCCCGCGGAGATCTTCGAGGTCGGCGACGAGCGCGCCCCGTTCACGCCGCCATCCGACGGCGCGAAGATCTATCGCGTCACGCTCGTCGATGGCTCGTGGCGACCGGCGCGCGAGGTGCCTCACAACCTTCCGCGCGAGCGAGACGCGTTCCTCGGTCGACAGAACGACCTGCAGCAGATGGTCGGCCGCATCGAAGGAGGCGCGGCGCTCATCAGCATCCTGGGGATCGGCGGCACCGGAAAGACGCGCCTCGTGACCCGGTACGGCTGGAATTGGCTCGGCGAGTGGCCGGGCGGCGTGTGGTTCTGCGACCTCACCGAGGCGCGCGATCCGGCAGGCATCTGCATGGCGGTGGCTCGGGCGATCGACGTCGAGCTCCGCGAGGACGGCGTGACGCAGCTCGGCCAGGCGCTGGCGGCGCGCGGCCGGTGCCTTGTCATCCTCGACAACTTCGAGCAGGTCGCCGCACACGCCGCAGACACGCTCGCGCCCTGGCTCGATCGGGCGAGCGCCGCGTGCTTCGTGGTGACCTCGCGCGAGGTGCTGGGGCTGTCGGGAGAAGAAGTGATCGCGCTCTCGCCCCTCGATCAGGGCGCCGCGGTCGATCTCTTCGTGGCGCGCGCGGCCTCGGCCAAGCGCGGCTTCGAGCTCCGCGAGGTCGAGCGAGCCGACGTGGTCACGCTGGTGGAGCTGCTCGATCGGCTACCGCTCTGCATCGAGCTCGCCGCGGCACGCGTGCGCGTGATGAGCCCGAAGGTGCTGGTGACCCGCATGGGCGAGCGCTTCCAGCTGCTCGCGAGCGCAGGCGGGCGCGAGGGTCGCCAGGCGACACTGAGACGGACGCTCGACTGGTCGTGGGACCTGCTCACGCCGGCCGAGCGGACTGCACTGGCCCAGCTCTCCGTGTTCACTGGCGGGTTCACGATGGCGACGGCCGAGTCGGTGCTCGACCTCTCGGCTCACGCCGATGCGCCGTGGGCCCCCGACCTCGTGCAGTCGCTCGTCGACAAGTCGCTCGCGATCGCGCGCACCGACGAGCGCTTCGATCTGCTCGTGAGCGTGCAGGCGTACGCGGCGGAGAAGCTCGCATCGATGGGCCTGGAGGCCGCGACCGAGGCACGCCACGCCGAGGTCTTCGCCGCGTTCGGGACCTCCGACGCGCTGGCAGCGCTGGTGGGGCCCGAGGCTCTCGCGCGGCGCCGTGCATTGCTCGACGAGATGGACAACCTGAGCAACGCCTGTCGACGCGCGACCAAGGCGGGCCGCGTCGACGTCGCGCTGAAGGCGCTGCTCGGTGCCCGCGAAGCGCTGCAGGTCGCAGGCGCACCGGGCACCATCCTCGAGCTCGCGGAGTCGATCCTCGCGCAGCCCGATCTGACGGCGCGCGATCTCGCGCTCGCCGCCTCGGTGGCCCATCGGGCGGCGCTCGCTGCAGGCCAGTTTCCCCGTGCCGAGGAGCACGGCCGCTCGCTGGTGGCCGCGGGCGAAGCTTCTCGCGTGTCGACCGAAGCTTCCGCGGAGCCCGAGGTCGCGCTGCTCGTCGCGAGCTACCGCGCGGTCGCGCTGCGCCGCAGCGAGCCCGACGAGGCGCGCCGCCAGGGCGAACGCGCCGTGGCGCTGGCTCGGACACTGGGGGATGTCGTGTCGGAGGCCTCGAACCTCGGCAGCGTCGCCCTCGTCGACTTCGAGGCGGGCAGGTACGAGGTCGCAGAGGCGGGGCTGCTCGCCGTGGTCGAGCGGGCGGTGCACACGGGTCAGTCGGAGCTCGAGTACCGCGCGCGGCATGCGCTGAGCATGCTCTGTGTCTCGACAGCGCGGTTGGAGCGAGCGCGGGAGCACGAGGTGACCGCGCTGGCTCGCACGCGCGAGCAAGGGTTCCGGCGGGGCGAGGGCGTCGCGCTCGACACCCTCGCGACGATGGACTTCTGGCTCGGAGCCCTCGCGCGGTCGTGCGAGGGCTACGTCGGCGCGCACGCCATCGTCATGGCCTCGGGTGCGCCGCACGAGGCGGGCCGCGTACGCGGAAACCTCGGTGAGACCCAGCTCGCCCAGGGACTCCTCGAAGACGCGCTGACGCGTTTTCGCGAGGCCGCAGGGGCCGCGAAGCTCCAGGGCGACCCGGACCTCGAGACCCACTGGAACGCGCGCGCAGCCGAGGCGCTGTGGCTGCTCGGAGATGCGGTCGCGTCACGGGCGCAGCTCGAGGCAGCGATGGTGACCGCGAGCGGCGCGCGCGAAGGTCGGCAGCGCGTGTGCGCGCGGATGTGGGCCGTGCTCGAGCGTGAAGAAGGGGCGCTCGAGGCCGCGCGCGCGAAGCTCGAGGCGCTGACCGCCGCGAGCGCGGCCGACGACGAGCCGGTCTTCTG
>JAIBCE010000024.1 GCA_019694315.1 Sandaracinaceae bacterium
GATCGCGGGTTCCGCACCGAGCTCACGCGCGCCGACCGCGCGCCGCCACGCCTCGCGGCGCGCGCGCGCATCGAGCCCGCGGCCGCCCTCGCGCGGCGCGGCGTGGCTCCCTCGCGCGACTGGCTCCGCGCGCGTCTCTCGGACGAGCACGAAGGCGGCACGCTGTCGACGCGATCCGAGGCCGGCTGGCTCGCGACTGACACGGTGAGCAGCACCGTCGACGTCGCGCACCCGCCGAGCGAGCCGATGACGGTGCGCGCCTGCGACGTGACCGGGCACTACGCCCGGATCGCGCTCGCGATCCCCTTCGATCTCTCGGCAGACGAGGCCACCCGCGACGCCGCGCTCGCGCAGATGCGCGCCGCGATCGATGCGCCGCCACCGCCGGCCGGTCAGTAGTCGGCCGGCAGGAGCATCACGCCGTGGGCGTCGTCGCGAAGGCGCCCGAAGATCGCGGTGAGGTAGGCCTCCATGCGCTCGGGGTCGTCGATGATCGCGTCGAAGTGGTACTCGTACTCGATCATCGTGAGGCTCGGATCGTCGGGGTGTGGACGCGCGAGCAGCGAGCCCTCGAGCGAGGTGATGATCGTCGTGCCCCACACCTTCTGCCAGCGCGTGGCGGTGAGGAGCGGGGCCTCGTCGGTGCCCTCGATCACCTCGTGCCGCCAGCAGAGGCGGAAGTCCACGTCGACCACGTCGTCCACGTGGAGCTGCGTCTCGTAGTCGCCGTCGCACTCGTCCGGGCTCGGCGCCGCGATCACCATGAAGGGCGGGTCGGTCGAGCTCGGATCGCGCCCCGTCTGTGGGTTCTGGATGGCCCGCCACACCACGTCGAGAGGCGCGTGGACGCAGCCGCGCGCGTGCACCACGGTCGCGCGCCCGACCTCGCCTGCGCGTGCGAGCACGAGCGCCTCCGGGCACGGATCGCCGTCGACGGCTGGCGGGAAGCTCGCGACGTTCGTGGCATCGAGCGGCTCGAGCCCCGGCGGGAACGGCGTCGCCGCGGTGTCGAAGCAACCCGACACCGCGGCGCTCGCGGCCACCACGAGGAGCGTGGTCGACGAGACGGTCTTCGACGAGCTCACGCGATCACTGCGCGGGCTGGACGACGACCTGCTCGCCACCGCTCGTGCCGCCGGCCTGGCCCGCGGGAACCACCTCGCTCACGTACCCCGCCGAGGGCGGGAACGGCGAGGGCGGCGGCGGCTCGGTCGGTCCGCACGCGGTCGCCTGCATCTGCCCGCTCGCGTCCTGGACGAGGCGCTGGCAGGTGGCCTGACACTGGCCGACGCCCGCGAATTCGTACTGCACGAGGTACACGGCCCCTGCGAGCGGCGCCTGATCGAGCGCCGCGCCGCAGCCGCCATCGGAGATCCGGTTCGTGACCGTGACGAGCTGCTGCCGCGGCACCGACCGCGTGCAGTACACCGGTCCGGTGCGGTTGTAGCCGCACTGGTAGCGCTGTGTGTCGTAGACCGTGCGCCACTCCTGGGTCTGGATGAAGTGATAGAACTCGGTCTCGAAGCCGTACTGCAGGCCCTCGGGCCGCACGCGCATCGTGCCCTGGCGCACGCCGCCGCCGCCCTCGCTCAGGGTGACCGCCTCGCCGTTGATCGTGACGATCTCGTCGACGTTCGTGCCGAGCGTCGCGTGGTGCACCACGCGGATCTGCACGTCGGCGTGCGGCTCCTCGGGGCTCGGCTGCGAGTAGCGGCGCACGCAGCCCCCGGCGCCGAGCGCACCGAGCGCCAGGAGGCCGAGGCCGAGACGAGAGAGAGAGGCGGGAGAGAAGTAGGTCATGGGAGAGCTCGTTCGAGAGGGAGCACGCCGGCCCGGACGAAACGTCGTCGGAGACGGGCGAGCGTGGGAGGCCACTGCGGGGAGCCGCGATAGCGACGCGTGTGCCAGTCGCGATCTTCACGGGCTTTGTCGCGCATCGAGGGCCGTTCGCGCAAGGAGGCCGACGGCGCGAGTGAACGGTGCTTCACGAGGCCGCACGAGATCGTGAACGCGCCTTGACCCTCCCTTGAGCCACGCATAGCGTTGCGCTCCCTCGATGCTGGGTCTCCTCGCTCCCACCGACCCTCGCTGGGTCGACGCCGTCGAAGGCGACCTCGACCGCATGCTGCGCGACCACGCTCACTGCGAGCTCAAGGCCGCCCAGAGCGCGCTCTCGCTCATGGCCCGCTTCGGCGGCGAGGTGCCCGAGCTGATCGCTCCGCTCGTGGCGCTCGCGCACGAGGAGACGGAGCACTTCGATCAGGTCCACCAGCGCATCCGCGCGCGCGGCGGCCAGATGAGCCTGCCCGACAGCGACCTCTACGTGGCCTCCCTCCGTAAGGCGGCGAGCAAGGATCACGGCGAGCTGCCGATCCTGCTCGATCGCCTGCTCGTCTCGGCGCTCGTCGAGGCTCGCTCGTGCGAGCGCTTCAAGCTCCTCTCCGAGCGGCTCAAGGACGCGTCGCTCCGCGAGTTCTACAAGGATCTCATGGCCTCCGAGGCCCGACATTTCCGGCTCTTCGTGCGTCTGTCCGAGGAGCGCTTCGGCGAGCACGAGGCGCGCGTGCGCCTCCTGACCCTCGCGGAGCGGGAGGCGGACCTCGCAGGGTCGCTCCCGCTCGGACCCACGGTGCACGGGTGAGCGACGCGAGCGAGCCGCGCGACGAGGCCGAGGCCTCGGACGCCAAGAGCACGTCCGACAAGGACAAGTCGACGTCCGACAAGGACAAGTCGACGTCCGACAAGGACAAAGCCTCGTCCGACAAGGACAGAGCGTCGTCCGACAAGGACAAGTCGACGTCCGACAAGGACAAGTCGACGTCCGACAAGGACAAGTCGACGTCCGACAACAAGTCCGATCGCGCCAAGGTCGAGAAGTCGCCTCCGGTGAGCGAGCCCGACTCGTTCCGCTCGAACGTCCGCACGATCGCGGGCGCGTTCCTCGTCGCGATCTTCATCCGCATCGTGGTCTTCGAGGCGTTCGAGATCGAGGGGCCCTCCATGGAGCCCACCTTCGTCAACGGCGACCGCGTGATCGTGGCGAAGTACCCCTTCGGCCTCTTCCTCCCGTTCATGAACGAGGCGGTGGTGAGCTGGGGCATGCCCAACGCGGGCGACGTGGTGATCGTGCGGAGCCCGGCCGACAACGTCGACATCGTCAAGCGCGTGATCGGCGTGCCCGGCGACCGCATCGAGATCCGCGACGACGTCGTCTATCGCAACGGCGAGGCGATCCGCACGCGCGAGCTCGGCCCGTGCCGCGAGGAAGAGAGCTCCGAGGATCCGGGCATCTGCGTCTGGTACGAGGAGCGCATCGACGGCCTCATCCACCGCACGAGCACGAGCGTGATCGAGCCCACCGAGTCGCTCAGCGAGCGCGAGGTGCCGCCCGGCCACGTGTTCGTCCTCGGCGATCACCGCGATCGCTCGAACGACTCCCGCAACCCCGCGGTGGGCATGATCCCCGTGGGCCGCATCAAGGGTCGCGCGCTCTCGATCTACTGGTCGAGCGACGAGGAGATCCGCTGGGATCGCTTCTTCACCGCGGTGGAGTGAGCACCCCGCCGCTCGCCTCGCCGTGGCTCACGCAGGCCTGGCTCACGCGCCTGCGGGCAGGCCCAGCGCGGCAGGCACGTCCTTCAAGAACGCACCCTGGCCGCGCACGCGCTCGGGAAACACCGCGAGGCGGAACGTGTCCTCTCCGTCGGTGAGCTGGAACGTGATCGAGCGGTTGTTCGCGAAGCCGCCGACCGCCACCCCGCGGATGTTCTGACGCGGGATCTCCTCGACCCAGAGCATGGTCCGCTTGCCGAGCTTGAGCTTGGTGGCCTGCAGGATGAGGCGCTGGTCGGTCAGCACGGCGAAGTAGTCGACCCAGCGGTCGCGGCCGCTGACCATCGACGTCTTGTAGAACCAGTACGCGAGGACGAAGGGCAGCCCGATCACTGTCACCGCGAGCAGCGTCATCCCGATCAGTCCCAGGATTCCTGCCTGTCGGCTCACCATCGCGCGAGCGAGAGGTCGCTCACCAGGTCTGAGCAGTGTGTGTAGTTGCTGGTCGAGCAGATCGTCGTTCGACATGAGCCCTCCTCGGATGGGTCCCGGGTCCTCGCTCGCGGACCCTACGCTCGCGAGGGCGTCCAGCGCTGCGCTCGCGCACGGGCTCAGGGGCTCAGCGCAGATCGGGCTGCGCGACCTGAGCGCCGATGGCGAGCCCCGGACGCGCCTCTGCCGACGTCTCGCGTCGATCCACGCGCCAGAGCTCGCGCCCGCTCGCGTCGTGCGCGACGAGGTCGCCGTCGACGTGGACGCCCGCGAGACCACCGGCGCGCTCGTTCTCGGCCACCCAGCGCACGGTGCCTTGCTCGGTGAGGCACGCGGCACCACGGCGGCCCGCGAGGTAGAGGTGGCCCTCGTGGACCAGACCCGCCGAGGGACCGAACGGCAGCGGCACCGTGCCCAGGACCGCGCCGCTCGCGAGGCTCACGGCCGTGACCGAGCCCGGGTGATCGGGATCGCCCGAGGCCGACGCGACCGCCACGAACGCGACGTGGTCGGTCACGAAGAGCCGGGTCGGCAGGTCCTCGAGCGGCACCTGCCAGCGGAGCACACCCGTGAGGGGCTCGAGCGCGAGGAGGGTTCGACGGTTGAGGAGCACGAGCGGGGTCGTCATGGACTGCGACGATAACGCGGCGCGTCGGCGCCCGAGGCGCGGATCACGCACGGGCCACCCCTCGCACGCGCTGCGAGGCTCGTGCTAGAGCGCGCGCACTATGGCGACGATGGTCCAGGCCGTGCGCATGGCGCTCCACGTGGGCGAGACGAAGCTCGGAGTCACCGACATCTTCGGTGAGGACGTGGGCCCGCCGCTCGGCGGTGTGTTCACCGCCACGCAGGGCCTTCGCACCGCGTGGAACACGCCGCTCGACGAGCGCGGGATCATCAGCACCGCCATGGGCCTCGCGATGGCCGGGCAGCGCCCGGTCTGCGAGATCCAGTTCTGCGACTACGCGTTCAACACCGTCGATCTGCTCAAGGTCGCGGGCAACACGTACTGGGCCTCGGGTGGCGACTGGAACCTTCCGCTCGTGATGATGACGCCGGTGGGCGCGGGCATCCACGGCTCGCTCTATCACTCGCACTCGTTCGACGCGCAGGCCACGCGCACGCCGGGCTGGAAGATCGTGATGCCCAGCAACCCGCGCGACGCCTACGGGCTCTTGCTCTCGGCGATCGAGGATCCGAACCCGGTCATGGTGCTCATCCCCAAGGCGCTCATGCGCTCCAAGGCCGCGGGGCCCGAGGAGCTGATCCCCGGCGAGCCCGAGGACGCACGCGCGCTCGGCAAGATGATCGACGCTCCCATCGGCGCGCGCGAGGGCTGGGAGCCCGAGTGGCCGGACACCGCCGTGGAGAAGGTGCCGCTCGGCGTCGCGAAGATCGTGCGGCCGGGCAGCGACGTGTCGGTGTTCACGTACGGCCGCATGGTGCACGTGTGCAAGCGCGCCGCCGAGGAGCTCGGGGCAGAGGGCCTCGACGTGGAGCTCGTGGATCTCCGCACGCTCCATCCCTACGACTGGGCCGCGATCGCGACGTCGATCCGCAAGACGGGCCGCGCGGTCTTCGTGAACGAGGACACCGAGGTCACGAATTTCGGCGAGCACCTGATCCGCCGCGCGATCGAGGAGCTCTGGGACGCGCTCGAGACGCCGCCGGTGCTCGAGGCCGGAAAGCACCTGCCCGGCGTGGGCCTCGCCGACAACCTCGAGAACGCTTCGGTGCCGGGGCTCGCGTCGGTGAAGGACGCGATCCGCCGCGCGAAGGCGGGCGCGAGGCGTCGCGCCGACGTGCCCCGCGATCGCAAGCACGCGGCCCAGTTCGCGTTCACCGAGGTCGCCTTCGATCCCGGCGCAGGCCCCGTGTCGCGCGAGATCTTCGCCGCGATGGATCGCGCCCACCGCCACCGCTGATCCCTCGGAGGGTCGCTCGCGCTCCGCTCAGGGGATCGACGTGACGTGCGCGCCCTCGGTTCCGTCGAGGCGGCGCACGAAGGTGTCGCCACCCGGGTCGCCCAGGAGGTGCGTGGCGAAGAAGCCGGCGGCCACGTCGGCCGCGACCTCGCGGGCCTCGGCCGAGTCGACGTAGGTGAAGGGCACGTCACCCGGAACGGAGCCGCGCACGCCGTCGCCGCAGCCGGCCTCGAAGGCAGGCACGAGACCGCACAGATCCGAGATCGACCAGTGCCCCGCGTCGTCGAGCTCCACGAGCGTGGCCGCGCCCGGCAGGCGCATCGCGTCCATGCGGATCAGGCGGTTTCCGATCTCGCCGATGCTGTTGTCCTCGCGCATCACGAGGAAGCCGAAGGGCACGTGGATGCTCGAGATCGCCACCGGACCGAGCACCGAGATCGGCGCGGCCACCGCGAGACCTGCGATGAAGCGCGCGTCGTCGCGCGTCACCGCACCCGTGGTCGCGGCGCCGAAGCTGTGGCCCATCACCGCCACGTGCGTCGCGTCGAGCTGGCCGCGGAGATCGGCGGGGAGCTCCGTCGCGCTCGGATCGAGCAGGCGATCGAGCACGCTCGAGACGTCGCTCGAGCGGACCGCGAGGAACGCGTTCGTCACGCCGACGGCCGTGCCCGCGCGCTCGTCCCAGAGCGTGTTGTCGATGTGATCGGGCGCGGCCACCACGATGCCGTGGCTCGCGAGGCGCTCCATCACCTCGGCCATGTCGTAGCGAGTGCACGTGTGGCAGTGCGAGAAGATCACGACGGGCCACGGCGTATCGCGCACGACCGCCGGAGGCGCATCCGCGGCGTGCATCGTGCGACGCACACAGGTCTCGGGCGCCGCGGCGGCGAGCGACGCGAGATCCGTCGCGCGCGTGCCCTCCTCGAACGCCTCGATCGGTCGACCGGCCTCGGCCTCGGCGCGCGCCGACTCGTCCGCGGGATACCAGAGCTGCACGGGCAGCATCCGCTCGCCCGTGCGATCGATCATCGTGATGGCCACGGTTCCCACGGCGAACGGGCCTGCGACACCGTAGTCGGCGCTCGGCTCGGGCAGCGGGCCCGCGTCCACGAGTGGCGCGGCATCCTGCCCCGCGTCGCTCGCCTCGGTCCCCGTGTCCTCCGGGGCCGTGGCCGCGTCGGGCGTGTCGGTGGGTGAGGGGCATCCGGCGAGCGAGAGGAGGGCGAGGGCGACGAGGCGACGCATCGACCGCGTGTACCACGGCCCGTCGATCGGTCGCGCGTCCGACGCAGCGCGACCGACCAGTGCACGAGCAGCGCGAAGGCCGTCGCGAGCACCCGCATTCCCTCCTCGACCCGAGCGCCTGCTTCGCGCGATCCTCGCGCCGTGAGCCACTTCGAGGACGATCCCGCCGGCGAGACGCACATCGATCGCGATCCGACGCCGCTCGATGCGATCGCGCCGAGCGCGTTCGGTGCCGCGCCCCACGCTCGCCAGCCTCCTCGACCTCCGCCACCGCCCGTGATGCCCACCGGCGCGGCGCCACCGAGCAAGTTCGCGGCGCCGCCGCCCACGGAGCAAGGGCGCTTCGCGCAGCCCATCCACCAGGGTCGGCCGGTCGACGCCAAGCCCGTCGCGTACTTCGATCAGCCCGTCACCTCGCCGCCGCGCTCGATGGTCTACGCGCTCGGGGCGATGGTGATGCTCTCGCTCCTGCAGGCGATCACGAACGCGCCGTCCATGCTGCTCCTGCCGGGCTGCGCGCCCGCCCAGATCGTGTTCGCGATGCTCGTGGCGGTGACCTGCTGGCGAGGTCGCACGTATGGTCGACCGCTCGCGGTGCTCGGCTTCGTGGCCTGGGTCTTCGCGGCGGCGCTCGCGTTCCGCGGCCACGCCAACATGGTCTCGTTGCTCTCGTACGAGTCGGTGCAGCGTGGCGCGATGAGCAACGCGATCCGCACCGTGATCGTCGTCCGCGCCGCGCTCGAGGCCTTCCTCGTGTGGAGCCTCTTCCGCCCCGAGGCCAGCAAGTACTTCGCTCACCGCGCCGCGGTCGACAAGCTCGGCGGACGCAAGTGGGAGTGAGCGATGGCGCGCGTCGCGGCCGGCAGCGCGAACGCAAACCATGTATGCTTGGGGTCATGAACCCGCTCTCCACGATCGCTCGCACGGCCGCGCTCGGCGCGCTCGGTGCCATGCTCGTGGGGCTGCTCGGGGCGGGCAGCGCGGCGGCCCAGGAGCGGAGCAGCGCCACCGCGCGCTCCGAGATCATCGATCCGTTTCCTCGCGCCACGCGCGCGGCCGCCGCGATCACCGAGATCGTCGTGGAGCTCATCGATCCGTTCGAGGGAGCGCCTCCGCGGGCCACGGCTGCGCGCAGCGCGTCGGGTCGCGCGAGCGCGGCCGCCGCGCACACCGAGATCGTCGACCCGTTCCGCACCGGCGTGGCGGCGGCCTCCGAGATCCTCGATCCGTGGGCGCCCTGATCCACGCCCTCCGAGGAGCTCCGGTCGACACGCGTGAGGCTCCGGTCGACACGCGTGAGGCTCCGGTCGACACGCGAGCATCTTCGCGCCGCGCGAAGAGCCGGGAGCTCGGGCTGCGGGCTTCGCCCGCGCTGGACGATCGACGATGAGCGGCGCGCCCGGCGACAAGGCCCAGAGCGCGGCACCGCGGACCTCCGGCTGGCTCCGCGCGCTCGGCATCGGCTGCGGCTTCGTCGCGTTCGGTGGGCTCTGTGTGGTGGGCCTCTCGACGCGGATGATCCTCGCGCAGACGAGCGACGCCGCCGACGCGTGCTCGGGCTTCCTCGGCGACGTGCGCGACGACGATCACGCGTCCGCTCTGCAGCGTATGGACGCCGACTACCAGCACGACCTCGCCGCGGCGCACCTGCGCGACGAGATCGCGCGGATCAGCCCGCTCGAGAGCCACGTGCAGGCGATCATCACCTCGGTGGAGAGCCGCAACGAGGGCGACGCGAGCACCGTCGAGGGCTCGCTCTATGGCAGCTTCGGCGAGGTCCCCGTGGCCTGCGAGCTCTCGCAGCGCGACGGCTACTGGTACATCGATCTCGTCGTCGTCGACGGCACGCCGCTCGAGTGAGGTGACCGTGTCTCCGACCCGGCATCGGCTCGCCCGCACGACCAACGTCTTCGCAGACGGCGCGAGGCGCGCGCTCGTCACCGGGACGTGTCTCGCGGGGGCCCTCGGATCCCTCTCGCCTCGGCCCGTGCTGGCCCATGGGCGCGAGCCCTCGGTGGGCCAGGTCGCCTTCGATCCGGCCGATCGCGATCACTTCGTCTTGCGTGGGACCTGGGCCCTCCTCACCACGCGCGACGACGGCGCCTCGTTCACGTGGAGCTGCGCGGTGGGCGCGGGCTTCGATCGGCTCACCGAGGATCCGGTCGTCGCGATCAGCGAGTCGGGGCGCGTGCACCTCGGCACCTTCGACGGCCTCCGTCGCTCGAGCGTGACGGCGTGCGACTACGAGGACGGCGCGCCACCCACGTGGGGGAGCTTCGCGATCGACGTGGAGCGCGATCCGCACGACGGCCGCACGCTCTGGGTGGCGATGTCGCCGGGTGACGCCGCGAACACGCTGCTCCGCAGCATCGACGAGGGTGACTCGTACGAGGTCGTGCACACCTTCGACGTGGGGCTGCTCCTCGAGCGCGTCCGCCTCGCGCCGAGCGATCCGATGCGCCTCTACGTGAGCGGTGCGGTGCCGCGCATGGACACCGAGCCGCGCCATGTCCACGTGCTCCACTCCGAGGACGGCGGCGACACGTTCACGCAGGTGGAGATCCCGCTCCTCGACGGAGAGCGCAACGCGCACGTCCTCGCGGTCGATCCGCTCGATGCCGATCGCGCGCTCGTGCGCGTCACGCGCGCGACCACCGACGAGATGCCCGAGCGCCTCCTCCTCACCGAGGATGGCGGCGCGACGTTCACCACCGTGCTCGAGATCCGCGAGATCATCGGCCTCGCCTATGCACACGACGGCGGCCGCGTGTGGGCCGGCAGCTGGTACGGCGGGCTCCATCGCTCCGACGACGGTGGCGTCACGTGGACGCCGATCGATCCCGATCTGCGCGTGCGCTGCCTCGCGGAGCGCGCGGGCGCGTCGGGAGGCAGCGAGCTCTTCGTGTGCGTCGACGAGCTCTCGAACGACTACGCGGTGGGCCGCTCCACCGATGGCGGCGACACGATCGCGCCGCTCTGGGGCTTCGCCGACGTGGTGAACGACACGGGCTGCTCGGTGTGCTCCGTCGTCGGTAGCGTGTGCCCTTCGTACTGGCCCGACGTCCTCTACGACATCGCCACGCTGGGTGGTCTCGACGGTGGCCCGGCGCCCGGGCCGACCGATGCGGGCCCTTCGTTCTGCGGAGAGGGAGGCGTTCCGTTCGACGCCGCGCTGCCCCAGCCGGACGCAGGATCCGGCGGCGGCGGAGGCACGTGCGCGTGTCGCGTGGGCCGCCCCGTCGCCTCGAGTGAGGGCAGCGCCTCGAGCGAAGGCAGCACCGCGATCGTCCTGGGCCTGGGGGCCCTGGCCTCGCTCGCGGTCCGTCGACGCAGGCGCCCATGAGCCCCGATCGATGGAGCGCCAGTCGATGAGCGCCTCCGAGCGGGGGCGTTGGTGAAGCGCGGGCACCTATGAGAGTCTCCTCACAGGTGCCCACGATGCCTCACCAAGCAACGAGCGCAGGGCGGACGCGCGGGACGGGACGCAGGAATCCCGTCGCGGGGCCCGTGATCGCGGGCCTGCTCACCTGCGCGAGCGCGTGTACGGGCGCGCTCGACGGCGGTCCGTATCGCCCGGGTGAGACGGGCTCGGCGCCGAGCGCGCACTTCGCGACCACGCGCCTTCGCCGCCTCACGCAGTACGAGTACGCGCGCGCGGTCGATCAGCTCGTCGGGCGCGCGCACCCCGAGACGTTGATGCTCTATCCGATCGATCCGCGCACGCCGTTCGACGACGACGCGGACGAGCAGGACCCGACCGCCTCGCTCGTGAACGGCGTGGAGCTCCTCGCGACCGAGACCGCGGAGGATCTGCTCGCCGATCCCGCGCGTCGCGACACGGTGATCGGCTGCATCCCGAGCGGGCCCACCGACGACGCGTGCATGCGGAGCTTCGTCGAGCGCTTCGGTCGGCGCGCGATCCGCCGTCCGGTGCCCTCGGACGACGTGGATCGCTACGTGGCCGGCGCCCTCGCGATCGCCACCGAAGAGGGCGATTTCTACGCGGGCGCGGGCATCGTGGTGCGCGCCTTCCTCCAGCACCCGCGCTTCCTCTATCGCGTGGAGGTGGGCACACCGGTCGACGGCACGCCCGACGTGGTGCGCCTCGACGACTGGGAGCTGGCCTCGCGGCTCTCGTTCCTCGTGTGGGGCACACCGCCGGACGACGCCCTGCTCGATGCGGCCGCGCGCGGTGAGCTCCACGACGCCGACGGTGTGATCGCGCGCGCCGAGGAGATGCTGCTCGATGCGCGCGCCGGCGAGCAGGCCGCGCGCATCCACGCGATGTGGCTCGGCATCGAGATCCTGCCGCACTCGACCTCGCTCTCGGCCGCCATGCGCGACGAGTCCGCCACGCTCGTGCGCGAGGTGCTCCTCTCGCAGGATCGGCCGTGGCGCGACCTCTTCCGCGAGCCCGGCACGTACGTGAACGACGAGCTCGCAGCGATCTACGGCCTGCCCGCGCCGGGCTCGAGCGAGCCGACCTACGTGCCCTACGGCGAGGGCACGCGACAGGGCATCCTCTCGCACGGCGCGTTCCTCTCGCACGGAGGCTCGACTGGCGAGCGCGCGCCGATCCACCGCGGCCTCGCCGTGCGTCGACGCCTGCTCTGCGAGACGATCGAGCTGCCGCGCGGCTTCATGCCTCCGCCGCTCCCGGAGCCCACGAGCGGACAGTGCCGCGCCGACCTCCTCGCGGCACATCGCACCGGAGGCTGCGCGGGCTGCCACGACCGCATCGATCCGGTGGGCTTCGGCCTCGAGGGCTACGACATCGCTGGCCGCGTGCAGAGCACCGAGCCAGGCCGGCCCGAGTGCACGATCGAGGGCGCGGGCATGCTCGATGGTCACGCCTTCGCGGGCCCGCGTGGGCTCGCCGATCTCTTGCTCGAGGACGCCCGCATGACCGAGTGCTTCGAGTCGCAGCTCTATCGCTTCGCGATGGGCCACTCGAGCCTCACCGACGAGGACTCGCAGGTGCTGGCCGAGCTCCGGCACGGCCTCGTCGACGAGGAATTCACCTACGGTGAGCTCGTGCGCGTCCTCGTGGGCTCGTCTGCTTTCCTCTACCGCCGGGAGCCAGAGTGATGCGCGGACGTGTCATGAATCGACGGATGTTGTTGCGTGGCGCGTGCGGCGTCGCCGTGGCGCTGCCCTTCCTCGATGCGATGGTGCCCGCGTTCGGCCGCCGCGTGGCCCGCGCCGACACCGCGCCCAAGCGCCTCGCGGTGATGTGGGGCGGGATCTCGTACGGCTCGGACGGTCGCGCCGAGGACTTCGTCGTGCCCACCACGACGGGCGCCTCGTACGAGACCACGCGCGGCCTCGCGCCCCTCGACAGCGAGGGCGTCAAGGATCGCGTCACGGTCTTCTCGAACCTGCTCCTTCCGTGGGAGGAGGGCGGCGTCGTGCCGCCGGGCGGGCGCAGCGCCCCCTACCACTACAACACGATGGGCCCGCTGTTCTCGGGGATGCGCGGCCCCGCGGGCGAGCGCAGCGGCGCGCCGCGCGGCCCCACGTGCGATCAGATCGTCGCGAGCGCGATCGCCGGCACCACGACGTTTCCCGTGCTCGCGTATCGCGTCCAGCCCGCGGGCTACGTGGGCACGAACGAGATCGGTGGCGACTCCGGCGCGCTCTCGTGGTCGCAGGCGCCCGACGGCACGCTGCGTCGCGTCGATCCGACGGTGAGCCCGCGCCAGGCCTTCGAGGATCTCTTCACCGGCTTCACGCCCGACGATCCGGTCGAGGCCGAGCGCGCGCGCCGCGCCCTCCGTCAGCGCGCGAGCGTGCTCGACCTCGTCAGCGAGGACATGCAGCGCGTGATGCGCGAGGTGGGGCCCTCCGACCGCCGGCGGCTCGAGGAGCACTTCACGCACCTCCGCGCGCTCGAGGAGCGCGTGCGCTCCACACCGGTGGCGATGGGCAGCTGTCGGCTGCCGATGGATCCGGGGATGGACCCACCGATCGGCGGCGCGATCATCGAGTACGAGGGCGCGGGCATGCCGTACTCCGTCGAGAACGGCTACTCGTCGGAGGACGAGCGGGCCGACGTGCTCACCGATCTCGTCGCGATGGCGTTCACGTGCGATCGCTCGCGCGTGGCCTCGCTGATGATCACGGAGTGGAAGTGTTACATGAACATGTTCCAGCTCTTCGGCTGGCGCTCGGACATGCACGAGTGCACGCACGGGGCCGATGGGACGAGCATGGCGACGGCGGACGCGATCGCGTTCCACGTGAAGCAGCTCGCGCGCCTCGTCCGCAAGCTCGACGCGATCACCGACGTGGACGGCGCGAGCGTGCTCGACAACACCGCGCTCGCGCTCGTGTTCGAGGGCGGCAAGGGCCACGACCCCGAGGGCAACACCGAGAATTCCGCGCACTCGACCGAGCACATGGTGGCGCTGCTCGCAGGCGGTGCGGGCGGCATGACGCATGGGCAGCACGTCGACGGCGGCGCGATGCATCCTGCGAGCGTGTTCGTGAGCGCGATGCAGGCGGTCGGCGTGACCGACGCGCTGGGCGAGGTCTCCACCTCCGCCATGGGGTGAGCCGCCGCGCCGTCGGGACGGTCTCCAGCGGGCGCGGCCGCCCCCGCCCACCGTGTGCGTTTGCACGCCCCGCGGCAGAATTCAGGCCGGTTTCTCGGGGGATTCGTTGACACACCTCGCCCGCGCTGCGAGGCTTTCGGCCCCGTTCCCCCGTCTCCTCGCACCGGACGTATGGTCGATCAGATAGGCAACTGCCGCATCCTCCAGGAGATCGGCTCCGGTGGCATGGCCGTGGTCTACAAGGCGGTGCAGGAGCCGCTCGGCAGGACCGTCGCCATCAAGGCCCTCAAGCCGTCGATCGCGATGGACTCGGGCTTCGCGAAGCGCTTCGAGCGCGAGGCGCACTTCATGGCCTCGCTCCAGCACGAGAACATCCTGCACGTCCACGACTTCGTGAAGGACCGCGGGACGATGTTCATCGTCATGGAGTACGTGCAGGGGATCGACCTCTACGATCTCCTCGACATCACGCCGCGCCTGCCCGTCGACATCGCCGCGATCATCGCGCTCCAGGTCTCTCGCGCGCTCGACTACGCGCACTTCCGCGGGATCATCCACCGCGACATCAAGCCCGCGAACATCATGCTGTCGCACCAGGGCGAGGTGAAGCTGATGGACTTCGGCATCGCCCGCGACGACCGCCTCACCGATCTCACCGAGACGGGCACGGGCCTCGGCACGCCGAGCTACATGAGCCCCGAGCAGATCCTCGGCGACAAGCTCGACTTCCGCTCGGACATCTTCTCGGTCGGCATCGTGCTCTACCAGATGGTCACGGGCCGCAAGCCGTTCGTCGAGGACGACGCGCGCACCGTCATGCAGAAGATCCGGCTCGATCGCTACACGAGCCCCCGCAAGATCAACCCCGCGGTGCCTCGCACGCTCGAGCACATCATGGGGCGCTGCATGGAGAAGCTCCCTGCGAACCGCTACCCCACGACGCAGGCGCTCATCGACGACCTCCAGGACTTCCTCGCGTCGCGCGTGCCCATCAACCACAACGCGCGCCTCGTGATGTACCTCCGCGAGGTCGGCGTCATCACCGACGCCAAGGCCGAGGAGATCCTCAGCGCCAGCGCGCCCAACCGCCTGCGCCGCGGCAACGGCGATCGGCGCATGGTCACGCAGATGTGGGCCGTGCAGGGCGGCCTCGGCGCGTTCGCCGTGGTCGCGGGCCTCGTGCTCCAGGGCGTCTCGGGCCGCCTCGGCGGCGACCCGGATCAGTTCGTCGCCGAGACGGGCGCGCCCGTGGTGCCGCAGCGCGCGGGCCACCTCCGCTTCGTCGTCGATCCGTGGGCGCACGTCGAGATCGACGGACAGCCCGTGCTCACCACGCCCTCGGCGCGCGAGATCGCGCTGCCGCCGGGCGATCACTACGTGCGCCTCGAGAACCCGTACTACGAGACGATCGATCGGCGCGTGACGGTGCGCGAGGGAGAGACGCAGCTCATCGAGGAGACGATGGTCGAGCGCACGACGGCCGCCGAGGGAGAGGCGCCTTGAGGCGCTCGGTGCGCGAGCTCGCGGCGAGCGTGGCGCTCGGCCTGCTCTCGGTGTGGGGCCTGCTCTTGGCGTGGGGCGCGCTCGCGCCCGGCGTGGCCCACGCGGAATTCCCGACCTTCGTGCACGTGGTGCGCGAGGGCGAGACGCTCGCGTCGATCGCGCAGCGCTACTACGGCGATCCGCGACGCGAGAGCGTGCTCGTCGCCGAGAACGGCCTCGAGACGCAGGGCGGCGTGCCGATCGTCATCGGTCTGCGGCTCGTGATCCCGGCGGTCGCGTATCACCGCGTGGGCGCGGGCGAGACGTGGGCCTCGATCGCGGAGCGCTACTACGGTGCGAGCACCCGCGCGTTCGTGATCCAGGAGGCCAACCCGTCGGTGGAGGGGAGCCAGCCGGCCGAGGGTGCCGAGCTCCTCGTGCCCTATCCGCTGCGTCACGTGGCCGATCAGCGCGCCACCGTGCAGCGCGTCGCGCAGCAGTACTTCGACGACGCGCGCGCGGCGAACGTGATCCGTCGCTTCAACAACCTGCGCGGCACCCGCCTCACGCGCGGTCAGGTGATCCTCGTGCCACTGGCGGACCTCGTGATGAGCGACGAGGGTCGTCGCATCGTCGCCGAGGCCATGCCCGTCGCCGCACCGCAGGACACGGCGGGTGACGTGCGCGAGCTCCAGGAGCGCATCTCGGCCGAGCTTCCCGTGCTGCAGGAGGCCGTGCGCCGTGGCCAGTACACCGAGGCGATCGGCATGGGCAATCGCCTCCTCGGCGCGGGCGAGCTCACGGGCAACCAGATCGTGACGATCCAGCGTGCTCTCGCGATCGCGTACGTCGCGGTGGATCGCAACGATCTCGCCATCGCCGCGTTCGTCGAGGCCCTCACGCGCCAGCCCGATCTCGAGCTCGACTCGGTCCGCACCTCGCCGACGGTGCTCGCGGCCTTCGGCACCGCACGCGAGCAGCTCGTGGCGGCGAGCCCGGAGCCCGAGGATGCGGGCGTGGACGCGCCCGCGCCCTGAACGGCTCGGACCGCGCAAAGCCGAACGAGGGCTCGAATTTCCCGAGGAATGGGGCGATCCTGGCGTGGGTTCGATCCGGGCACGCCGCTCGGCGGGCACGAGGAGGCGCTTCCGAACATGGCCATCGAGACCGCGTCCAGCGCCGCGCTCCAGTGTCAGGGCTGCGGCGCGCCGCTCGAGGCGAGCCGCGTCGATGTGAAGACGGGTCTCGCGTCGTGCGCGAGCTGCAACCGCGTGTTCAAGCTCGCGGGCGAGACCGCGCTCGTCGCGCTGCCCCCGCGCCCTGCGCCGCGCGTGATCCCCGACGCGTTCGACACCCCCACGGCCACGAGCGCACCGAGCGACGGCTACCGCGGCTCGCGGGGCCGCGCCGAGCACACCTGGCGCTATCGGTGGTTCAAGTGGGTGGGTCCGTTCCTCGTGCTCTTCGGCCTCTTCTTCGCGGGCATCGCGATGACCTTCGTGGTGGGGGCGATCGCTGGCGGCGGCCTGTGGGGCCTGCTCTCGCTGCTCATCCCGCACCTCTGGATCGGCCTGGCGGTCTCGTACGGCGGCCTCGCGACCACCCTGAACCGCACCACCATCTCGCTCGACGCGCGCTCGATCTCGGCGCGCACCGGCCCCATGCCGTGGCGCAACGTGAGCCTCGCGAGAGACGAGGCGGTCTCGGCCGATCACCAGGCGAGCTGGGGTCAGCGAGGGCAGACCTTCCAGGTGCGCATCGTGGGCAAGGACCACCGCGCGACGAAGCTCCTCGGCGGGCTCACCGAAGAAGAAGCGCGCTACCTCGCGGACGAGCTCAACGACGCGCTCTCTCGCGACGATCTCTGACGGGTCGACGACGGGACGCGAACGACGACGCCTCGCGTCTCTCGCGAACGGCCCTCAACACGGCGTGACCACGGGGCTGCCCGGGCAGAGCGCGCAGTCGCCGCCGGGGCACGGGATGCAGAAATTCTCCTGGCAATTGCCCGCGCCGTCGCAGCCGTTGTAGTCGCAGCCAGCGGGGTTCGAGGGGCTGTGCTGCCAGCCGGGCGCCCACGGCGACATGTCCTGGATGCCGCACTCGCTGTGGTAGTACATCGACATCGCGCAGAGGCCGTTCGCGGGGGAGCCGCCGAGCGTCGCCATGCACTCGGCCGCGCTCACGTCGTACGACGAGTACATCGGAGGCAGCGTCTGGCAGGTGCCGCAGCAGACCTGGCCGCCCCCGCAGTCGCGTCGCGCGCAGTCGGGATCGTCGCAGTCCGAAGGACCATCGCAGTCGTTGTCGATTCCGTCTCCGCAGCTCGTCTCGTTGGGACCGCCCGCGCAGGTGCACGCGCCGCCCATGCAGGTGCGACCGCTCGCGCACGTCTGGCCCGCGCACTCGGGATCGTCGCAGTCGACCTGACCGTCGCAGTCGTCGTCGCTCCCGTTGCTGCAGCTCTCACTGCCGCCCGGACACACGCAGGCGCTGCCGCCGCACACCCGCCCGAAGGCCGCACAAGAGCGGCCGTTGCAGTCACCGTCGGCGCAGTCGGTCGCGCCGTCGCAGTCGCCGTCCACGGCGTCGTCACAGCGCGTCTCCGAGCCACCACCGCTGCACACGCATGCGCTGCCCGAGCAGGTGCGCCCCGCGTCACCGCACACCTGGCCCGCGCAGTCCGAGTCGGCGCAGTCGACCGCGCCATCACAGTCGTCGTCCGCGTGGTTGCTGCAGCTGAGCTCGAAGCTCGAGGCGCACATGCAGGCGCGGCGGTCGCAGATCCTGCCCGCGCCGCAGGTGCGGAGCTCGCAGTCGAGATCGTCGCAGTCGGTCCCCGCGTCACAGTCGTTGTTCACGCCATCGTCGCACTGCGTCTCGACGCTGCCGCCTGGGCACGCGCAGCCGCCACCGACGCACAGCCGTCCCGCGCCGTCGCACGCACGTCCACCGCAGTCGGCGTCGCCGCAGTCGACGAGCCCGTCGCAGTCGTTGTCGGCGCCGTCCGAGCACGCGCTCTCCGTCGCGCCGCCCGGGCAGGCGCAGCTCGCGCCCGCGCACAGGCGTCCGTGCGAGCCACACGCTCGGCCGTTGCAGTCGGAGTCCGCGCAGTCGACCGAGGCATCGCAGTCGGAGTCCGCGCCGTCGTCGCACACCGTCTCGACGGGCCCACCTGGGCACATGCAGCCGCCCACGCCCGGCGTGCAGCACGTGCCCGACGAGCACACGCCCGACGCGCAGTCCCCGTCCTCGTCGCACCCACCACCGCTCGAGACGTCCGCGACGCACGCGCCAGCATCGCAGTGCGCGCTCGTGACGCAGAGGAGATCGTCGTCGGCGCCCAGCGCGGTGCACGTGCGCGCGCAGTGATCTCCGGCGTCGCCGCCGCCATCGCACGTGAAGAGCGCGCAGGGCGTGGACGTGCCCGAGTCCATGCACGAGCCGCTCGTGCAGCTCTGCCCGCCCGACTCGGCGTAGCCAGCGCCCGACGCGTCGCAGCGTCCGCTCGCGCACTCGGTCGGTGGATCGTCGGGGGTCGTGTCGCAGTCGTCGTCGACGCCGTTGCAGAGCTCGATCTGGCCCGGATGTCTCAGCGGATCCGCGTCGTCGCAGTCGGCACCGAGGCAGCCGCGGCCGACGCCATAGCCGTCGTCGTCGCCATCCACGCAGCAGCGCCCGCCGACCGGAGCGCACGCGCGCGCAGCGCCCATCGGCATGCACGCCAGGCCCGGTGGGCACGTGGGGTCGGCCTCGGAGCACGTGGGGACGCAGACGCTGCTGCCCACCGCGAGGCTCACGCACACAGCGCCGCTCTGGCACTCCGCCGAGACCGTGCAGGGGTCGCAGATCAGGCCCATCCCTGGCGGACCTGCGTCCGGTGCGGGCGTGCTCGCGTCGATCATGCCCCCGTCGACGAAGACCGGATCGTCCACACAGCGATCCTCGCTCGTGGAGCAGTGCTGGGCCGGGCCACAGCGATCCTCGACGGGCTCGATGCACGCGCCGCCCTCGCAGGTCGCGGCGGCGGCGCAGCTCGGGCCGCCGACGCAGTCGCTGGCCGCGGCGCACAGCGTCGGCGTCGAATCGCACGCGTCGCCGAGGACCCTCCGATCGCAGCAGAAAGGGGCGGTCGCGGGATCGTCGGGGTTGCAGCGCGGATCGACGCAGCGGCCGTTGAGGCACTGGTTGTAGCCCGTGTCGCCGCCGGGCGCGGGGCAGACGACGTCCACGCAATTCGAGGTGATCGGGATGCGGAGCACGCGATCGCTCGAGAGGGTGATCGCGACGCAGCGCTCGACGAACGCGGCGCCGGAGTCGGCCGGTGCGCCCGGCGAGGCCGGCGGACGCAAGAGCCGGACACGCACGGTGTAGAGACCCGCCTGCAGCCCGCCGAAGTCGGCGAGGCCGAGGACGCCGCGCGCAGCTTGGTCCTGATCGCCCGTCTCGAGCACGCGGCCCTCGGTGTGGAGCGCGGGGGTGCCTGCCTCGCAGCGCGAGACGCCCTCGAGCAGGCGTACGTCGGCATAGCGCGCCTCGACGCCCGTCCGCAGACCGGTCTGGAGTCGCACGCTGAGCGACACGCCGCCGTTGTCGCAGCCGAGGCTGCACGCACCGACCAAGAAGACGATCGCGAGGAACCCCGGGCTCCGGGCCGAAGGAGCGTTCACCCCTCGACGGTCTCAGGCGCGCCGAGACGCGGTCAATCTAATCGACGTCCCGTATCCTCCGCGCCGTGCGCCCGCGGCCCGTCTCGCCCATGATCGTGCTCGCCCTCTCGGGCGCCGCGCTCGTCTTGCTCGCCGCCACGGTGTGGCTCGAGGCCCTCGTGCTCGGCCTCGTCCGCGGGCAGCCCGCGAGCGTCGCGATCGGCACGGTGTCGCACGATCCCGGCGCGCTCGCGCTCGCGCAGCTCGTGGGCCTCGGCGTGCCGGTGCTCGTCGCGGCGTGGCTCGTCGAGGGCGGGCCTCGCGCGTTCGTCTCGCGGGCCCTCGCGCCGGTGCCCTGGGATCGCGCGCTCGCCGCCTTCCTCGCGGGGCTCGCGCTGCAGCTTCCGATGGTGGAGCTCAGCCACCTCGTGACCGACCTCTGGCCCGCGCTTCGTCATGCGCCCGAGGAAGAGGCCGCGCTGCGAGAGACGCTCCGCATCCACGATCTCTACAGCGCCATCGCCGTGCCGATGGCCCTCGTCGTGCTCGCGCCGGTCACCGAAGAGCTGCTCTTCCGTGCCTTCGCGCAGCGAGAGCTCGCGCTACGCCTCGCGCGCGTCCCGGGGGGGCGTCCGCTCGTGATCGCGCTCGTGGCGCTCTTCTTCGCGGTCTTCCACATGGACGGCGCGAGCGTGCTCGCGATCCTCGTCGCCGGGCTCGCGCTCGGGGCCATCGCCGATCGCTGGCAGAGCGTGCGTATCTCGATCGCGCTCCATGCCGGCGTGAACCTCGTGCCGGTCGCGCTCACCGCCTCGGTCGTGCCGATCGAGGGCTTCAACGACACCGATCCGAGCACACACGTGGCCCCGACGCTCGCGGTGGCGAGCGCGCTCGTGTCGGCGATCGCGTTCGGTCTCGCGTGGCGAGGCGGCGCGCCCCGCGACGTCCGCGCCTGATCCACCCTGTTTCGTGGGGATCTCCGCGATCCTGGCCGGAGCGCGCGAGGATCTTCTCCCGATCGCCGGGCCGGGATAGCGTCGCCGCCTCCGAGGAACCATGGCCGCCCCCACCACCGACTCGTCGTCCACCGCCTCGGGCACGCCCGAGGGCCTGCCCGATCTCTCGCAGCTGCCCGAAGAGGAGCGCGACAAGGCGTGGCTCAAGCACTACTACGCGGGCGACGGCACACCGCAGCTCACGATGCGCGCGGTGGTGATGGGCGGTCTGCTCGGCGCCCTCATGGCGGTGTCGAACCTCTACACGACGCTCAAGCTCGGCTGGGCCTTCGGCGTCGCGATCACCGCGAGCGTCCTCTCGTTCACGATCTGGAACACGTTCGTGGTGATGGGTCTCGCGAAGTCGCGGATGACCATCCTCGAGAACAACTGCATGCAGTCGACCGCGTCGGCGGCCGGCTACTCCACGGGCGGCACGCTCGCCACGGCGGTCGGCGCCATGCTGCTCATCACGGGTGACGCGGCGCGCCTGCCGTGGCTCCCCGTGGCGTTCTGGGTCGGCCTCACCGCGCTCCTCGGGGTGTTCCTCGCGATCCCGATGAAGCGCCAGATGATCAACAACGAGCAGCTGCCGTTCCCGTCGGGCATCGCGGCCGCCGAGACGCTGCGCTCCCTCTACGCCGCAGGCCAGGAGTCGGTGCTCAAGGCGCGCGCGCTCGTGATCGCGCTCGTCGTCGGCATCGCGAGCGCGTTCATGCGCGACGTGATGGGCTGGATCCCCTCGAGCATCCCGTTCGACTTCACGATCTTCGAGGCGCACGGCCGCACGATCCGCGGCGGCCAGATGGGCGGCCTCGCGTTCGAGCCCGGTCTGCTCCTCATCGCCGCAGGCATGATCGTGGGCCTGCGCGTGAGCACCTGGATGCTCATCGGCTCGAGCCTCGCGTACTTCGTGCTCATCCCGTGGGCCGCAGGGCAGCCCGACTGGAGCGCCGAGGGCGTGACCTTCCTCGGCCACGTCGAGGCGATCCTCGGAGACGACGGCGGCATCGCGATGATCCGCGTGACGAAGTGGAGCCTCTGGCTCGGCACCGCGATCCTCGTGGCGTCGGGGCTCACGTCGTTCGCGATGAGCTGGCGGACGATCCTCCGCGCCGTGCAGAAGGCGACGTCGGCCAAGGGCGGCAAGGACGGCGAGGCCGCCAAGGACGCCGATCCGGTGGGTCACCTCGAGGTGCCGGTGCAGTGGTTCGCGTGGGGCATGGCGCCGATCACGCTCGGCCTCGTGCTCGTGTGCTGGCTCTCGCTCGACATCGCGCCGTGGCTCGGCGTCGTGAGCGTGGGCCTCTCGTTCTTCCTCGCGCTCGTGGCGTGCCGCGCGACCGGCGAGACCGACACCACGCCCATCGGCGCGATGGGCAAGATCACGCAGTTCACCTACGCGATCCTCGCGCCCGGCAACACCACCGTGAACCTCATGACGGCGGGCATCACCGCGGGCTCGGCGGGCTCGGCGGCCGATCTGCTCACCGACCTCAAGAGCGGCTACCTGCTCGGCGCCAACCCGCGGCAGCAGTTCCTCGCGCAGCTCGTGGGCGTCGTCTTCGGCGTGCCCGCGGTGATCGCCGCCTGGTACATGCTGGTTCCCGATCAGGCGCACCTCGAGGCGTTCAACTCGCCGGCGACGGGCATGTGGGCCGCGGTCGCGCGCGCTCTCTCGGGCGGCGTCGAGACGATCCCCGAGACCGCACGCATGGCGATCATCGTGGGCGCGATCGCAGGCACCGCGCTCTCGCTCGCGGAGAGCATGGCCCCCAAGCACATCCGTCCGTGGGTGCCGTCGTCGATGGGCCTGGGCCTCGCGTTCGTCGTGCCCTTCCAGAACTCCTTCTCGTTCTTCCTCGGCGCGGTGATCGCGTTGATCTGGCAGCGCGTGAGCCCCAAGAGCGCGGAGCGCTACATCATCCCGATCGCGTCGGGCGTGGTGGCCGGCGAGTCGCTGCTCTCGGCAGGCAACGCGATGTGGAGCGCCGCGAGCGACCTGATCTTCGGCGGCGGCGGCGGCGAGAGCGGCGGCGGTCACTGATCGAGCAGCGATCACGGATCGAGCAGCGATCAGTGATCGAGCGCGGCGGCGGTCACGGATCGAGCAGCGATCAGTGATCGAGCGCGGCGGCGGTCACGGATCGAGCAGCGATCACGGATCGAGCGCGGCGGCGGTCACGGATCGAGCGCGGCGGCCACGTCGCTCTGGGCTGGGCCACGCGAAGATCCCCGACGGGGTCGGTCAGACCAGGGCGAGATCGAAGCGGTGCTCGCGCACGACGAGGCCGAGCATGCGCGCCTCGATGAAGACACCGAGCACCACGACGGGCACGACGCACGCGCTCGCGAGGAGGCCGGGGCCGAAGACCACGCCGCTCACGACCATCGCGAGGCCCACGCACACGAGGTGCGCGATGGCGAAGCCGAAGAGGATCGCACACGCGAGGAAGTAGTTGCCGCCCACGCGGAACGCGAAGCGCAGGGGCACGTACGGGTTCATCGCCGCCGCGAAGGTCTCCTTGCTCGAGACCACGATCTGCCCTGCGGGCAGGTACAGACAGAAGAAGACGATGCCCAGCACCACGAGCACCGTGCGCTCGGTCGGGGACCAGTCGCCATGGGCGCTCGAGAGGATCGCGTAGCCGAGCGGCAGGCCGCCCACCACGAACACTGCGGCGTGTCGCAGCACGGCGCCGAGGATCGCCCAGCTCGAGATCGCCTCCGACGGCGCTGGCGGCTGGTCCTCGCCGCGCGCGCTCGATCGCACGATCGCGGCTGCATACGTCGCGAGCACGCCGAGCGCCGCGGCGAGCATCGGCAGCGTGATGATCGGGATGCCGAGCACCCAGAACGACGACAGCAGGTAGAAGATCACGCTGTTTCCGAGGAGCGTCGGCGCCATCTCACGCGAGATCGGCCACGTGATCGCTTCGAGGAGGATCGCGTCGAGCGAGCGGGACTTCTGCGAGGACTCGGCGCGGACGAAGCGGCGGCAGGTGGGGCACACCGGCAGCGCGACGCGACCCTCGGTCGTGCCCATGGCGAGCACGCGATCGGGCGGGACGTACTCGCGGCAGACATCGCAGTAGTAGACGTGGCCCTCGGGCAGCGTCGGGAGGGCTCCGACGACGACCTCGCGGCCTGCGGGCGTGAACGGCGGGTGCACCGGCGGCGCGGCGTCGCGCACGGTCGCCGACGGATCGAGCCCTGTCTCGGGAGGCTTCGCCGTGGGGTCGAGCGTGACGGGCCGCCCGATCCCCGAGGACACGCCGCTGAGGTCGACCTCACCCCACGCACGGGGCGTGGGCACGATCGGTCCCGGCCGCGCCGAGGCTCGGGGCGGCGCGCTCTCGACGGGGCGGGGCGCGGGCGCTCCTTCTTCGGCGCTCGGAGAGACGGCGGTCGTCGGAGGTCTCGGCGGCGCGATGGCGTGCGCGTCGGGATCGATCTCCTCGACCTTCTCGCGGAGCGTCGGGCTCGTGCCCGTGACCTCGATCTCGCCCCACGCTGCGGAGCGCGCGGCGGGTGGAGGCGGTGGTGGCCGCATGGCGACCGTCGCGGCCGCATCGCGGCCCGGCGCGAGCGGCTTCACGCCGACGGTCTCGACGAGATCGCTCGCTCGGGGAGGCGGCTCGGAGAACGGCGCGTCCAGATCGTCGTGGCTCACGTCACGTCCGCGGGTGCGCGCGATAGACCCACGCGGGCGGCAGGTTCGCGGGCACGGGCGTCCGGCTCACCTTGCCGAAGTGCCGCTTGAGCGTCGCGAAGTAGTTGAAGCCCTTGAGGCCCTCGTCCTTGGTCCACGTGACGTAGCGCGTGTGGAAGTAGCCGAACTGCACGTAGGTCCCGCCCGGCGCGAGCACGCGCGCGGCGCTCTCGAGGATGCGCTCGCGGATCGCGGGCGGGATGAGGCTCATGCCGAGCGACGAGAACACCACGTCGACCTTGTCGTGGAAGCCCCGCTCGGCGAGCAGCTCCTCGATGTGCTCGGCCGAGCCGAGGATCGCGGTGAGCCGCGGATCGGTGTGCGTGCGCACGAGCTCCTCGTGCAGCGGCGCGTCGATCTCGATCGTGAAGAGGCGCGCGTCCTTGCGCATGCGCGCGAGCAGCGGGCCCGTCATCGGCCCGGTGCCCGGCCCGAGCTCCACGATGGTCCTGGCGCGCTCGGGCGCCGCAGCGTCGACCATCGCGTTCACCAGGAAGCGCTGGCTCGGCACGATGCTCGCCGTCTGGTGGAAGTCGGTGATCCCCTTCTTCACGAAGGTGAAGAAGGAGCGCGAGTCGGTGCGAGAGGTGCGGGACATCTCGGGGCGGCATCATAGCTGGCGCCGCCGTGACGCGTGGAAAACGGTGGTAGCGTCCGTGCGCGATGTCCGATCGCAGCGGCTTCGCCACCACCACACAGGGCCCGCGCTACTGGGGCGAGCGGATCGGCGCGAGCCTCGTCCGGCTGCGCCTCGCACGTCAGCCGCGCACGGAGGTGGCTGCGGTGGACGAGGGCATCGTGCACGTGCGGGGCACGGTGCGCGCGATGGAGCCCACGATCCCGGCGCCGCTCTCGGGCCGCGCCGCCGTGTTCGGCCGCCTGCTCGCGTCGTTCGAACGACGCCGGCCCGGCCCGCCCTCGCGCGGGCTCGCGCGCGACATCGTCGAGACGCTCGTGCAGGCCGACGTCACCTTCGGCGGCGGCTTCGTCGTGGAGGACGCGAGCGGCCGCGCGCGCGTCGAGCTGCGCGCCGAGGACCCGTACGAGCTCTTCGTCCTCGTGCGACGCATGGGCCCGTGGAATCGCGGCGAGAGGCTCGAGCACCTGCGCGACTTCTCGCGCCGTCACCCTCGGGCACCGCTGGCGCTCGACGACGAGCGGATGATCTACGCGGAGTGGGCGATCGAGGAGGGCCAGACGATTTCGGTGATCGGCGCCGTCGAGGGCCACGAGGGCGCGCCCGACGATCGCGAGTACCGCGGCATGCGCAGGGTGCCGATCCTCGGCGTGCGTGGGGATCGACCGCTCCTCCTCGTCGAGTGAGCGGGCGACGTTCGTACGCGGCGCGTGCGCGGGGCCGTGGTCTCACGACGTCGTGAGCGGCCAGCGTCGCTCCACGAGGCGCTGCGCGATCTGCGCGAAGGCGGCGCTCGCCTCGTCGATCGCGATTCGCTTGCGTGGATCCTGACGGAGGCACGCGCGCAGGAGCTCGGTGAGCGGCACGAGCGTGGGATCCGCGGCGAGCGCAGCGATCTCGGGCAGATCCCCGTCGTGCTGGAGGTGCTGCGTGAGCACCGCGAGATCGCTCTCGCCCCGGAACAGCTCCTTGCCCACGAGCATCTCGTAGACGAGACAGCCGAACGCGTACACGTCGACCGCCTGCGGCGTGGCGCGCTGGCCCTTGGGCGTGAGGCCCCAGACCTCCGGCGCGCCGTAATTCGCGGTCGCGCAGCCAGGGCGGACCTTGCGGCCTGCGAGGCCGAAGTCGACGAGCACGGGCGTCTCGAGCGCAGGGCCCGGGCCGTCGGGGTCGCGCAGGATCACGTTGCTCGGCTTGAGATCGAGGTGTCCGACGCCCACCGAGTGCATCGCCTCGAGCCCTGCGGCCACGCCGAAGATCGTGTTGACCGCGCGCGCCATGTCGAGCCCGCCCGTCTCGATGAGACGCTCGAGCGTAGGTCCCTCCACGAGCTCCATCACGAGGATCGGCTTGGGCCGCGCGCCCGCGTCGAAGGTCACGAGGCGCGCGAGGTTCACGTGCGCGGGCACGGCCAGGAGCGCACCCGCCTCCTCACGGAACATCTGGAAGAACTCCTCCTCGCCGAGCGTGCGAGCCACCGTGCCGCCGTACTCGGGCACCTTGAGCGCGAAGAGGGGCGCGCTCTCGAGGCTCTTCTCCTCGGCGCGTCGCGCGACGAAGACCGAGCCCACGGCGCCCGAGCCGAGGGCGCGCATCACGTAGAAGCCACCGAGCATGCGGCTCGGTGGGAGCCACGGCGGAAGGCCCCGATCGCGGCGCGAGACGAGCGCGATCGGCCCTTCTTTCTCGCGCACGGCGGCGAACCGCGGCAGCGAGAGGGTCTGCGAGAGGGCCGTCGCGATCATCTCCGCGAGGTGCGTGGGCAGCTCCTTGCGGAGCGGCTCGAAGACCGTCGCCATCATGTCGGCGTAGGCCGTCTCGTCGCCGCGCACCGAGTGCAGCGCGGCCACGTCGAGCAGGCGCAGCGACGGTCCTGCGGTGAGCTCCATCTTGGGTCGCAGGTAGCCCATGCGACGCAGCGAGCTCTGCACGAGGCGCGCGAGAGACTCGACCGTGTCGGCGAGCGCGAGGATGAGCGAGCGCTGCGCGCCGTCGCCGGCGGCGAGATCGAGCTCGCCCACGACCTCGGCCAGCGAGCTCGCGTCGGCGATCTCGCCGAGCGTGTTCGCGAGGGCGAGCAGGCTCGCGCGCAGCGCCTCCACGCGTGGCCCCGAGGCCAACGGGAGGTGTCGGATGAGCCCGCGCAGCGCCTCGAGCCCGGCCCGCGAGCGCACGCTCGTGACGCGCGCCTTGCGCTCCGTACGCTCGATGACGCTGGCGTACGCGCGAAAGAGGTTCTCCGTCTCGGGCATCATCGCCGCCTCGGAGAAGGTCGTCAGATCGCTCTCGGTCTGGAGGTGCATGATCACGGCGACGAAGACGTCGCTGATGTCCGCGTCCTCCTCGCGCAGGAGCGCCTCGCAGGCGCGCGCGGCCGCCGCGTGCACGATGCGCCGCACGGGCGAGGGCGCGTCGCTCGCCGCGCGATCGAGCAGGAGCCGCGCGATGCGGAGGTGTCGCTCCTTGGTCTCGGGCGTCTTGTCGTCTCCGGCGCTGTCGGCGTCGACCAGGTGCAGGAGCACGCGCAGCCGTCGCACACGGAGCGTGCGGTGAAGGACGGGCGTCTCCGCGGTGACGGGCTCGCTCTCGAGCTCGATGAGCTGCTCTCCGAGGCGCGCCACGATCTCGCTCAGCGCCGCGGTCACGCGCGCGCGTCCCTTCTGGGCCTCGTCGCGCGAGCCCTCCTTGAGGCCGAGCGTGAGGAGATCCACCAGCGTCGAGGTCTCGAAGAGCACCGCGTCGAGCTCGCGCAGCGCGCGGAAGCTCTGCGCGCGGCTCTCGGTGGTCGACTCGTCAGCGCCCTCGAGGCGAGCGAGCGCCACCTCGACCGCACCGAGGATCTCGATCGAGCGACCGTGCGCCGTGCGGGCGTCTTGTTCGAGGAAGGTCTCGCGCGCGTCCGCGAGCAGATCGAGCAGGCCCGGCCCGTGCTCGTCGGGCTGCGCCGCGAGGCCGGGCGAGCTCGAGCCCGCCGGCTTGAACATCGGTCGCTTGAGGCCGGTCGCCGTGGCCGTCGTGGTGCCCGATCGCAGCGCGTGGTCGAGCGCCGAGACGAGCGCGTCGTGGCCGTCGTCCTCGCCGGGCGTGCCCACGATCTCGGGATCGCGCAGGCGCGAGAGCGCGAGCCGCGCGGTCCACTCGCTCATCTCCTGACCGAGCCGTTCCTCGCGCAGCGACAGCAGCGCCTCGATCGCGTCGATCCCTCCCGAGCGCACGAGCATCACGATCATCCGCTCGGCGGCCTCGGGCTCGGCCTCGGCCGCGCGCGCGAGGCCCTGGATCATCGAGGCGGCGATGCCGCGGTCGCGCTTGAAGATCTCGCTCTTCAGGAGATCCTCGCAGCGCCTCAGCGCGCGCTCGGGCTCGATCGCCAGGGTCGCCGCGAGCGAGGTGGCCGCGCGACGCCACTCGGTGGGCGACTTGGTGGGCGCGAGATCGTCGGCGATCTCCTGATCGAAGCGCGGCAGGATGCCCGCGAGCTGGCCTCGCGCCGAGGCCACGTGTCGCCACACGAGCGGCTCGCGATCGCGGAGCAGGCGCGTCCACGCGGCGCTCACCGACGCGCGATCGAGCAAGGCGAGCGCGCTCTCGTCACCCACCGAGGCGCGCCGGTTGATCTCGCGTGCTGCGCGATCGAGGAGGCGCGCCGCCAGGCGCCTCGAGGGCAGCGAGCCCTGCGCGGGCTGCGTGAGCCACTCGGCCTCGAGATCACGGCGCGAGACGAGCGCGAGCGCGAGCGCGTCCACACCGAGGCCCGCGCCGATCGGGAGATCGAGCGCGAGCGCCACGCGCGCCTTGAGGCCCGAGCCCGAGAGGCCGCGCTTGGAGCTGAGCGCGAGGTGCGTCGCGAGCAGCACGAAGGTCTGCGCGTCGCCATCGTTGAGGCCCACGAGCACACGGCGCCCGAGCTCGCGCTTCTCGTCGCAGGGGGGCAGCGCCGTGGCGATCTCGTAGAGCGCGGCGATCGCGTGTGCGCCGCCGAGCCAGCCCAGATCGTCGATGAGCTGCGTGCTGAACGCGACGCGGATGCTCTCCTTGAGGGCGCTCGGATCCACGCCCTCGAGCGGTGCGGGCGTGAGCTCGGCCGCGCGCGCCGCGAGCGTGGCGAAGGCCTGCCGGAACGCCGCGCGACGAACCTCCGGATCGGTGAGGCGATGGAGGCGGCTGAGGCCGTCGAGACGGTCGCGGAGCTCGCGCATGCGTGGAAGCCGATTCTACCGATTGGCTCGACGCGTCTCGCGTGAATTTCAGGGCGAGCGTGACGAGGCCCACGTCCTCGCACGGTCGGCGCGACGCTGGGCCCTGCGGCCGCCCGTCAGAGCGAGGTGTCGTCGTCCACCGCGATGCCGGCCATCTTGAGCAGGCGAAGGGCGTTCGAGGTGCGCACCACGCCGGGGCGCAGGCGATAGTCGAACTTCATCTCGCCGTCCTCGAAGACGTCGGTGAAGTGCACGTTCGTCACGCGCATCCCGCTCGGATCCGAGGCCAGCTCCTCCTCGAGCTCGCTCAGGGCGATGTCGTGCGTGGCCACGAGGCCCATCCCGCCGCGTGCGAGCAGGTGAAGGAGCACCGCGCGCGCGCCCTTGTGGCGTGCCTTCGCGTTGGTGCCGCGCAGGAGCTCGTCGAGGAGGAAGAGGATGGGCGCCGCGTCGCGGTCGTCGGCGTCGGCGACCACCGCGCGCAGGCGCGCGAGCTCCGCCTGGAAGTAGCTCGCCCCGCGCTGGAGCGAGTCGGCCACGCGCATGCTCGCGCGCAGGCGCACCGGCGGGAGCGAGAAGGTCTCCGCTGCGACGAAGCCGCCCGCGAGCGCGAGCACCGCGCTCGTGCCGACCGCACGCAGGAGCGTGCTCTTGCCCGCCATGTTCGAGCCCGTGATGAGGAGCGCGTGCGACTCTCCGGCGAGCGCGAGATCGTTGGGCACGCGATGCTCGGGCGGAAGGAGCGGGTGGCGCAGACCCTTGGCCTCGAGGGGCGCGCCGCGCGGCGCGATCGTGGGCGCGATCGCGTCCGGATCCTGGTGCGCGAGTGTGGCGAGCGAGCTCAGCGCCTCGAGCTCTCCGGCGGCTTCGAACCACGTCGCGCAGCGCGGGCCCACGCGCTCGGCCCACGCCTCCACGTGACGCAGCACGTTGAGATCCCACAAGAGGATCGGGTTCACGACGAGGTAGACGATGCCCTGCTGTCGGAGCTCGAGCAGGCCCGCCCAGCCCTCGAGGCGACGCAGCTCCGCGGTCGCGCGATCCGGGCCTTCGCCGAGGCGCTTCTGGATCGCGCCCAGGAGCGGCGACGTCACGCGCGCGCCCTCGATCGTCTGAAAGAGCGTCCGGTACGACTCCACGAAGCGCGCACGGGACACCACGAGCGCGATCTCGGGCCCCACGAATCGCTCGGCGCGCGCGGCGATGAGGCCCTGCACGATCGCGAGCGGCACCCAGCTGTAGTGGGGCAGGACCACGCCCGAGAGCACGATCAGCGTGAGGGTGGCGAGGGGCAGGAGCAGCGTGGCCCAGCGCAGCGCTCCATTGGCGAGGATGGGCTTGGGCCCGCGCACGAACGAGAGGAAGCGCGTTCCGTCGAGGCGCTCGTGGCCCGTGTCGAGCACCGCGCCCTCGAGATCGGCGCGCAGATCGATGGCCTCCGCGAGCTCGGCGACCGCCCGCTGACGCGCGACGATCGTGTCGGCGCCCGCGGGCGCGAGCAGCCACGCGGCGAGCGCGCGTCGGCCCGCCTCGGTGTGCGCGACGGAGAGCCGCGCGAAGAGCGAGGCGCCGCCGAAGAGATCGAGATCGCCCGCATACGCATGGTCGGCCGGCGCGAGGCCCTCCCCCGTGTCGAGCCCCTCCAGCACCCCTTGCATCCGCGCGAGGTGACGCTCGTGGATCGCCGCGCGGGTGGCCTCGCGGTCGCGCGCGCGCACGTTTCGCCCGTGCATCACGTACGCGACCACGAACGCCGCGAAGAGACCGACGCCCGCGAGCCCGCTCACGAGATCGCGGTTCCAGGCGCCCGCGCCGCCCACCACGAACGCGGCGCCGAAGAGCAGGAGGTTCGCGGCCGAGTAGCGGAGGCCCACCGCCTCGAGGCGCGAGGCCTCGGCGCGATGGCGATCACGGCGCAGCTCGTGCGCGCGTCGCGGGTCTCGATCCTCGTTCTCGCTCACGGTCCGGCGCTCGGCACGGCCTCAGTGGCCGTGTCCGTGGCCCTCGTCCGACGGGGGCACGTAGCCCTCGGGCCGCAGGCCACCGTCACCGAAGAAGAACGACTCGGCCTGCTTGAGGAGCATCTCCGTGCCCGACTTCGACGACACGTCGATGCGGTACTCGTTGACGATCATGGTCGAGTGCGAGACCCACTGCTTCCACGCCTCTTTCGAGACGGACTCGTAGATGCGCTTGCCGAGCTCGTTCGGATAGGGCGGACGATCGAGGCCTTCGGCTTCCTTCTTCAGCTTCGCGCACTGCACCATTCGAGGCATGGCGGCCTTGTAGCACGGCTCAACGAGCCCAGAGCTTCACGCCACCCACGATCGCCGCGTCGTCGCGTCCCTTGCGCACACCCGGCGGCAGCTCCGGCAGGCGCTTGGTCTGCCCGCCGCCGAGCACGACGTCGTCGACCTGCATGGCGTCGCGGAGGAGCGCCACCACGCGGAACACGTGCTCGGCCCACTTCTTCTTGCCGAGCCGCTCGAGGCCGCGCTCTCCCACGAAGTCCTCGTAGCTCATGTCCTTCCGGTAGGGCAGGTGCGCCAGCTCGAGCGCTTGCACGAACTCGTCGCCGACGAGCGTGGTGCCGAGGCCCGTCCCGAGGCCGAGGAAGAGCATGCGACCGCCGTGGTGGTTGCCGAGCGCCTGCAGGGCCGCGTCGTTCACCACGCGCACGGGCGCGCCCAGCGCCGCGTCGTAGTCGAGCGTCACCCAGCCCCCCGCGAGGTTCACGGGCTCACGCGCGGGCCGGCCGTTCTTCACCGGGCCGGGAAAGCCGAGGCTCACCCGGTCGTAGGACCAGTCGCCGATGGCCTTCTTCACGCCTTCGACCATGTCCTCGGCCGTCATCTCGGGCCCCGAGGGCACCTTGATCGGCAGGGGATGATCGCCGAGCGCGACCTTCACGTTGTTGCCGCCCACGTCGATGACGAGGATCGATGACGTTGTAGCGGCCTTCGACTTCTTGGATGCCATGGCTTCCTCTCGAGTGACGAGACACTGGGAGCGCAGATCGCAGGGCGGCGCAGAGTACCGAGCGGGCGCGAGTCGTCCTTTCGGGGCGCCTTGCGGCGGGGTCTGCGAAGCAGACCCCTGGAGCAGCGAGGATGGAGGAGCGCAGCGACGAAGGACGAGCAGGGGGGAATGGGGGGAGTTGCCGACTCCCCCCGACGCGCGCGAAGCGCGCAGCTAACAGGGCGTGTTCCAGCCGCCGACCGCGTGCGTGAGCTCGTCGGCCTCCTTGGGGCCCCAGCTGCCGGGCTCGTACTCGTAGAGCGCGCTCGGGCCGTGCAGCACGGGATCGACGATCGCCCAGGCGGCCTCGACGATGTCGGTGCGCGCGAAGAGCGTGGCGTCTCCGGCCATCGCGTCACCGAGGAGGCGCTCGTAGTCGCCGAGGCGCACACCTTGTCCCGGCGCCTCGGCCACCTCGCCGAGGGTGAGCTCCACGGGCCTGCCGTTCATGCCCTCGCCGGGCTTCTTCACGCGGGTGCCCAGGGCGATCTGCACCTGAGGGCTGAGGCGGAATCGGATGTAGTTGCCCATCGACGGCGCGGGCTCGTTGAAGACGACCTGCGGTGGATTCTTGAACTCCACCATCACCTCGGTCGTGGTGGTCGCGAGGCTCTTGCCCGCGCGCACGTAGAAGGGCACGCCCTCCCAACGCCACGAGTCCACGTAGAGGCGCAGCGCCGCGTACGTGGCCATGTACGAGTCCTTGGCCACGTCGGGCTCGTCGCGGTAGCCGCGGAATTGGCCCCTCACCATGTGATCGGGGCTGAGCGGTCGGATCGTGCGGAGGACCTTGGCCTGCTCGTCGCGGATCGCCTCGGGGATCGTCGAGCTCGGGGCCTCCATGGCCAGATAGCTGACCACCTGGAGGAGGTGATTCTGGATGACGTCGCGGATGACGCCGGTCTCCTCGTAGAACTTGCCGCGACCCTTCACGCCGAAGCTCTCGGCCATGGTGATCTGCACGTTCTCCACGTAGTGCCGGTTCATGATCGGCTCGAGAAACGCATTCGCGAACCGGAAATAGAGGATGTTCTGGACGGCCTCCTTGCCGAGGTAGTGGTCGATCCGGAACACCGAGTCCTCGCGGAACACGGTGTGGATGATCGCGTCGAGCTTGCGCGCCGACTCGAGATCTCGCCCGAACGGCTTCTCCACGATGACGCGGGCGTTGCTCGCGCAGCCCGAGCGACCCAGGCTCTCGATCACGGGGCCGAACATGCTGGGTGGAATGGCCAGGTAGTGAGCGGGACGCTGGCACTCGCCGAGCGCGGCCTTGAGGTGCTCGAAGGTGGCTGGGTCGTTGTAGTCACCGTCGACGTAGCGCATCTGGCGCGCGAGCTGCGCGAAGGCCGCCGGGTCGAGCACGCCCGCGTCGGTGCAGCTCGCCTGCGCACGCGCGATGAGCTTGGGGAGATCGAAGCCTGCGCGCGCGACGCCCACCACCGGGAAGTCGAGCTTGCCGCGCTTGGCCATGGCGTGGAGCGCCGGGAAGATCTTCTTGTAGGCGAGATCGCCCGTGGCGCCGAAGAACACGAGCGCGTCCGAGCGCTGTCGCGCGGTGGGCTGGACGAGGGCGCTCACTTCTTCTCCAGGTGGCCGCCGAAGCCCAGGCGCTGGGCCGAGAGGACCTTGTTCTGGAAGAGGTCGAGGTCGCGCGACGCGAAGCGCTCGAAGAGCGAGGCGGTGAGCACGTGCGCGGGCACGCCGAGGTCCACCGCCGCGTCGATGGTCCACCGCCCTTCACCCGAGTCGGACACCTTGCCGCCGAAGGCCTCGAGCTTCGGATCCTTGGCGAGGGCCTGTGCCGTGAGGTCGAGGAGCCAGCTCGTGACGACGCTGCCGCGGCGCCAGAGCTCGGTGATCGCCGCGAGGTCGAAGTCGTACTGGTAGTGCTCGGGGTTCCGGAGCGGCGCAGTCTCGGCGTTCTTCTCGTGGCTGGCCTTACCGAGGTTGGCGTTCGCGAGGATGTTCAGGCCCTCTCCGAAGGCCGCCATCATCCCGTACTCGATCCCGTTGTGGATCATCTTCACGAAGTGCCCTGCACCCGGGCCGCCGCAGTGGAGATAGCCCTCCTCCGCGGTCGTGCCGACCTTCTCCGCGCCTGGCGTGCGGGGGATGTCGCCGCGCCCCGGCGCGAGGGTCTTGAAGATGGGATCGAGGCGCTCGACCACGGCCTTGTCGCCGCCGATCATCAGGCAATAGCCGCGCTCGAGGCCCCACACGCCACCGCTCGTGCCCATGTCGATGCAGTGGATGCCCTTGGGCCCGAGGCGCGCCGCGCGCGCGATGTCGTCGTGGTAGTGCGAGTTGCCGCCGTCGATCAGCACATCGCCCGGCTCGAGGTGCTGCGCCAGCTCGCTCGCGATGCGATCGGTGATCGCCGCCGGCAGCATCAGGCAGATCGCCCGCGGGGCCGCCAGCTTCTTGACGAGATCCTCGAGCCCGCTCGCGCCGACCGCGCCCTCCTTCACGAGGGCCTCGACGGCCGCGGGGCTCACATCGGACACGACGCACTCGTGGCCACCGCGCATCAGCCGGCGAACCATGTTCGCGCCCATCCGCCCAAGACCGACCATTCCGAGCTGCATCGAAGACCCCCGATCCGCCGGCGGAGTGCCGACGCGAGGAGGAAAGCCTACGCGAAGCGCCCGCACGATCGGAAGCGCGATGTCCGCGCTGCGACACAGGCTGTGTTACAACCGGTGCATGAAGCGCGCGGTCTCCAAGCGGCAGGGCACGACCCGCACGATGTCGATCTCGGTGGACGCCTCGACGGAGAGCGTCCTTCGCTCGTTCGCGGAGCGGCACTTCGCGGGGAACGTCTCGGCGCTCGTCTCTGCGCTCGCCAAGGAGCTTCGTCGCAAGGAAGCGATGGCGTGGCTGCTCGCGCGCGCGGGTGTGCCTCGCCTCTCCGCGGAAGAGACGGCCACGCTGATGGCAGAGATCGAGGGGCGCCCGAGCGCACGGCGCGTGGCGTGACGCGCTCGCCGCCTCGAGAGCCGCCCGAGCCGGCCTCTCCGCGGGCCTCTACTTCGGGCGCGGCGCGCGGCGTGACGATCGACACGGGCGCCCTCATTGGCCTCGAGCGGAGGAAGGCGCGCGCCATCCACTTCCTCGACCTCGCCGATCAGGGCCTCATCACGCTGCACGCACCGGGTGTCGTGTTGACGGAGTGGTGGCGCGGCCCGACCGAGGTGCGCCGGAGGATCCTCCAGGTCGTCGAGGTGCTGCCGCTGACGCTGGCGATGCACCACGCAGCGGGCGAAGCGCTCGCCACGGTGCGTGGCGCGACAGCCATCGACGCGATGGTGATGGCCTTCGCGGCCTCCCGTGGCGAGCCCGTCCTCACGGGCGATGTCGAGGATCTCGAGCGCCTGCGCGCGGCGTTCCCGACCGTGCGGGTGCTGGGCCTCGCCTCGCGCACCTGACCCGGGTCTCTTGGCGCGCGATCGAGGAACGGCCAGACTCCGGCGATGCCGCGTGCCGAGATCATCATCGTCTCGAGCGTCGGGGATGCGCTCGCGTCGCTGGTGTCCTCGCGCGCCCGAGAGGCCGCCGCGCGTGGCGCGACGCTCGCGCTCGCCTTGCCCGGTGGCTCGGTCGCGACGAGCGGCTTTCCCGCGATCGCCGCCGCGCCGATCGACTTCTCGCGCCTCGAGCTCTTCTGGGGTGACGAGCGCGCGGTGCCTCCCGATCACGCGGACTCGAACTACGGTGTGTGTGCGCGCCTGTTGCTCGCCTCTGCGCCCATCCCCGCCGCGCAGGTGCACCGCATGCCCGCCGATCGCGAGGATCTCGAGGCCGCCGCGCGCGAGCACGAGGCGCTCGTGCGATCGCGCGGTCTGGACGTGGCGATCCTCGGTGTGGGCCCCGATGGCCACGTCTGCTCGCTCTTTCCGGGCCACGCGCTCCTCGACGAAGAGGAGCGCTGGGTCCGCGCGATCACGGACTCTCCCAAACCACCCTCCTCGCGACTGACCCTCACGCTGCCCGCGCTCGCCGCCGCGAAGGAGCTGGTCGTGGTCGCCACGGGCGAGGCCAAGGCCCGAGTCGTGCGCGAGGCCCTCGAGGAGGATGCCAGTCGTCTCCCTCTGGCCCTCGCCCTCCGCGCCGCGAGACGCGCCACGGTGATCCTCGACGAGCCTGCGAGCGCCCGGCTCTGCGCCACGGACGACGACGACGACTGATGCCATGTCCTGCGTGACGGGTCAGTGTCACTTCCCGTCGGCGCCGATGCCCGCGATGAGGCAGGCCACGAGGCCCGTCCAGCCGGTCTGGTGCATGGCGCCCACGCCGCGGCCGGTGTCGCCGTGGAAGTACTCGTGGAAGAGCAGGTGATCCTTGAAGTGAGGATCTCGCGCGAAGCGCGCATATTGGCGCGCGAAGGGGCGCACGCCGTCGGCTTCGGGCAGGAAGATCGACACGAGCCGGCGCGACACCTCGTTCGCGGCCTCGGCGATCGAGACGTAGCGCCCCGAGCCGGTGGGACACTCGATGCGGAAGTCGTCACCGTAATAGCGGTGGTACTCGTGCATCGCGTCGATCAGCAGGAAGTTCACCGGAAACCAGATCGGGCCCCGCCAGTTGGAATTGCCCCCGAAGAGACCGCTCGATGACTCGCCCGGCTCGTAGCGCACCTCGAGCGTCTGACCGCCCAGCGAGACGCGGTAGGGATTGGCCTCGTGGTGTCTGCTGAGGGCCCGGATCCCGTAGGGCGAGAGGAACTCGGACTCATCGAGCATGCGCCTGAAGAGCCGCTTCATCCGACTGCCGCGGAGCAGCGACAGGAGGCGTTTTTCCCCGCGTCCGGGCTCACTCCAGCGTGACACGAGCGCGGCCAGATCCGGGCGGTGCCCGAGGAACCACTCGAGGCGCTTGGTGAACTCCGGGGCACGCGCGAGCTCCTCGGGCTCGAGCACCTCCACGGCAAAGAGCGGGAGCAGGCCCACCATGGAGCGGACGCGCAGCGGCATGGGCTCGCGCCCGGGCAGGTGGAGCGCGTCGTAGAAGAACCCGTCGTCCTCGTCCCAGAGGCCGTGCTCCTTGCCGCCGAGCTTGGTCATGGCCTCGGCGATGTGCAGGAAGTGCTCGAAGAACTTCGTGGCGATGTCCTGATAGACGGGGTTCTCGTGCGAGAGCTCGAGCGCGATGCGCATGAGCTGGAGCGAATAGGCCGCGACCCATGCCGTGCCGTCGGACTGGTCGAGATAGCCGCCCGTGGGCAGGGGCTTGCTGCGGTCGAAGACTCCGATGTTGTCGAGGCCCAGAAAGCCACCTTGGAAGATGTTCCGGCCATGTGCGTCCTTGCGGTTCACCCACCAGGTGAAGTTGAGCAGGAGCTTGTGGAACACCCGCTCGAGGAAGGCGCGATCTCCCTTGCCACGGAGGCGCTCCTCCATGCGGTAGAGCTTCCACGTGGCCCACGCGTGCACGGGCGGGTTCACGTCCCCGAAGTTCCACTCGTAGGCGGGGAGCTGACCGTTGGGGTGCATGTACCACTCGCGCGTGAGCGTCACGAGCTGGTCTTTGGCGAGCTCGAGATCGAGCAGGCCCAGCGGCAAGGTGTGAAAGGCGAGATCCCACGCGGCGTACCAGGGATATTCCCAGGTATCCGGCATGGAGAGCACTTCGCGGTTGTGCAGGTGGTCCCACTCGACGTTCCGACCCTCGAGTCGGGCGGGGGGCGGCGCGGGTTGCTCGGGGTCGCCCGACAGCCAGCCACGCACGTCGTAGCGATAGGTCTGCTGAGACCAGATCATGCCAGCGAGCGCCTGACGCATCACGCGCCGCGCCTCGGGGTCGTTCACGTCCTTCGCGAGCGCTGCGTGGAAGTCGTCGGCCTCCGCGCGCCGGGCCTCGAGCACCTCGTCGACGCTGCCGCGCGGTGTCACCGCGTCTGCGTGGAAGCGGTAGTCGAACACGCGCCGCCCGCCCGCGGGCACGACCGCCTTCTCCCAGAAGCATGCCTTGGTGCCGTGATGGAGCGCGCTCACCGCGTCGAGGCGTCCGTTCACCACGCGCTCGTGGAAGCCGTCCTTCCAGAGGTGCGTCGTCTTGGCGCCCCAGAGGCGCTCTTCGTTCGTGTCGTTCTCCGTGAAGAGGGCCACGGCATCGCGCGCGCTGGCGCAGAGCCGATGGCGGCCGAGCGCCTCGTGATCGAGGGTGATCTCGGCCCCTTCGAGGCGCAGCACGGGCTTGGTGATCGTGGGATATCCCCAGCTCCAGACGTTGCGCAGCCAGAGGTGCGGCAGGACGTGGATCGGCGCGTCGTCGGGCCCGCGGTTGTCCACGGTCACGCGGAGCACCAGGTCGTCGACGCCCGACTTGGCCCACTCGACCGTCACGTCGAAGTACCGATCGTCGTCGAAGACGCCTGTGTCCTCGATCTCGAACTCGGGCTCTTCGCGTGTGCGCCTCTCACCGAGGAGTCGCTCGTACGGATAGGCCCTCTGCGGATACTTGTAGAGGTACTTCAGGTACGAGTGCGTGGGCGTGGCGTCGAGGTAGTAATAGAGCTCCTTGACGTCCTCGCCGTGATTGCCCTCCTCGTTGGCGAGGCCGAAGAGGCGCTCCTTGAGGATCGGATCGGCCTCGTTCCAGAGCGCGAGCGCCAGACACACACGCTGTTGCGGATCGCTCAGCCCCGCCAGACCGTCCTCGCCCCAGCGATAGGCGCGTGAGCGCGCGTGATCGTGCGGGAAGTAGGCCCAGGCGTCGCCGTCGTCGCTGTAGTCCTCGCGGACCGTGCCCCACTGCCGCTCGCTCAGGTACGGGCCCCAGCGCCTCCAGCCGTCGCGATCGCCCTCGAGCCTCGTCCGCTCCGCCGTCATGGGAGGAGCGTCGTCTCGGCGCGCTCGGAATTCAACGCGGGCTCGTCGATCAGCGCAGGCGGCGCACCTCGAGGAGCGAGAACGCGTGGTCCTCGAGCGCGAGCTCCACCACCACGTCGACGGGCTCGTCGTGGCCCTCTCGCAGCCGCACCGTGATGCGGCCCCGCTGGCCCGCGAGCGTCGCGTCGGTGCCGACGACCGGCGTGTCGTCGGTCAGCTCGGGCACGGCCGACGCGATCGCCTCGCGGAGGGCGGCCTCGCCGTCACCAGGCTCGATCCACACGCGTCGACGATCGGCCACGACGGCCACGGCCTCCTCGCCCGAGAGCTGCGCGAGCGCGTCGGCGCGGGCCTCGCCTCGCGCCCCTTCGAGCGCTCCCTCGATCGCCTCGAGCCGCTCCTCGTCGGACTCGACCAGCGCGTCGGCGACGAAGACCACGCCGAAGACGGCCACGAGGGTCGTGGCGATGTACACGGCCAGGCGCACCGGGGTCAGGGAGGAGCTCATGGTCACGCTCCTTCGCAGCGCGCGTGCCATGGGCGCCCGTCCGAGAAACGGCCATTTTTGCGAGGAATTCGCCGCGTGTGGCCGGCGCGCGCTGTCACTTTGTCAGCGGGCGTCGCAAGCAACGTGACGATCGATCATCGCGCCGAGCTTCGGTCGGGGTCCGCTGATGCGTCGCGTCAACCGGGCGCGGCGTGCTCGTCCGCCCGAGCGCGTGATAGACACGGATCCATGACGCAGAGTCACTCTTCTCCGAGCGCGCATCCGTTCCCGGTGCTCCGGTCGACAGGCGTCTCCAGCGTCGAGCCGCTCTCGCCCGAGCTGCTGCTCCGCATGCACGAGCTCATGGTGGAGGGGCGCGCGCTCGAGGAGCGCCTCATCCGCATGCAGCGCGGCGGCGAGGGCTATTTCTGGATCGGCGGTCCGGGCGAAGAGGCCTTCAACACGGCGCTCGGCCTCCTCGTGCACAAGGGCGAGGGGCTCGATCACGACTACCTGCACCTCCACTATCGCTCGAGCGCCACGCTGCTCGCGATGGGGGCGGACCCGGTCGACGCGCTCAGGCAGATGCGGAACACGGTCACCGATCCGTACTCGGGCGGGCGCAATTTCGTGGGGCACTACTCGCGGCGCGCGTGGAACCTCGTGCCGATCACGAGCCCGATCGAGATCCAGTACGGGCAGGCCATCGGCACCGCGGTCGCGCAGAAGCGCGCGCGCCCTTCGGGCGGGAGCGACGCCGACGGCATCACGATCGTGCAGGGCGGCGACGCGGGCACGGCCGAGGGCGACTTCGCGAGCTGCTTGATCTGGGCGGCCCGCCCCGGCTTCGAGCTGCCCATGCTGATCATCGTGACCAACAACGGCTGGGGCATCTCCACGCCGGAGCACGAGCAGCAGGGCGGCGAGCACATCGCGGATCGCGGCGCGGCGCTCGGCATGAAGACGATGGTGATCGACGGCAACGACGTGGAGAGCGCGTACCGCGGGCTCGAGAGCGCGATGCGCTACGTGCGCACGGAGCGGAAGCCGCTCGTGCTCGAGGCCTACGTGTCGCGCCTCTACGGCCACTCGTCGAGCTCGGGCTCGAACTACGTGGACAGCGAGATCGACTGCATCGTGGAGCTCGAGAAGAAGCTCGCGGCCCGCGGCCTGCGCACGGGCGACGAGTGTCGCGCGGCGCGTGAGCGTCACGAGCATCGTCTCCTCGAGGCCGGCAAGATGGTCGCGGTCGAGCAGCGCCCTCCCGGCGAGGCCGTGTGGGAGCACGTGTTCGCCGAGCGCGATCACGTGGGCGAGCACGCGCGCAAGGTGCCGCACGACAACCGCGTGTGGCGTGCGCCGGCGTGCTCGTTCCCGACGCAGAAGACCAAGAACTGATCGGCGCTCTGATCGGCGCTCGATCGACGCCACGCCGAGGCGTGCGCGGGGCCCGACCCCTTCGATCGCTCACGTCTCCGAAGCTTCTCGTGGCCGCGGCCGAGGCGCTCCGTCGTGGTGTGGCCGCGCCCGCGAACCGTGCGACATCGACAGCCGTTCTCGCTCCCTCACGGCTCTCTCACACTGCGCAAAATTCTCTCACTTGTGTGCGCGTCGGAAACCCGAAGACTGCGAGCATGCTTCGAACCACCCGACACGCTCGTCACCTCCTCTCGACCGCTGGTGCGCTCCTCGTGCTCTCGTCGCTCGCCGCGTGCGGCGACGACGGCTACCTGCCGCCCGTCTCGCGCAACGACGCCGCGATTCCGCCCGGAGTCGACGGTGGTCTCGGCGCGATCGACACGGGCATGTCGACCGGCCCCTCGGGCCTGCCGTGCGACGTGGCGATGGTGCTCTCGACGTATTGCTCGAGCTGCCACGGCTCGACCCCTGCGGGCGGCGCCTACAACTCGATGATGACGCGGGATCAGCTGCTCGCGAATTCCACCTCGCGGCCCGGCATGACGGTCCTCGACGTGGCGGTCGCGCGCATGATGGACGGCTCGATGCCGCCGGCCCCGGCCACGGTGCCCGCCGCCGACATCGCCACGATCTCCACGTGGCAGTCCGCGGGCGCGCCGGCGGGGAGCTGCGAGATGCCGACCGACCCGTTCGCGGGCCCCGACACCTGCACGAGCGGCACGATGTGGACCGGCGGCAACCGCGAGTCCGAGCTCATGCACCCGGGCCTCGCCTGCATCGACTGCCACACGTCGATGCGCGAGGGTCCGTACCTCTACGTGGCGGGCACCGTGTACGCGAGCGGTCGTGAGGTGCCCGACTGCAACGGCATCCGCAGCACGGGCGCCGATCCGGTGACGGTCGAGATCACCGACGCGACGGGCTACGTGCTCACGCTCTACCCCAACGCGGCGGGCAACTTCCTCGACGAGGACATCCCCCTCACCTTCCCGGTCTCTGCGCGGGTGCTCTACCAGGGCCGCGAGCGACGCATGGCGGCGCCGATCACCAACGGCGACTGCAACAGCTGCCACACGCTGCGCGGCGCCATGGGCGCGCCGGGCCGCATCGTGGTTCCGTGAGCTGAGAGAGGGAGAAAGAATCGCCCGGGGACGCCACGCGGCGGGGTTGCGCAGCAACCCCAGGAGCGCGCGAGAAAGCGAGGCTCGGGGAGCGTCGAGCAGGGGGGAATGGGGGGGAGTTGCTCCCCCCGACCGCGCCGAAGGCGCGAAAATACTGAGTTGTGCTCTCGCGCCCTCCGCTGACGAGACGAGCCCAGGATCCTCGAGGATCCTGGGCTCGTTCGCGTAGGGAGCGGTGGATCGGGGGCGACGTCAGGGACCGCGATCGACGATCAGCCGGAAGCCATGCGGTCCGGGGCCGGGCACGTCGGGATCGAGGCCCGTGCGGTGGACGCGGCCCGCGATGCGCGTGTCTGCGCTCGCGCCCGCCGCGCGATCGCGCGGATCGTCGTCGTCGGGGAGGTTCGTGACGACGAGCACCACCTCGGCGATGCCCTCGCCGAGCTCGACGGGGATGAAGCTGCGTGCGCCGCGCGTGGGCGGCGCGCGCGTGCGACCACGCTCCTCGCCGTGCGCGTCGAGGCGCACCGCCACGAGCGACCACTCCGTGCCCATCTCGCCGTCGAGCCAGACGCGCAGCTGTGCACCCGGGGGCGCACTGCGGACGTCGACCGTCGCATAGGCGCTGCCCCACGGCTCGAGCGGAGGCGAGTCTTCGCCCGGACGCAGGGTGCGCGGCAGACGCTCCCAGCTGCTCGTCACGAAGACGGGCACGCGCGCGCCCACGGGCAGCGCTCGCACGAGGGGCACGTCGGCGCGCGCGGCGCCCTCGCGGCCACCGGCGAAGTAGCGAGCGACGGCGAGCGACTCGACGACGCGGTCCATCGGATCGTGGGCGAGCGTCGCGGCCTGCCCGAGCATGCGCAGCACGTCGGGCTCGCCCTGGAGCTCACCGCCATCGCGCGTGTGCTGGCGGGCCATGAGCCAGACGTCGCGCATGAAGCCGGTCTCCCGACCAT
>JAIBCE010000312.1 GCA_019694315.1 Sandaracinaceae bacterium
GACGATGCTCGCCGCGAGCCGACCATGGCGTGCCGCGAGGCTGCGACGCGCGAGCTCGAGCTGCTCCGCGCGCGCGATCGCCTCGCCGCGCACGGCCTCGAGCACCGCCCAGGTTCCGTGCAGGAGCACGCGCGAGACCGCGGGGAGGAGCGCGCGCCCACCGCCGTCGATCGAGCGGAACCAGCGCGCGGCCAGATCGAGATCACCGCGCTCGAGGTACAGGCCACCGGCCACCACTGCGTACACCGCCTCGTAGAGCGGCTCGCGCGCCGCACGAAACCGGGCGATCGCGGGCGCGAGCAGGGCCTCGGCCCGATCGAGATCGCCGCGCTCCTGCTCGAGCTGCGCGAGGTTGGCGGGGCCGAGCTCGGCCAGCCAGGGCTCCCCGATCGCGTCGCAGAGCGCGCGGGCGCGATCGTTCCAGGCGCGGGCCTCGTCGTCGCGGCGCAGATCGACCATGAGCCGACCGGTGCAGGCGACGTTCACGGCCGAGAGCGTCGTGGCAGGCTCGCCGAGGATCGCACGCACCTCCTGGTGAGCGCGCAGCGCGACCTCGGGATCGCCCTCGGCGCGCCGCGCGATGCCGTGTCGCTGCCACGCGGTGGCGCGGAGCTCGGCGGGCAGCTCCGCATGCGCGATCACCTTCTGGGCGAGGGCGATCGCCTCGTCGTGACGACCGCTCGCGGTGGCGAGGTAGTGCCGTGCGAGGAGCGCGACGGCGCTCGCCTCGGCGGCCCGCTCGAGGTCGCGATCGGCGTGCTCGAGGAGACTCCGGCTCCTGTCGTCGAGGACGCCGAGGAACGCGAGCGCGCTCGCCAGCGAGAGGCTCGGAGCGGGGTCGGAGGCGCCCTCGACGTGGTGGAGCGCCGCCTCGAGATCGAGCACGTGTCGCGACACGTCGGCGTGCGAGCCCACGCGCGCCACGTTCGAGAGCAAGAGGCGCGAGCGGGCGAAGCGCGCGGCGATCTCGGTGAAGTGCGCCGCGTGCGCGGTCCGGGTGCGAGCCTCTTGCGCAGGATCCGACGCGAGGGCCTGCGCGGCGAACGCGCGGATGCTCGCGTAGAGGCGCAGCCGATCGTCGGCCTCTGCGTGCAGGAGCGACTTCTCTCGCAGCGCGCCGAGCAACGCGAGCGGGGCAGGGCGTGAGGACTCGACGAGGGCGCGCTCGAGGATGGCCTCGGCGGTGGGCACCGCGAAGCTCCCCTCGAGCACCGAGAGCGACGCGAGGGCCGCGCGCTCGGAGGCGTCGAGCAGCGCCCACGACGAGGCGATCGCGTCGGCGAGGCTCCGGTGTCGCGCGGGGCCGCGCCTCGTGACGAGGAGCACGTCGTCGTCGCCGCGGCGCGCTCCCGGCTCGCGCAGGCGCGCCGCGAGCTGGCTCGGTGACAGCAGACGCGCACGCGCCGCCGCGAGCTCGATCGCGAGCGGCAAGCCATCGACGCTGCGTACGATCTCGAGGATCGCGCCGCGCTCGGCGTCGTCGTCGCTCACGCGCGCACCGAGCTCTCCGGCCCGCTCGCGGAAGAGCTGCACCGCCGCGTCGTCGTCGAGCGGAGCGAGCTCGATCACCTGCTCGCCGTCGAGGGCGAGGCGCTCGCGCGAGGTCACGAGCAGCGTGAGCGAAGGGGCCACGTCGGCCCACTCCGCGAGCACCGCGGCGAAGGCGGCCACGGGCTCGAAGCTGTCGAGCACCACGATCGCGGGCCCGAGCGAGGCGAGCCACTGACCGGCGAGCTCGGCCGCGACGCGCACGTCGTTGGTCACGATCGGCTGACCGAAGAGCGCCATCACCTCGACGACGAGCCCGAGCTCGGTGCGCTGCGCGGCGAGATCGCAGAACCACGCAGGCTTGCGCGGCGAGAGCCGCTCGACCGCGCTCACCGCGAGCGCCGTCTTGCCCACGCCCGGAGGCCCCAGGATCGACACGATCGCGACGCCGTCGTGGAGCGCGCGATCGAGCCGCACGCTCGCCTCCGCGCGACCCACCAGCGCACGCGCGCGCGGGAAGCGCGCCATGCGCGGCAGCGGCCGGAGCGGGATCAGTCGCGAGCGCGGCGGAGCAGGCCGGGACATCGAACACGCCTCGTTTCCAGGCGTGTATCGCGTTTTTCACCGGCTTTCACTGGTCGGTGCACGAGGGCGCCTCCAAGGTCGGCGCATGTCCCGACCCGCTCCCTCCACGCTCGTCGCCCTGACCTCGCTCCTGGCCCTCGCTGGCTGCGGCGATCCCGCTCCCACGCCCGACGCGAGCACCACCGACGCGGCCGCGCCCGCCGACGTGGGCTCGGACGCGGGCCGCACGCTCGAGGGCCGCGTGCGCGACTCGCACTGGACGATGCTCGAGGCCGCGCCGCGCGTGGCCCGAGGCAAGCAAGACGACATGTGGTGGCTCGATCCCACGCACGGCTTCCTCGCGAGCGGGCCGAACGGATCGATCTACGAGACGCTCGACTCGGGCGCGAGCTGGTCGCCCGTGATGACGAGCCCGACCACGTACTTCCGCGCGCTGCTCTTCACCGACGCGATGCACGGCTTCGCCGGCAACATCGGCGCGGGTCTGTCGCCGTCGATCAGCGACGCGAACGTGCTCTACCGGACCATCGACGGCGGCGACACGTGGACGCCCGTCACCGAGATCACCGGCGACGCGCCGAGCGGCCTCTGCAACTTCACGGCGGTCGACGCGACCCACCTCTTCGGCATCGGTCGCGCCAACGGACCCACGCACCTGCTCTCGTCGAGCGACGGCGGCGCCACGTGGACCTCGGTCGCGATCCCCGCGCTGCGCATGGCGATCGACGCGCACTTCTCCACGCCCACCACGGGCCTCGTCGCGGGCATGAACGAGGCGGGGCACTGCGCGATCCTCCGCACCACCGACGGCGGCGCGAGCTTCGAGCCCGTCTTCGAGTCCAGCACCGAGAGCACGCTCTGCTGGAAGCTCCACTTCCCGTCGGAGAACGTCGGCTACGTCGCGGTGCAGGACACGACCGTGGGCCCCGCCACCTTCGCGCGCACGCACGACGGCGGCCTCACGTGGGAGGAGCTGCCGCTCCCGACCTCGTTCTATCCCGCGATCGGCGTCGGCTTCCTCACCGACGAGATCGGCTGGATGGTCTCGGAGGATCCGTCGATGCCCGCCTACCGCACGTTCGACGGTGGCGACACGTGGGAGGAAGAGCTCGACCTCGTCGGGCCCATCAACCGCTTCCGCTTCGTCGACGATCACACCGTGTACGCCGTGGGCGGCGCCGTGTGGACCCTCGACGTCGTGGAGTGATCGTGACGTCGACCGTGCCCTCGTCTCCCCTCGATCGTGTGCTCCGCGCGTGCGCGTGCGCGGTGGCGCTCTCGTTCGTCTCGTGCGTGTCCTCGCCCACGACCGAGCTCGGTCCCTACCCCGAGAACGACGGAACGATCGCGGTGGGCGCGGTGCTGCCCGACCTCAGCTTCGAGGGCGTCGATGGCGAGGGCGTGCCCGCCACGCTCGCGCTCGCAGACTTCCGGCGTTCACCCGAAGATCGCGAGCTCCTCCTCGTCGTGGTGAACGGCGGCGCGTGGTGTGGCTCGTGCCTCTACCCTCGCGACCACGCCGACACGCTGCTCGATGGGCTCGCGGGCCGCGAGCGCGTGACGCGCCTCGATCTCGTGATCGGCGATCGCGACAACGCCCCGGCCGATCAGGACGTCGCGCGCGAATGGCACGAGGCGATCACGCTCGACGGCGTGGCCGTGGGCGCCGACCCCGCGCATCGCCTCGCGCCGCTCCTCGAGGGACCGCACACCGCGCTGCCGCTCGTGGCGATCGTCGATGCCGCGAGCCTTCGCGTGCTCGACGCCCTCTCGAGCCCACCGCCGGTCGAGCTCCGCAACGCGCTCGCGCGTGCGCTCGCGACGCTCGAGGGTCGTCCCGCGCCGAGCCCCGAACGTGACGTGCTCGTCGACGGTGTCTTCCACGAAGACGAGTGGGCCCTGCTCCAGACGATCACGGTGCCGGGCGCGCCTCCGAGCGATCCGAGCAACGCCGTGGCCGACGATCCCGCGGCCCAGGCGCTGGGGCGCGCGCTCTTCGAAGATCGCGGGCTCTCGTCGAGCGGGGAGCAGTCGTGCGCGAGCTGCCACGCGCGCGAGCACGCGCTCTCCGATGGCCGCGCGCGCGCACGCGGTGCCGGCGAGGGCACGCGACGCACTCCCTCGATCGCGCTCGCCGCGCATGCGCGCTGGCAATTCTGGGATGGGCGCGCCGACACGCTCTGGGCGCAGGCGCTCGGGCCGCTCGAGAGCCCCGACGAGATGGCCTCGAGCCGTGTGGAGGTTGCGCGCCGCGTGCTCGAGACGCACGGCGCCCTCCATCGCGCGGCGTTCCCTGCGCGCGCGCAGCCCGACACCGCCGCGTGGCCCGCGCGCGGCATGCCGGGCGAGCCCGCCTACGACGCGCTGCCCGAGACCACGCGCCGCGAGATCACGCAGATCTTCGTCGACGCGGGCAAGGCGATCGCGGCCTACGAGCGCACGTTCCGCGTGGCCCCGAACGCGCTCGATCGCTACCTCGCGGGCGAGCACGGCGCGCTCGACGTGGAGGAGCGCTACGGCCTCGAGATCTTCGTGCGCAGCGGGTGCATGCAGTGCCACTGGGGCCCACGCCTCACCGACGACGCGTTCCACGTGGTCGGCGCGCCCGGGCCGATCGACGATCCGGGACGCCTCGAGGGGGCTCGCCTCTACCAGCAGAGCGAGCTCCGCGCCGATGGCCCGTGGAGCGATCTGCCGATGCCTCCGCGCGTGATGCGCGGCGGAGAAGGCTCTCTCTCGACGCGCGAGGTCCTCCGTGGACAGCTCCGCACGCCAGCGCTGCGCGGCGTGGCCGACGGCGCGTTCTTCGGTCACGCGGGCACGCTCCGCACGCTGGGCGACATCGTGATGCGCTACGGCGAGGGCCCGCACCCCGACGACGGCACGTTCGCGGGCACGCGCGAGCCGTGGCTCTCGCGCTTCGGCGAGACCTCGCAGTGGGGCCTGCTCCCGTTCTTGCGCGTGCTCCACGCGCCGCTCGTCGACGAGTGAAGCCCTCTGTCCAAGCTTCCGAATCTTCGCGCCGCGAGAAGTCGTCCCCGCCTGGCCCCTCGTAGAACTGTACCGTCGCCGTGCTTGCCACTCCCCTCGGGCCTGCCGGGGGTATCGCGGGCACGCCATCGCGAGCGGCGAGGCCACCGTGCTCGGAGACGGTGCTCGGCGCCCCACGCGTCTCGGGGCATCGCCATTCACGACATCGCGTTGGCCGCGGATCCTTCGCGAGGCCAGCCCGATGCTTCGGTCGACACGCGAGAAGCTTCGGGCTCGGCCACGAGAAGCTTCGCGAGGCCAGCCCGATGCCTCTCGGAAGTCGTCGATCAGGTGCGCGAAGGCCGGCAGAGCACACGGCCCGGGCGCGCGCCGGTGTGCACGCCGTCTCTCACGGTGAAGACCCCGCGCACGAGCACGTGCGAGATGCCCTCCGGGTACTGGCGCGGATCCTCGTAGCTCGAGCGATCGTGCACGCGCGACGGATCGAAGACCACGAGATCGGCGACCGCGCCCGCGCGGAGCACGCCGCGATCCGCGAGGCCGAGCTTCTTGGCCACGAGGCCGGTCATCTTGTGGATCGCGGTCTCGATCGGGAAGAGGTGCTCTCGGCGCACGTAGTGCTCGAGCACGCGTGGGTAGGTGCCGAAGGTGCGCGGGTGCGGCTTTCCTTCGCGCTGCGGGAAGCCATCGGTGCCGATCATCGTCGTGGGGTGCGTCATCACCGTGCGCACGTCGTCCTCGCTCATCACGTGCGCGATCGCCGCGACCGCGAGCTCCTCCTCGCGCAGGAGGTCGAAGAGCACCTCGAACAAGGGCTTTCCGCGCTCGCGCACGATGTCGGCCACGCTCATGCCCTCGTAGCGACGCTCGTGCTTGGTGGAGCTCACGATCACGATCTTGCTCAGCTCGCGCAGGACGAGCGGCAGGACGAGGCGCTTGGGGAAGATCCGATCGAGCACGCCGGGCAGGCTCACGAAGCGCATGAAGCGCTCCTCGGCGTCGCGCGTCATGCGCGCGCGCATCGCCGGATCCGCGAGGCGCTCGAGGAGCTTGTCCTGGCTGCCCTCGAAGGCCCAGAGCGGCAGGAACATCGCCGAGAGCACCGTGGAGCCCGCGGTGTAGGGGTAGACGTCGCTCGTCACGTCCATGCCCTCGCGGCGCGCGGCCTCGAGCAGCGCCAGCGTCTTCTTCACCTTGCCCCAGTTGAAGCGTCCGCCCGCCTTGTGATGCGAGATCTGCACGGCGATCTTCGCCTCGCGGCCGATGCGGAGCGCCTCTTCGAACGAGGGCACGAGGCGCGCGCCCTCGTCGCGGAGGTGGGTCGCGTAGAAGCCGCCGTGCCCCGCGGCGACCTTGGCGAGCTCGACGATCTCCTCGGTCTCGGCGTACGCGCCCGGCGGATACACGAGCCCCGTCGAGAGCCCGAACGCGCCCTCTCGGTGCGCCGCGTCGACGAGCTCCTCCATCGCGCGGAGCTCGACGCCCGTGGGTGCTCGCTCGGCCAGGCCCATGGCGTGCGCGCGCACGTTGCCGTGCGAGACGAGGGGCGCGGCGTTCACGCTGGTGCCCTCTGCGTCGAGGCGCGCGCGGAACGCCGACAGATCGCGGAACGTGCCGGCCCCCGCGCTCTCGCCGAAGAGCATCGGCGAGAGGCGCTCGTAGAACGAGGCGACCACGTCGTTCGCGGGGAACGCGCCGAGGCCGCAGTTGCCCACGACCTCGGTGGTCACGCCCTGCATCACCTTGGCGCGGGCCTCGGGATCGCGCGCGAGCGCGAAGTCGCCGTGAGAGTGCATGTCGATGAAGCCGGGGCACACGATCGCACCCTCGACGTCGATCACCTCGTCGGGCGGGAGCGCGCTCGCGCCGAGCTCGGCGATGTGCTCGCCCTCCACGAGGAGCTCCCCCGCGCGCATCGGCGCGCCCGTCCCATCGACGAGGCGCGCGTTCTTCACGAGCAGCCGCATGTCGCCCGAGGATAGCGGAAGCGCCTGCACCGCAGGGCCGACGATGGGACCGGATGCGCGAGGGCGCCGGAGGCGGGCTCACGCCTCCGCGAGCATGCGGTAGGAGGTGACGAGATCTCCCCACCACGCACCGAGGCTGCGCGTGAAGGCGCGCATCTCCTGCCCGTGCCGCGCCGGGTGATCGGGGCGGATCGTCGCCCAGCCGCGATGGGTCACGGTGACGTTCGTGCCGCTCCGCGTGGGCTCGAACGTGACCTCGACCTCCGTGGTCTCGTCGGGCGCGAAGTTCGAGAGGCGCCACGCGAGCACCACGCGCGAGGGCGGCTCCCACGTCGTGATCCTGCCGGTCTCTTGCACCCGCTCGGCCCCCGAGGGCACGTGGAAGGTCTCGAAGAGTCGGCCACCGAGCTTCGGCTCGAGGTGCATCACGCTCCGATCCTTTCCGAGGCGGTACTTGAGGCCTCGGCGCCACCAGCGGTCGATGTCGCGTCTCAGGCCGTCCCAGGTGCCGGGTGGGGTCGGCGGCAGAGGACTTCTCGGTCATGGCGCGCGGCGTCCGTGGAATCGCCGCCGTGCCCGCAGGCGTAGGACCTCCGTGGCGAAGCGCCTCGAAACCCTCCGCCTCTACGGCCTCGAGATCGACGTTTTCCGCGCGCCTGCGCGAACCGACCACGACCGTGTCGTCGTCCACGACCTCGGCACCGCCGTGGTCGTCGCGCTGGCCGACGGCGCGGGCGGTCTCGCGCACGCGCGGCGTGCGGCCGAGCGTGCGGCCGAAGCGGCCCGCGAGATCGCGCTCTCTCCCTCACGGATGCTCGACCTCGACGCGGCGCTCCTCGAGGAGGGCGGAGAGACGACGCTCGTGGCGCTCGTGGGCGTTCGGTCCCCCGACGGCCTCGTCACCGTGCGAGGCGCGAGCGCGGGTGACTCGCGCGCGTGGGCCATCCTCGAGGACGGCCGCTTCGTGGAACTGACCGAGGGCCAGTCGCGCAAGCGCCTCGGCTCGGGGCATGCGCGCCCGCATCCCTTCGCGTGCAGCGGCGCATGCCGCGTGATCGTGGCCTCCGACGGGCTGCTCGACGCGATCGGCGAGCGCACCCTCCTCGGCGCGGAGTCACTCGCCGCGTGGTGCGATCTCGTGCCACGAGACGACGCAACCGGCCTCCTCGTCCGCCCCGCCATGCCTCCGGTCTGAGCGAGACACCGAGGTGGCCCTCGCCCACCTTCGGTTCGTGGGAGATCAGGGCGTCGGGGCAGGCGCTGGCGGGTGACAGGCGACGTCGACGGTGATCGTCGTGACGCTCGCAGCCTCGGGGAACATCGCGCGCCGGAGGGCCGCGCTCATGCAGCTGGCCACCTCGTCGCTCACGCCGCTGCCGCTCGCGTCCGACACGCTGCCGCTCGTCGCGATCGCGGCCGTGAGGTGCACCGTGCCCGTGAGCGCGGGGCTCGCCGCGAGCGCGCGCTCGTAGCAGTAGCGGAGCTGTCCACGCTGGCGCGTGACCACACCGCGCACCGTCGCGGTGTCGAGGCCACCGCTCGAGGTGAAGGTCACGTTGACGTCGGGGCTCTGGGGGTCCGTGCGACCGGTCATCCCCATGCCCGAGCCGCCCCGTCCACCGAGCCCGCCCATGCCCATGCCCTGGCCGCTCCCTCCACCCGTGCCGCTGCCGTGTCCGATGAGCCCGAGGCTTCCGAGGCCGATCGTCTCGCCGCGCGGCTCGCCGCCCTGGCCGATGCCCGAGAGGCCGAGGCCACCGAAGCCGAAGCTGTCACCGATCGGGTCGCCGATCAGCCCGCCGAGCGCGTCGAGGCCCGAGTTGCCGAGCGTGTCGCCCGCGCCGAGCACAGCGAAGCGATCGCGCGAGCGGGTCTCGAGGGCCTCGAGATCCTCGGTGAGGCTCGCGACCTCGGCGGCCTGCGGGCTGGCCTCGGCGAGCGGCCGTGCGGCCTCCAATTGCTCACGGATCTGGGCGAATTCAGCGATCTCCGCGGGCGCCTCGGGGGCGTCGAGGATCGTGCGCACGCGGCCCACGAGCAGGCGCGCCACGCCGAGGCGAGCCTCGAGCTGACCCGCGTCGAGCTCCACCGCGCGGCGATACGCGGCGAGCGCGTCGTCGGTGCGATCGAGGTGCTCGAGCACCTTGCCGAGCTGCGTGCGCCGCGGCGCCTCGGGGCTGCCGAGCGCGAGCGCGCGGGTGATCGAGGTCTCCGCGCCGCTCCAGTCCTCGAGCTCGATCGCCGCGCGCGCCTCCGTCTCGCGGTCGTTGGCC
>JAIBCE010000313.1 GCA_019694315.1 Sandaracinaceae bacterium
TGTTCAGCACGAGCGGCGGCAGCACCGAGAGATCGAGGAACGAGGGCAGGCTCGGGAGCTTCTTCGGATACACGTCCGGCGGGCTCGCCTCGAGGCGCGCGAGCGCCTTCGCGGCCTCGTCGCCGTCGCCCGCCGCGACGCTGCGAACGACCTCGGCGAGCGACGCGAGCAGCGCGCGGAGCGCCCGCCGGCCAGCATCGCGCGCCTTGCTCGGCGGCCCGAGCACGAGCGGCACGAGGCCGCGCGACGCAGCCTCCGGAAAGCGACGAAGCCACTCGGTCGCACGCGTGCGGTGGCTCTTGGTCTCGAAGGCCTGCGCGAACGCGCGCGCGAGGCGCGGCTCGGCGCACTCACGCCCGAAGTCGATCGCCCAGCCCGGGCGATCACGCACCTCCGCGAGCACGAGCGGCCACACCTCGTTGCCGAGCCGGAAGTAGAACGCCTCCGCGCTGCGCTTGAAGTGCTCGGAGCCGTGCGCCTCGAAGAGCTCCTTCACGTAGCCGCGCGTGCAGCCCTCGAGCAGCGAGCCGCGATCCCAGTCCGAGAGGCTCGGGAGCCTCTCGCGCACGAACGCGTCGAAGGCCTCGGTGCGCGGCTCGACCCCGGCGGGCACCGGCGCCGTCGACGGGAAGTAGTAGTGCGTCGGCGGCTCCACCGTGCCGGTGAAGTCGGCGTAGAGCGGCGCGTAGGGGCCCATGATCTCGAGGCTCAGCGTGGGGATCGCGTCCGCCGCCCGCGTCCACGGCGGCTCGCGGAGCACGCGCGGCACGTCGTCCGCGCGCGCCGGTGCGGCGGCCGCCACGGGGCTCTCCACGAAGCCCGCGAGGTGCTCGCGCACGCGCGGCTCGAGCGCGCCTCCGACCGACGCGAGCAGCGACGGGCTCGAGCGCAGGGCCGCCTTCACGATCGGCTCGACCTTCGTCGCGAGCTTGCTGCGTCCTGCCACGATCGGGCCGAGCACCCGCACGGCCAGATCAGGCCGACGCGCGAAGTAGCGCTGCACGATCGCGGCGTGCTCCTTCTGCGTCGCCGGGCTCGAGTAGCCCTTCTTCTCGAGGAAGGTCGCGAGCGACGCGGCCGCGCGAGGATGCTCGAGCACCGACAAAGCCTGCGCCACGCGCGTGAAGTCCGCCGAGGTGTCGTCGGCGAGGAACGCGAGGTAGGGCAAGGCTCCGAAGCCGAGGCGCGCCACGGTCGCGATCGCATCGGGCCGGTACGGCGCGTGGTGTCCCGAGCGCACCTTGGCGAGCGACACGAGCTCGTCCTCGAGCATCGAGGCCACGTAGTACCCGCTCGTCACCGGGGTCGGGCTCGTGAGCAGGCGCTGCGCGTCCGCCGCCGCCCAGTCTCTGCGCCGGAAGGTCAGCGCGAGCGCGATCCGCAGCGCCAGCGAGCCGTCCTGCCGCTTCGCCTCGGCCCGCGCCTCGAGCTCGGCCCGCGCCTCCGGCACCTGCGCGAGCAGCGACGCGAGCTCGGGCTCCGAGCCGAAGGTCCCCTTGGCGTGCGACGGATCCGAGAGCCGCATCACCCAGTTCGGGAACGCCTCGCGGTCGCCGTTCTGGCTGCCGTGCTCGTAGAGGAACACTGCACAGAGCGCATCGAAGGTCTGCGTCGCGCCCGTGTGCCGCAGGAGCAAGGACACGAGCGCCCGTCGCGCCTCGCGACCCATCACGAGCGCGATCACGCCGCCGTCGATCTCGGGCTCGAACGTCGCGGGGAGCTTGCCGTCCGCGTAGTCGAGCAATCGATCGAACGCGCGCGCACCGTCGGCGTCGGCCAGACCCCGGCCGAGCGTGAGGTTCTTGCGGTTGCGGAAGTGCTCGTAGCCCGCCGTCGGCGTGGTGAACGGGTTGGCGTCGAGCCACGCGCGCACCGTGGCGAGCAGCGTCGCGTCGTCGTCGGCCGGCAGCGTGGCGGGCGCGACCTCGCGGGTGGCCTCCTCGCGCAGTCGCTCGAGCTCCGGCGTCCACACGATCGCGTCGGCGACGAAGCCCTGCGCGCTCACAGAGCCGGCGGAGGCTTCGAGAGCCTTCGGCGTGTCCTCGGAAGCCTTCGGCGTGTCGTCGGAAGCCTTCGGCGTGTCATCGGAAGCCTTCGGCGTGTCGTCGGAAGCCTTCGGCGTGTCGTCGGAAGCCTTCGGCGTGTCGTCGGAAGCCTTCGGCGTGTCCTCGGAAGCCTTCGGCGTGCCCTCGGAAGCCTTCGGCGTGCCCTCGGAAGCCTTCGGCGTGCCCTCGGAAGCCTTCGGCGTGCCCTCGGAAGCCTTCGCGGCGCCCGCCGAAGCCTTCGCGGTGCCCGCCGAAGCCTTCGCGGTGCCCGCCGAAGCCTTCGGCGTGTCGCCCGCCGAAGCCTCTGCGGACACGAGCGCGTAGCCCTTGCTCGTCTTCTCCTTGATGAGCTTGGCCGCAGCGGCCGCGGCGCTCGCCTCGTCGGCGAACGACTTCGTCTGGGACTGTCCGGCCGTGCCGATCTTGCCCCACGCGATCGCGACGTCGGTCCCTCGAGGCTCGATCTCCCAGAACTTGCTGCTGGACCCCTCGACGAGCTCGTAGCGCTGCTTGGCCATGATCGACTCCTCGGGCGGAGTCTCTCGCGCCTGCGGCCGCCGGTCACATCAAAGCGCCTCAAGCCCAAGCAGGCCGCGCCACGGCTCACGCGCGACGCAGCGAGAACGTGCTCTCGCCCGCGCCCTGGAAGCGCAGCGCGAAGTCGATGCGGCGCGCGGCCAGGGCCGCCGGCGGCAGCTCCTCGAAGGCGAGGGTGAGGTGCACCGAGCCACGCGCGGAGATGACGAATTCGTCCCAGAGCCCGCGGGGCTGCCCATCGATCTCGAGGCCCGTGAGACGCACCGGCACACGCACGGTCCCGAGCAGCACCACGAGGCGCGGCCCCGACACCTCCGCGGGCTCGGCCGACACGTTCGAGACGGTGAGCCCGAGCGTGCGAGGCGGCGTGGTGTAGGTCGGCGCATCGGGCTGGACGCGGAGCTCGGGCGGCGGATCCCACGCCATGTCGGCGCGCGCCACGCGCGACGAGATCAGGCCGAGCGCAGGCAGCGCCGAGAGGACGCGGAGCACGGAGCGACGGTTCGAGACGCGAGCGTTCATGACTCCTCGAGGTGGCCGATGGCGACACGAGTCCGCCAGACACGGAAGCGGGAAACGGAAGCGGGGCGGGTCCTTCGTCGCATCCGACGCCTGGACCTCGCCCCGCCTTGGGCCGCGCGCCGCGAGCGCGCTCGTACGCTCGTGCGCTCGTGCGCTCGTGCGCTCGCTCGATCAGCGCGTCGTCGCGTCCATCGACCAGCTCACGAGCCGGCCGGTGTCGGCGTTCGCACGATCCGAGACCACGAGGCGCCAGTTGCCCGAGAGCTCCTGGTCCGCGAAGCCGTCGACCGTGAAGGTCCTCGTGAACATCGTGTCGGTGACGTCCTGACGGTCGAAGAGCACCACCTCGCGACCACCCACGCGCTGGAGCGCGATGCGGAGATCGTTCGGGAACGCGTGCTGGATGGTGACCGTCGCGGTGAGGCGGCGGATCGTGCCGCGGTCGGTGACCTGGATCTCGCTCGAGATGCCGTTCACGTCGTTGTCGGGGATGTCACGCGCCGTCGTGTTCTCGTAGTGGCGCGTCGTCTCGGTCGTGCTGCCGCAGCTGCCGGTGCAGCGCGTGATGCGGAGGCCCCACGTGTTGAGCGTGCCGGTGTCGGAGCGCGCCGTGTCGAGCACGGTCAGGCGCCACACGCCCATCGCCTCGGTGCCGTTGAAGTCGGCGAGCGAGAACGCCTCCATGATGTTGTCGGCGCCCGCGCCGGTGCGATCCACCACCGTCACCGTGCGGCCGCCGTGCTCGAGCGTGAGCTTGAGGTCGCCGCGGTACGTGTGCGTGATGTCCACGTCGACGGCGAGCGACGCGATCTGGCCGGGGTCGGTGATCGTGATCTCGCTCGAGACGCCAGTGGTGCTGTTGTCGGGGATCGCCGCGTGCGGCGACGCGGTCGTCGTGCCCATCGGAGGCATCGCGCAGGCCGGCGCGCTGGTGCAGTCGGTGTCCATGCAGTCGGCGCGGCCGTCGCCGTCGTTGTCGCGGACGTCGTCGCACACCTCGCGCTGCGTGATGCGCGGAAGGCCCGACACGTATGCGGTCATGAACTCCTGCACGTAGCGCTGCGAGATCCAGCCGAAGCCGCCCGGGTGCGTCGTGGTGCCCTCGACCTGCTCGGTCGCCCACGTGTTGTTCCACGAGTTCTTGAACAGATAGAAGCCCACGTCGTAGACGGGCTGGCCCATCGCGTCGACCTCGGGCTGACCCTGCGCGTTGATGCGCTGCACGCGCATCTCGTTGTCGAAGCCCACGAGCAGGATGCCGTGACCCGCGGGGCGCATGCGGCTGTCGGTCTGATCCTCGGCGCTCGGGTACTGCACGATGCCGCGGCGCTTCCGGTCGGGGTTCGTGACCAGCATCGTGCCGCCGTGGCTCCACGCCTGGTAGAAGAACGTGCCCGACACGACGACCGGCAGGCGGTTGTTCACCATGTAGCTCTGGATGCTCGACGCGCGCGAGTTGATCCAGCGGCCCGCAGGGAGGGTGAAGCGCTGCGCCGTGAGCGCGGCCGCCGGCGGCTCACCGTTGGTGAAGCAGCGGATCGGTCGCATCGACTCCTCGCCGGTGCAGGCCGCGTCGTTCGAAGGGCCCCACGCGAAGGTGTCGTAGGGCCACGCGCTCTCCTCGACGATGCCGAAGCGCGAGATGGCGCCGAGGTTCGCCTCGGGGTTCGAGCCCTCGCTCGTGGTGAAGCGACCGAGCTCGCGCTTGGTGGACCACTGGAGGAACTGCTCGGAGAAGTCGGGGTTCGGGATCGTCCCCTCGGCCACGTAGAGCGACTCCATGAGAGCGGTGGTCGCGAAGATCGTGCAGGTGCCGCGGCGCGCCTGGTTGCGGACCGGCGACTGGATGGCGAGGAGGTCGAAGCGCGCGGGCAGGCGCTCGTCGGCCTTGCCCTCCTCGGCGAGCGTGTCGTTGCTCGGCGCTCCATCCATGAGCGCGGCGAGATCGGAGACCTGCGCCTCCTCGAACGTCAGGGGATCATCGCCCGTCGGCGACTGCGCGCAGCCCGCGAGGGAGCTGGCGAGGAGGGACGCACCGGCCACCGCGACGAAGCGGAGGCCCGAGGAGAGGAAGCGGGGGGTCTGCATGTCGGGGCAGCATCGCAGGTCCCGTGCCACGAGTGGGGAGACTTTCCTCGCCCCTGATCACCCACGAAACGGGGGCGTTTCGAGGCCGATGGAGCTCGGCCCGCGGCGGGCCGCCTGGGGTCGGCCACTCGAGTGGCCGGTCAGCGGCCCTGCCAGACCCCAGCGCGCCAGCGCGTAGAGGTGCGTGCCCAGGTCTCGCGAGGTAGAGGGCCGGCCCCATGCAGAGCCCCGCCTCCACGCCCGCGACCATGCCCTTCGGTGAGCCCACGCCCCTCGGCCTGCTCGGCCTCTCGGTCGGCTGCGCGGCCCTCTTGCCGATCGCGTTCGGCATGATCCCGAGCGAGCCCGCGCGCGCGGCGGCGATGTTCTCCACCGCCGCGTGGTTCTGTCTGCTCTTCGGCGCAGGGTGCCAGTTCCTCGCGGGCATGATGTCGCTCGCGAACAAGAACACGCTCGGCGGGACGCTGCTCACGACCTTCTCGTTCAACTGGGTGATGAACTGGTACACGCTGCGCGAGGCCTCCGAGGGCCGCGGCGTGGACCCGACGGTCGTGCTCGCGGTCGACGTGACGTTCCTCGTGATCTTCGTGGTGCTCACCTACGCGTTCGGCTTCTTCTCGAAGCTGCTCTTCGCGTTCCTCCTCGACATCGACGCGCTCTATCTCCTCCGCATCGCGCGGCACTTCACCGCGCCCACCGAGGGTCTCTTCGGCACCCTCTCGATGGGCATCGCGGCGAGCACGGTCATCCTCATGCTCATCGCGCTCTACATCGCGTTCGCGATGCTCGTGAACCCCTCGGCCGGCCGCACGGTCTTCCCGATCGCAGGCCCCATGTACCCGCCGCAGCCCCCCGCTCCCCCGCCGAGCGAGTGAGCGAGAAACCGGGAGAGGCGAGCAGCTCTCGGCGAGCCGAACGCAGTGAGGCTCGACGCCTGACTCACTCGGAAGCGGGGTGAGTGAGGAGCGCAGCGACGAGCGAATCCCCGAGGGAGTGGGGCCCGGTTTCGCGCAGCGAAACAGGGAGAGGGGCGAGCAGCCCCTCTCGGCGAGCCGAACGTCTCCTCGAAGCGCCGAGGTGGGGCTGGGGCCCCGCCTCGGAACGCGAAGCGGGGTGAGTGAGGAGCGCAGCGACGAGCGAATCCCCGAGGGAGTGGGGCCCGGTTTCGCGCAGCGAAACAGGGAGAGGGGCGAGCAGCCCCTCTCGGCGAGCCGAACGCAGTGAGGCTCGACGCCTGACTAAAACGGCACGTGCAGGCCGCTCTGCGCGAGCACGGCCTCGCCGTAGCGGCTGCCTTGCCAGAGGTAGTCGAAGCTCAGATCGAAGTAGCCGCGCGAGAGGAACGAGAGCGGCGTGGCGTCGAGGAAGCCGAGCTGCACGAGCAGCCGGAAGCCCACGAGGTGGCTCGCGAACGCGCCCATCTTCGGGTCGGCCGTCACGAACGGATCGTCGGCGGTGAACATCTCCACGGGACGCCAGAAGAACGAGCGCGTCTGATCGTAGAAGCGGTAGCGCGCGCGCAGCGTCACCGAGTCGCCGATCTCCTGGTAGAGGCGCACCTCGGGGTTCACCGCGCCGAGCTCCCAGTCGTCGAAGTACGAGCGGTACATGAGGTGCACCGCCGTGCGCGTGGGCTCGAAGAAGTACGCGATGCGGCCCGAGAGCGCGTGGCGCGTGCGACTGCCCGGGTGCGTCTCGGGCGTGAGCACGCCCTGCACCATCACGGAGCGATACACGTTGGCGAGGTAGCCCTGCGTGTAGATCAGGTCGTAGGAGGCGCTCACCCAGAGGTTCGGGAGGATGAGCTGCTGCACCGACAGCGACGTGTTCACACCCTCGAGCTCGCCCACGCGGCCGCGGTTCGAGAGCATGCGACCCATCGGGTCCACGTCCATCTGGTTCATGCCGCGGAGGATCGCGCCCACGTCGTCGTGGATGTAGCCGAGCGAGCCGTAGATCACGGTGCTCCGCTGGTTCAGGCTCAGCGTCGCGTTCACGCCGATGCCGGTCGCGAGGTAGTCGGGCTCGTGGCTCACGCGGCCCATCGCGCCCACGCGGAGCTGCGCGTCGCCGAGGTCGAACTCGCGACCGATCGTGATCGTCCCCTGGTTGCGCACCTCGGTGAAGCGGATGTCCTCGATGACGCCCGCGGCGATCGACGCGCTCGTGATCGCGTCCACGAGATAGTCGGCGGAGATCTGCACGCCATCGGGCGAGGCGAGCTGGAGGTTCACCTCGGGCGCGACGACGCGCGTGGAGGTCTCCCAGTAGTAGTTGCCCTCGATCGCGAGCTGACCCGTCCACGTGCCGGACGACTCGTCGGCCTCGAGCGGCGCGCCGAGCCAGTCGTCGCCGAACACGCCGACGCCGAGCGCGACGCACGCGAGAAAGACGAGGCTGGGGCGGAGCGTGCGCATGACGGCCTCAGTTGCAGCCACAGCCGCCGCCCGTCGTGCCGAAGCCGCCGGTCGCACCCTCGCGCGACTCGTGCACGTGGGCGCGGAACGCTCCCTCGGTCTGCTCGAAGTCCGTGTTCATCGCGGGGCGCGCGAGGATGCCGCGCTGGTAGGGCGCGACGGTCACGCACGCAGAGACGCTCGACGCGACGAAGACCGCGGTCGCGGCCACACCGAAGAGGCGAAGCTTGCGCATGGGCCCGGAGGCTAGTCGCCCTGGCCCACGCTCGCCACACGATGCAGCAGCGCAGCGAGGCGCTCGCCGCAGGGTCGAGAGAAGCATCACAGACCGCGCGCGTCCTCGATCCGAGGCGCGCGCGTCGTCACCCGCCGAATCGCGACCACTCGCTGCCATCGGGCTCCGCGCTGGCCGAGCGTGCCTGTGTGCTCACGAAGTACGCGTGCTTGCGCGCGCGCATGGTGAGCCCGATCGGGCGATGCGCAGCGAGCGCGTGCCACGGATCGAAGGAGAGCGCGCGGACGTGCGCGTCGAGGTCCCGGCCGTGCTCGCTCGCGAGATCGTCGGCGAGCAAGGTCAGCGTGCCCACACGGACGCTCGGTCCGTTCCACGGCTTGGAGACGTCCTCCACGGAGTCGCTCGGGTCGGTGAGGAGCTGCGCCTGGAGCGCGAACGCGACGCCGCCCGCGCGCACGCGCGGCGCGAGCTCACGGCGCAGGTAGTCGCGCTCCGGCTGAGGCCGTGCGTGCGGCGAGGGCTGGTGCAGTGGCTCGAGGTGCAGGCGCGCGGCGTAGGGGCCCCACGCGTGTGGTGCGACCGTGTGGTACGCGAGATCGAGCAGCGAGCCGCGGTTGCCCTTGGCCATCTTCGCGACGTCCACGATCAGGCCGAACGCGCGGAAGCCGAGCCTGCCGAAGAGCTTGAACGGCAAGGTCAGCGGGCTCGAGGCCGACTGCACGAACGAGACGAATTCGCGCGGATCGCGGAAGGGCAGCGCGTCCACGTCGATGAAGAGGAAGTCCTGCGTGCGCGCGTCGCCGAGGGCCTTGGGCCCCTCGACGCCGAGGACCTTGATCGCGAGGCCGCGGAGATCCGGCTCCTTGTCGTGCTGATCGCGACCGCCTCCGTTCGAGAAGCGCACGTAGGCGTCATAGGTGCCGGCCTTGGCGAAGAGGCCCTGGGCCGCCGCGCCGCCGAGGCCCGGCTCCACGTCGAGCCGCGCGCGCAGGCCCGCGTGCTGCTTGAAGTGGAGGCTGCGGTTCTTGCTGCCGAGCGTCGCGTCGCGCGCGCTCTGAACCGCGCCGAGGTCGGCCGCGACCTTCTCGAGCATCGCCTCTTCGCCCTCGGCGATGGTCTCTTTCCACGTGGTGATCGGTTCGCTCATCGTCGTGTGTCCTCGTGCCCGCGGGCTCCTCGTGGAGCCTCGCACGAGCACGCCAGATCACGCGACCACGGACGAGGCACGCGCGTCACTCGATGGCACCACCCACGGACAGCTCGCCCGTGACCCACGGGCCCATCGGAGAAGCGTCCCGCCTCTGACGGTGCGTCCGTGAGGCACGGCGAGGTCGCGCTCTGCGGATCCGAGGGGCAGATCAGACGCGAGCATGCAGAGGCTCACGCCAGCAGGCGTTGCGGCGCGTACCTCCATGTCCTGGCGTTCTTGGGGAGCAAGAACAGACTGGCTCGCGCCTC
>JAIBCE010000025.1 GCA_019694315.1 Sandaracinaceae bacterium
TGGACAGCGAGTGCGGCGCGCTCCGCTGTCGATTCGGGCGCTGTCGCGCCGAGTGCACCAGCGCGGGCGACTGTGCCGATCCCGCGGCGTTCTGCATCGGTAACGCCGGTGCGGGCGTCTGCACGGTGCCCACCGTCGACCGCTGCGAGAGCGACTGCACGCAGATCGGTCTCGTCTGCGCCGGTGAGCTCTGCACCACCCCTTGCGCCACGGGCTGTCTCGCGGGCTCCACGTGTGACACCGGTGCCAACGTGTGCGTCGCGATCCCGCGCGTGGACGCGGGCCCGGCAGAGCTCGACGCCGCGCCCTCCGCCGACACCGCCGAGCACGACGCCGACCTGCGCGACGCAGGCAGCCTCGATCGGAGCGCCCACACGCTCTGTGTGGGCTACGAGCACGCCTGCGTGATCGGCAGTCGTGGTCGGGTGTTCTGCTGGGGCAACAACCACGCGAGCCAGCTCGGGGACGGTCTGACCGATCACGGCATGGGCTGTCCGTGGATCGCCGTGAGCCTCGATTCGGGCGTCCCCGTGGACGACTGCGACAACACGCGCATGCACGCCGTCGTCGCTCGCGACACGGGCACCGAGCTCGTCGACGTCGTCTCCCTCGACTGCGGGCGCGATCACACCTGCGCGCTCGGCAACGATGGCCAGGTCTGGTGCTGGGGCTATGGCGACGCGAACCTCGGGGCGGGCCCCGGCGGGGTCGATGGCTCGCTCGCGCTCACGGCGATCGCGAGCGGGGCCTCCGAGCTGAGCGTGGGCGACAATCACGCGTGTGCCCTCGTCGGCGGGGCTCCTCGCTGCTGGGGGCACAACGGAGTCGCCCTGCCCGACGGCGAAGGCCCCGATGGCCGGCTCGGTCGGATCGACCTGCTCGAGTCCTGGACGCCCACGGAAGCGACGGGCTTGGCAGGGCTCACGTCGCTGTCGGCGGGAGGGACCCTGACCTGCGGCGTGAGCGAGACCGGTGGGGTGCACTGCCAGGGCTCCTCGACGCTCGAGGGGGCCCAGCCGAACGGCCGTGACATCGCGGGAGTCACGCACACCACTGCGCTCACGGTGGGCCTTCACCACGGCTGCGCGCTCGCGGACGAGGGCCTCGTCTGCTGGGGCTCGAATGCCTCGCGCGAGCTTGGCGTCCGCACGGACGGGCTGACCGAGTGCGCCTCGCTCTGCCGCTCCACGGCCGCTCCCGTGGAGGGCAGCGCAGGTCAGGTCTTCTCGGGGCTCTCGCACGGTGCCTCGAGCCACACCTGCGCCATCGCGCGCGACACCGGCGAGGTGCGTTGTTGGGGCGCCAATCCCTACGGGGAGAGTGGCATCGACCCTGGACCCACCTTCACCACCGACGTCGTGCCGATGCTCGGCGCCTCGATTCGTCGCGTCGATGGCGCGACGCTCGACGGGGTCGTGGAGGTGGCCGTGGGTGGTGGGAGCTGCGCCCTCACGGCGTCCCGGGAGATCTGGTGCTGGGGATTCGACAACTATGGTCAGCTCGGCTTCTACGAGTCGGGTGATCCCGGCGACAGCCGACTCTCGCGGCCCTATTTCCAGGCGCACCTCGTGACCAGCGTGATCCCGTGACGCCGCGACATCGACACCTCGCAGCCTCGCTCTTGGCCCTCGCGCTGTCGGCGGCTGCGTGCGAGTCGCGTGTCTCGCTCGGCGGTCGCTGCACGACCGACAGCGAGTGCGGCACGCTCCGCTGTCGATTCGGGCGCTGCCGCGCCGAGTGCACGAGCGCGAGCGACTGCGCCGATCCTGCGGCGTTCTGCATCGGCACCGCCGGTGCAGGTGTCTGCACCGTGCCCACGGTCGATCGCTGCACCTCGGAGTGCGGTGCGGACGGGCTCGTGTGTGTCGAGGGGACCTGCACGACTCCCTGCGAAGCGGACGGCTGTCTGCCCGGCTCGAGCTGCCAGCCCGTCTCGGGCGCTACCGTCTGCGTGGCCATCCCGCGTGTCGACGGCGGGCTGATGGATGCCAGTCTGGAAGATGCCAGTCTGGAAGATGCCAGTCTGGAAGATGCCAGTCTGGAAGATGCCAGTCGCGTGGATGCCAGTCGCGTGGATGCCGATCTCGATGCGGGGCCCCTCACTCGCACGGCCCGCCGTCTGTGTGTGGGCGATAACCACGCCTGTGTCGTCCGCGACGGCGCGGTGCTCTGCTGGGGATTCAACCAGGTCGGCCAGATCGGAGATGGCTCGAACACGCTCACCGTGGGCCCGAGGGCCCACCGTGCCTGCCTCGGCATGGACGGGGTGACCTACGACTGTGCCCTCTCGCCCGAGCGGGTCCAGCTCCACGCCGCCGGTGCTCCGCTCGACGGCGTGGTCGAGCTCTCGTGCGGGGCCGCGCACACGTGCGCCATCGACGCCTCTGGCGCGGCGTATTGCTGGGGCGCGAGCGGCGACAGCGGCCTCGGTCATCTCCACACGGGGTGGGCCGCGGAGCCCGTGGTCGGGCTCACGGACTTCCACGCGGACTCGATCCGCGGTGGACGCTTCCACACGTGCGTTCGCGAGGACGCGACGGCCTCGTGGCGCTGCTGGGGTCAGAACGCGACGCTCGGCATGGTCGACGATCGCCTCGGTACGGGCGACACGAGCGTGGATCTCGCGACGAGCGCCATCGCGAGCCCTGCGCTCGACGGCGCGCGCGAGCTGGCCGGTGGTGGGTTCTTCACCTGCGCGGCGCTGTCCGACGGCACGGTGTCGTGTCGCGGTCGCAACGACGGCGCCGTGGTGGATGCGCTCGATGATGGCGGTCTTCCGCGCATCGTGCCGGGCGGCGCGCCCCTGCCGGGGGTGCTCGGGCCCACGTCGCTCGCGGCCGGTGCCGCCTACGGTTGCGTGCTCGTGTCGGGCGTCGTGTCGTGTTGGGGAAGCAACGCCGTGCGGCAGCTCGGAGCCGACGCGCCCGCGTGCCCCGGACCGTTCACGCCGTTCTCCTCCTGTCGCCACGACGCACAGCCGATCGACGACGCGAGCCATCGCCGCTTCGTCGCGCGCTGGTCGAGCGCGGGCATCACCGAGACGGGCTGCGCGATCACCGAGGCGCGCGAGGTCGTGTGCTGGGGCAACAACCACGCTGGCCTCGCGGGGGCGGACGCCGCCATCGAGCGCGTCACGGTCCCGGGCGCGCCCGTCGCGGGCGTCGCCGACGCGCTCGAGGTGGCCGTCGGTGGCGTGAGCGCATGTGCGCTCGAGGGTGATGGCGAGGTCCGCTGCTGGGGAGCGAACGACCTGGGGCAGCTCGGCTGCGGCGGGCTCGACACGGATCCGCACGCGAGCTCCCTCTGCGCGATCACGTTTCCCGGACCGTAGCCCGCGTAGCCCGCGCGGTGCGTGGATCCCGTGGAACGCCGCGCGCGCGCCGTGCGATGATCCGCCGATGGCGCGCTACACGCTCTCGAACGACCTCCCTGCCTACCTCCGAGACATCTCGAAGCAGGTCGAGGAGCACGCGAAGGGCTACGGCCTCGACTTCTTCCCCACGCTCTTCGAGGTCGTCAGCTACGACCAGATGAACGAGCTCGCGGCCTACGGGGGCTTCCCCGTGCGCTACCCGCACTGGCGCTTCGGCATGGAGTACGAGCAGCTCAGCAAGAGCTACGAGTACGGCCTGTCGAAGATCTACGAGATGGTGATCAACAACACGCCGTCGATCGCCTATCTCCTCGAGGGCAATTCGCTCGTCGATCAGAAGCTCGTCATGGCGCACGTGTTCGCGCACGTCGACTTCTTCAAGAACAACTTCTACTTCCGCGCGACGAACCAGGGCAAAGACCCCGAGACGGGCGAGCCAGTGCGCAAGTGGATCGACTCGATGGCCAACCACGGCTCGACGATCCGTCGCTGGGCCGACCGGATCGGCATCGAGAAGATCGAGGAGTTCATCGACAACTGCCTGTCGCTCGAGAACCTGATCGATCCCGGCAAGCCCTTCGTCCCCGCCAAGCCCAAGGACGTGAAGAAGGAGCTGAGCTTCCTCGAGGGCGAGAGCGAGGAGGAAGAGATCGGCAAGATCAAGGTCGAGCGCGAGTACATGGAGGACTTCCTCAACCCGCGCGAGTTCGTGGAGGCGCAGAAGAAGAAGGCCGAAGAAGAGAAGGCCAAGGCCGCGCGCTTCCCTGCGAGCGCCGACCGAGACGTGCTGGGCTTCCTCCTCGACCACGCCCCCCTCGAGCGCTGGGAGCGCGACGTGCTCTGGTCGATCCGCGCCGAGGCCTACTACTTCTGGCCTCAGATGCAGACCAAGATCATGAATGAAGGGTGGGCCTGTGTGGACCCGTCCACGCTCGTGTTCTCGGCCGAGGGGCTCGTTCCGATGCGCGAGATCACCGCGGGTCGCGTCGCCGCCGTCTCCGACGGTGAGTCACGTCGGCGGGTCCTCGATCAGCACGTCATCGCCGATCACGCGACGGTCACGCTGCGCACGCGCCGAGGGCTCGTGGTGACGGGCTCGAACAACCATCGCGTGATGCGTGCGAGCGGCGCGTGGGCCCGGCTCGACGAGCTCGCGGTCGGCGACTCCGTGCGCGTGACTGGCGGCTGCGATCTCTGGCCGACGCAGGCAGTGCGTGTGAGCCCGCCCGTCCGGCACCGAATCACGCTCGACGACGTGGCGAACGACGCGGGCACGTCGGTCTGGACCGGACTGCGGCATCGTGCCGGCCGCCGGACCCGCAAGGATGCGGAGATCCGCCAATCGCTGCTCGCGTACGACGCGCCCTCGAACGCCCGCGACACGCTCCCCGCCACCCGCGCGGCGGTGCGCACGCCCGAGCTCGTCGACGAGGAGCTCGGTGCCTTCCTCGGCTACCTCGTCGGTGACGGTCACGTCTCGCGGGTGAAGCGCACCTTCGGGCTCACCACCGGTGATGGGCCGCAGGCCGCTCGCTTCGCGGAGCTCGTGACCACGCTCTTCGGTCTCACGCCCAGGACGCGGCGGGATGGACAGCGCGATCGCGTCTCCGCGAGCTCCCAGCACGTCGCCGAGTTCCTCGTCGAGGGGCTCGGGCTCACGCATGGACCGAGCGCGCGACACAAGCACGTGCCGGAGGTCATCCTCCGCTCGCCGGAGCCCGTGGTGCGTGCCTTCCTTCGCGCCCTCTTCGACTGTGACGGTCATGCGGGCGCACAGGGCGTCATCCTCTCGACGGCCAGTGAGCGGATGGGGCGCGAGGTCCAGTTGCTCCTCCTCAACTACGGGATCCTCACGCGTCGTCGTGTGGGGCCCAAGGGCATCTGGCATGTTCACGCCGCGGGCCGCTCGGCGGCGGAGTTCGCGCGAAGGATCGGATTCGGGCTCGAGCGCAAGACTGCCGCGCTGCGACGGTACGTGGACTCCCACGCGCAGTGGAGGCGTGAGCGCTGGGACGACGAGGTCGTCGCCCTCGAGCACGGTCGCGGCGAGGTGCATGACATCACGGTCGAGGAGACACACCGCTACGCGGCGGCTGGCTTCGTGAACCACAACTCGTACTGGCACTCTCGCCTCATGACCGAGAAGGTCTGTGACGACGGCGAGATCATCGAGTATGCCGAGCGCAACGCGGGCGTCATGGAGACGGGTCAGGGGCGCCTCAATCCCTACAAGCTCGGCGTGGAGCTCTATCGCTACGTCGAGGAGCGCTGGGACAAGGGGCAGTTCGGCAAGGAGTGGGAGGACTGCGACGATCTCGAGGCGCGCCGCACCTGGAATCGGCGCACGGGCCTCGGCCGCAAGAAGATCTTCGAGGTCCGCTCGCTCTACAACGACGTCACGTTCATCGACGAATTCCTCACCCCCGAATTCGTCGCGGAGCAGAAGCTCTATTCGTTCGGCTACAACGCGAGAAACGATCGCTTCGAGATCGAGACCCGCAAGTTCAAGGAAGTGAAGGAGAAGCTCCTCTTCCAGATCACGAACGCCGGACAGCCCTTCATCTACGTGGAGGACGCGAACCACGGCAATCGCGGCGAGCTCCTGCTCCGGCACGAGCACATGGGCATCGACCTGCGGGTCGACTGGGCGCGCGAGGTCATGAAGGCGCTCGTACGCGTCTGGCGGCGGCCCGTGGAGATCCACACCAAGGTCGAGAACAAGCCCACGCTCTTGCGCTTCGACGGCAAAGAGCACGTCCAGCGGCCGCTCAAGTGACGCAAGAGCGATGATCGTCGGACGCGTCCGCTCTCCTCTGGGCCTTCTCAACTGGCAGCGTGGGCCGCTGGTCTTCTTCGGCGTGATCGGCGCGCTCTTCGTGGGCCTCCGGCACGTGGGCGTGCTCACGGCCATGCTCGAGGTGAGCCCCACGCCGCTCGCGATCCTCGGCTCGGGCCTGGCCTTCTTCGTCAGCTTCCGCACCAACAACGCCTACGCGCGCTGGTGGGACGCACGGCGGCTCTGGGGCGGGCTCGTCAACGCCTCACGGATGCTCTCGACGCAGATCGCGTCCTATCTGCCGTGGGACGAGGCGAGCCCGAGCGCCACGCAGCGCGAGCTCGTGTGCCTGCTGTCTGCGTACGTGCACGTCCTTCGCACGAACCTCCGCGACCAGCCGTCCCTCGAGGACGCCGACGTCCTTCGTCTGCTCGAGGCGGTGGGCGCCGCCGAGGGTGAGCGCGCCCAGCTCGCCAAGGAGCCGAGCCTCGCGCATGCGCTCGTCGATCGCATCCACCGCGCCCTGGCCGCGGAGCAGCGCGCGGGGCGCCTCTCGGCGCAGGCGCTCGACGCCATGGATCGCAGCGTCCGCGAGCTCCTCGAGAACCAGGGCGGCGCCGAGCGCATCAAGCGCACGCCGATGCCGCCCGCGTATGGCCTCATCGCGCACTACCTCACGATGGCCTTCGGGCTCGTCTTCCCGCTGACGCTCCACGACGATCTCGATCTCTGGGTGGTCCCGCTCAACATGCTCGTCGCGGGCTCGTTCCTCTTCGTGAACGAGCTCGGTCGCGTGCTCGAGGACCCCTTCACGATGTTCTGGAACGGCCTTCCGCTCCTGGCGCTGTCGCGCACCATCGAGGCCAACGCGCGCGCGCGCCTCGGCGATCACGGGTATCCGCCGCTCGAGAAGCCCAGCGCCGAGGGCGTGCTCCTCTGATCCCCCCGACCGCGCCGAAGGCGCGAAAATACTGAGAGATGGAGAAAGAATCGCCGTCGGGGACGCCACGCGGCGGGGTTGCGTAGCAACCCCAGGAGCGCGCGAGAAAGCGAGGCTTGGGGAGCGTCGAGCAGGGGGGAATGGGGGGGAGTTGCCGACTCCCCCCGACCGCGCCGAAGGCGCGAAAAAACTGAGAGCCACGGCACGTCTCGACCTGCGCTCGTCGGGCCCTACAGCATCGGCGGACAGGCCACGCCGCACTGACCGTCGTCGCGGCAGAGGCCCGGGAAACGACCGAGTCCTGCGCACCATCCGGTGCACGGGGCGCCAGGGTGGATCGTGCCGTCGGGGCACACGCCCATCGCGTCGCACACCGCGTCGTCGACACACTCGCTGCCTGCTCTACAGGTCGTGCCCGGCGGGACCGTCGAGCCCGTCGGATTGCATGCATCGCCATCGAAGGTGCCGAGGAGACAAGGGGAGTCGGGCAGCACGCAGATGGGCGCTCCGAAGAGACAAGCCCCGTCGACGGCGCAGACCCCGCCGACGCCGCACCGCTCGCTCACGCGCACTCGACCCGTACAGTCGGGGGACAGGCCCGTGCAGGTGCGACAGCCACCATCGACGCACGCCACGCCCTCGCCCTGGAGCTCGTCCACGGGGCATCGCTCGCCGCCCATGCAGCGCTCCTCGCGATCGCACTCACCGAGGGAGGGACGGCACACGACATCGAGATAGCGCGCGTCGGAAGGGCAGACGGTGGAGCTTCCGTCGCAGAGCTCCGCAGCGTCGCAGGCGCCATACGAAGGCCGACACGCCGTGCCGTGCGGCGCCGGAATCCCCGCGGTCACACACGTCACTCCACCAGGGCTGACGCAGCGGGTCATGCCTTGCGCGCAACCGACCAGGCAGTCGCGCCCAGGCACACACGACGCTCCGGTCATGCAGCGCGTCCCTACACACACGCCGCCCGCGCAGGCGTTGCGAAAGTCGAGGCCCTGCACGTCGTCCGGGCAGTCCGGCGTGACGCCGTCGCAGCGCTCGGGCGGATCGCACTCTCCAAGGCTCGGGTGGCACACGAAGTCGACCGGGTGCAGTCGGTCGTCGGGGCACGCTGTGCTCGTGCCGTCGCAGGTCTCGGCCAGATCGCACCCGCCCGTGGAGGGATGACAGATCGTGCCATTGGGCCGCGGCCTCACCACACAGGTGCCTCCCATGCAGAGTGCCTCCTCGCAGAGATCGCTCGGCGCACACGGCCCGCAGCCCGCGTCTTCGGCGGCATCCTCGGTGAACGCGTCGAGCCCAGGCGCGTCATCGCGCGCCGCGTCGAGCAGGCTCGCGTCGGGCACATTCGCGTCGGGCACGTTCGCGTCGGGCAGATCCGCATCGGGCACGTTCGCGTCGCGGCCCTCGATCGTCGCGTCGATCCCCGCGTCTCGCCGTGGGGGCGTCGCGTCGAGCACGAGCCCGCAGCCCGCACCGGCGAGCGCGAGGGCTCCCACGAAGCCGCTCCGCACGAGGTCGTTCAACGCGCCCTCACGGCGCCGGCCCGCTCTCGAGCCGCCAAGTCGAGTCATGCCTCCATGGTGTGCGCGAGGAGCCTCCCGCGACAAGCCCGTCAGCCGAGCAGGCGCTGGATTGGCTGGACGCGGAGATCGGCGACGTCGTCCTCGATGCCCGCTTGCACCATGAGCGTGCGCAGCACGTGCTCGGGCAAGACGACCTCGCCTCGCGTGTCGTCGCGCATGCCCGTCGCGAGATCCATGGGCGTCGGGGCCATGCCGAGATCACTCGAGGCGCCGAGCACGCCGGGCACGATGCCTCCGCCGGCGAGGAGACACGAATTCGTGAGCCAGTGATCGCGCCCGCCACGCTCGTTGATGAGCGGCGTGCGCATGAACTCGCTGAAGCAGAGGATCGTCGTGTGATCGAGCCAGGTGCCCTCGCCGCTCGTGTACGGCGTGGCCTCGAGGTAGCCGATCAGGCGCGCGATCGCGTCCCAGCCCTGCATCTGGCGATTGCCGTGATCGGTGCGCCAGTCGGTGAAGTGGGTGTCGAGGTTGCGCGCGGCCTCGAAGGACACGACTCGCGAGATGCCGCGTGTGAGCGCCGTCGCGGTGATCGCGGCCTGCGTCATGGAGCTCGTGCGATCGAGGCTCGAGGGAGGCGCGTCGGTGTCGAAGAAGTGCGTGCGCAGCGCCGCCATCGCGTCGCGACGCGCCATGTCCTCGGGCGTCGTGCCCGGATAGAGCGTGGCGAGCGCGGTCGTGTAGTCGAAGAGCTTCGAGAGATCCTGCCCGAGCATGCCCTGCATGCGCTCCCACGACTCGCGGGCCGCGCGCAGTGCAGGCGAGTGACGCACGCGTCCGCAGCGCGCCTCGGAGGCGAGGAAGTCGTCGAGGAGATCGGCCTGCGCCGCTTCGAGACGAGGATCCTGTGCGCGGAGGATCTGCACGAGATCGTCCGAGCTCTGCACGGTGAGCGCCGACGCATACGAGGCCTGATCGACGTTGTACGACTCCACGCGCACGGCGAGGTTCGGGATGTGGTTCGTGCCGCCGAGCTCGGCCGCGAGCCAGGTGGCGTTGGAGCTTCCGCGCGCGAGCAGGCCCGCGGGCGGCTTGCCGGTGAGGAACCGCCGCCGACCCACCTCGTGCGTCAGGGTCTCCATGCTCATGCCTCGCACGATCGCGAGCTTGTCGGCGTGCTCGGCGAGCGAGCCGATGTACGGGCCGAGGATCGCGTCCTCACCGCCGATCGTGGTGCGCACGATCTCGCTCCGGCCGAGCGTCGAGTAGCCGAGCTGGATGCGGTTGTTCTGGATGATGTCGTCCTCGTCCGTGAAGATCTCGGGATCCCGCGGATCGAGGCCGAGCAGCAGATCCCAGCCGCCCTGGAAGTACGCGAACACGAAGTGGTGGTCTGCCTCACCCGCCGCACGGGCGAGCTGCATGAGGGTGCGCGAGCTCGCGCCCAGGGCGGAGAGGCCCGCGACACCCACGCCGGTGGCGGCGGCCTGCTGGAGGAAGCGACGACGATTCGAGCTCATGGCGGCGTCCTCAGTAGAGATAGAAGTCGGGGTGATCGATGAGCGCGACACACACGGTGCGCCACGCGGTCTCCGCGTCGTCCTCGCCGCTCGTCATGTCGCGCGTGAGCGCGAGCGAGCTCGACCAGAGCGAGCGCCAGGGATCGAGCTCCTCGCTGCCGGGCTCGATCACGCGCGAGTGGTAGCGCGCGAGCAGCATCGCGAGGTTCTGGTCGATGGCCTCCTGGTCGGCCGGGAGCCGATCCTCGAGGTCCGCGTGCACGAGGAAGACGTGATCGGTCGAGCCCTCGGCGCTCTCGGCGTCGAGCAGCCGCGTACAGACGGAGCGCGCCGCGTCGTCGACGAATTTGAGGAAGAGCGGGCTCGGCTCGAGGTCTTCGTGCGTGGAGGTGGCGTAGTTGGGCACGCCCAGCGTGGCGCGGAAGCGCGTGAGCTGGTTCGTGCTGCCCACCTCCCAGTGCAGGCCCGTGGCCGCGAAGAGGCTCGCGTCGAGCTGATCGATGTCCATGCGGTGGCGCGCGCGCGCCGGGCCGGTGCCGAGATCGAGGTGCGTCGGATCGCCGTAGTCGGCGGGCAGCTCGTCGAGCGTCACGCGACGGTCGTCACAGCCACCGAGGGCCGCGCCCAAGATCAACAGCGTGCCAGTCGCCAGCGTGCCAGTCGCCGAAGCGGAGCGTGTCAGTCGCTTCATCGCGCCCTCCGGTAGAGCTCGCTCGTCACGATCGCGCGGACCAAGGGAGGTAGGCGTAGTCCGGAGCCCACGAAGGCGTCTTCGAAGGCGGCCGTCTCGACGGCGTCGTCGGCCGTCACCGGCCGACCGATCAACCACTCGGTCGTTCGCCGGACCGTGCACTCGGTGAAGCGGCCATCGGCGAGGCCGTCGCGGATGAGGCCCGAGGGACCTTCCTCGACATAGCCCATGTGCTCGGGGCGGAGGAACTCGTAGACGCGCATCATGCCCATGTAGGGCTCCTCCTGGCTGGAGAGGGCGCGCGTGATGTAGTTGAGGCGGCAGGTGTCGCTGCAGGCCTCTTCGCCGCGGGCGCAGTCCGAGCACTCCTGGAGGAAGGGCGGATAGAGCTCGGGGTCGAGGTAGCCGCCGCTCTGCATGCCCCAGCGACCCCAGTGCGCGCCGCCAGGCTCGAGGATCGCGTGGCAGTAGCGGCAGCCCGCGCGCAGCTGGAGATCCATCTGTCGCTGCTCGGCCTCGCCGGAGACCGGGATCCCGCCGGCCGGAGGGGTGAAGGGTGCGCAGAGGAAGGCGTCCCAGAAGTGGCTCGCGCGCGAGCGATTCGTCTGGAAGCGCAGGAGATAGGCAGGGCTCGTGAGCACGCCGGAGTGCATCGGTGGCAGCTCGATCTCCACCCACGTGTCGATCGCCGTGTAGGGTAGATCGGGGAGCTGCTCGAGGTCGTACGGCAGCGGCAAGAGAGGCACCGAGTTGTACCAGCGCGCCTGGTGGCGGAGGTAGTGCACGATCGGTCCGTTCACGAAGGCGCGGCGGCTCGTGAAGATCTCGGTGTAGGGCTCGTCGGCCTCGAGGGCCGCGGCGATGCGGAGATCCACGTCGCGGTTGAAGCCGTCGACGATCGCGTCCTGCACCGGCTGCGTGTCACACCAGACGAGGTTCGGACCACAGCCGCAGCCCGGATCGTTCGACGCCTCGCGAGAGGCGCAGTCGCGGCCCGAGGGCGACATGCGGTTCGTCTGCGCGTCGAGGGCGCAGACGGGGATCATCACGTCGGGATCCGCCTCCCAGTAGGGGTGCACGTTCACCCAGCCGTCCATGCCCATCGCGTCCACCCGCGCGCGACCGTCGGCGAGGAGCGTGTCCTCGCGATCGTCACACTGGGCGTCGTTGGGGCGGATCTCTCGGGCGGTGGAGCTGCGATACCAGCGCCGGGTGCCGCCCACCGCGGTGGAGCTCTGCCCGAGGCGCTGGAGGAAGTGCACGAAGCGCACGTTGGCGACGTTGTTCCAGAGGAGCGAGCGCTGCTGACGCACGGTGCGTCCTGCGAAGTCGTCGCTCGCGAGCCACGCATCGAGCGTCGCGTCGGGCACGCCCGCGCCGCTCGAGGAGGCGATGCTCTCGAGCTCGTCGAGCGACGGGATCGTGCCCCGCAGATCGAGGGAGAGGGCGCGCACGTACGAGGCGCGATCGAGGCGCGGCGACTCGGGCCTGCAGCTCGGCTCGTCGCAGCGCGCGACCGACGCGCCCACGATCGGCACCCGCGGCGAGACCGCGTACGACGGAAGGAGCAGCGCCGCCGTGAGCACGGTCGTGGCCGAGATCACGCGCAGCGTGGGCAGCGCGGAGCTCCGAGGTGCGGTGTGGGAGGGCGAGGTGGAAGGTCGGCTCATCCGCGGGCCTCTCTCGTCAGGGGGCGAGTCGGGGTTCGGTCGCGTTCAGTCGGGAAAGCCGGCCATCGACCACGTGCGCACGAGCGCGACCGTGGTGTCGGGCAGGCGAGGGCGACCGAGCGGCATCGCGCCGCTCGTGATCGAAGGCAGGATGCGATCGATCTCGCGCATCCAGCCCTCGCGTGAGTCGAGGCGCCGCGCCGAGGGACCGGCGGGTCCGTGGCAGTCGGCGCACTGCGCGCGATAGAGCGGCTCGATGTCGTTCGTCCAGGTGGCGGGCGGCTCCACCGTGAACGAGCGGCGCACCACACGGGGCAGCGTCCCGTCGTCCCACGTGATCGTCACGACGAGGGTGCGAGGGCCCACGCCGATCGTGGCCGGATCGAGCGTGATCGAGCTACCGGTGATCGGCAGCGTCGTCGCGTCGACGGTGGCGCTCATCGAGGCGACGTGGCTCGCGTCGTCCGCCGCGATCGTCACGGTGATCGGATCGTGCACCGCCTCGCCGTCGGTGAGGCCCTCGAGGCTCGCGCCGTGACGGACCGTGATCCACGCCATCTCGCCCGTTCCGTCGAAGCCGATGCACGCGGAGCCGCTGGCGCAGCGGAGCGTCATCGCGTCGATCTCACCCTCCACCGCGCGGAATTCGTGACCGTCGAAGTGGAAGAGGCCCGTGCGCGTCGCGTCGGTCGTGCTCGCGTGGACCCAGAGCTCGCCGTCGCTCGGGATCGCCGTGACGCCGCTCGGCGCGAGCCCGGCGCCGAGCGGGAGCGCGCGCGCGATCACCCTCTGATCACGGGTCATCGAGAAGAGCGTGTGATCCTCGATCCACCAGGGTCGGCCCTCGCCGTCGCTCGCGAGCGCAGTGATCGCGCCGAGGCGCGCGAGTCGCGACAGCGTCGGTGCATCGTCGAGCGTGGCCCCGAGGGTGATGCGCACGAGGCCCTCGTCGTCGACGGCCCACGCGCTGCCGGGACCGCGCATCGCCACGAGCGAGACGTCGAGCCCCGCACCGTCGACCTCCACCGGTGAGGCCACCTCGTCGCGCACGAGGAAGAGGCCCGCGTCGGTCGCGACGAGGTAGTCGAGCGCGCTCGGCGCCTCCACGCGCGGCAGCGCCGCGATCGAGCGCACCTCCATCGCACCGAGCATCGGCTCGAGGGGCACGCGGAAGAGCGCGCCTGCCTGCACCGCGACGACGCCGTTCTCTCCGACGACGAGCGTCGTGCTGCCTGCGCTCGCGATCGAGCGCACCGCGCCGATCTCGCCTCCTTCGCCGAGGATCTCGGGCGATCGACCGTCGGCGGGCGCGAGCACCAGCACCGCGCGATCCGCGGCCGTCCCGTCGACGAGGAGGCTGCCGTCGGGCAGCGGCACCACGTCGTTGGCGGACACGGACACGCCGTCGAGCTCGATCGTGGCGGTGCGGATCGAGGCGGTGACCGGCGCGCCGATCAAGGTCTCCTCGGGCAGACACCCCGCGATCACCGTCGCCGTGAGCGGCGCGAGCAGGAGCGCCGTGCTCGCGGCTCCCGACGTGCGACTCCTCAAAGCGGGACACGAGACCAGACGCTTCACCTCGGTAGGACGCCGGAGCGCGACAGGCATGTCAAGACGAGAAGCGGGAGCCGCGTAGACGTTACCCTGTGCCGATGAAGCGCTCGCTGGCGATCACCGCGTTGCTCTCCTGGGTGTGTGTCCTCGGCTGCGACGGCACGGTCGTCTCGACCGAGGTCGACGCGGGCACCGCGAGCACGCCGTGCGAGACACCGGTCGCGATCCGGCCGACGAGCGCGCGGGTCGCGCCCCGCGGTGTCGTCATCCTCGAGGCGAGCGGGGGCACGGGCAGCCACAGCTTCGCGCTCGCGCGTCCGAGCACCACGGGCGGCCGCGTCGACGAGCGATCGGGCGTGTTCGTCGCGGGCGAGGCGATGGGAGACGACGAGGTCGTCGTGCGCGACACGCGCTGCGCGGGCGAGGCGCGCGCCACGATCACGACGACCGACGTCTTCGCGATCACGCCGTCGGAGGTGGAGCTCGCGCCCGGCGAGGAGATCACGTTCACGACGAGCGGTGGCGCCGGGAGCCCCAGCTTCGCGCTCGCGCGCATGGGCTCGGGCGGCTCGATCGACGCGAGCGGTCACTACGTCGCGGGCGCGAGCGAAGGCGAGGATCTCGTGCGCGCCACCGACATGGGCACGGGCGCCACGGCCGACGCGATCGTCACCGTGACCGCCGCGGCGGGCCTTCGGCTTCGTCACGAGCTCGTGGCGATCCCCGAGGATGCGCACCTCGTGCCCGAGGTGGAGGGGGGGAGCGGTGTCCTCGATCTCGCCTCGAGCGCGAGCGCGATCGTGTCGGCGAGCGAGGGAACGCTCCTCGGCGTCGCGCCCGGCCGGAGCGACGTGACGGTGACCGATCACTTCACGGCAGAGATGGCGACGCTGCGGGCGCGCACCGCGCGGCGGCTCGAGGCGAGCTCGACGTACGTGGGGGATCGCTCCGATCAGAGCCGCCTCTTCGCGCGCGACGTCGACCGCGACGGCCACCTCGACGCGATCGTCGCGATGCCGCAGTCGAGCCTGGGCCCCGTGCGCGGTGGCGCCGTGCTCGTCTATCGCGGCACCGAGGGCGGGCTCGAGGCGACGCCCGCCCGCGTGCTCCTGGGCGAGGGCCGCGACGACAATTTCGGGATGGGCCTCGCGATGGGCGATCTCGACGGCGATGGCCTCGAGGAGCTCCTCGTCGGCGCGTGGCAGGCCGACAACACGGGCAGCAACGCCGGCGCCGTCTACGTGTATCGCGGCGCGGCGGGGCAGCTGTTCATGGACAGTCCCTCGCAGATCCTCACTGGCGTCGTCGCCGGCGATCGATTCGGGCTCTCGCTGGCCGTGGGTGATCTCGATGGCGACGGCGACGCCGACATCGTGGTGGGCGCGGCGGACTCCGAGGATCGCGAGCGCACGCCCCGCCTCTCGAACCAGGGCTCGATCTTCGTCTTCAGCAACGCGGAAGGCTCGATCCTCGCCACCGCCACGCAGACGATCCACGGCGAGGTCTTCCTGCCCGACGGATCGCGCACTGCCCACAACGAGCTGCGCTTCGGCACGTGGATGGTGAGCGGTGACTTCGACGGGGACCACCTCGCCGACGTGGCCGTCTACGCGACCAAGCCCGATCCGTCGGTGAGCGACGACGGCGCGGTGGCGATCTACCGCGGTCGCGCGGGGAGCGACGGAATGCGCGGAGGCCTGGAGGAGGAGCCGATGCTCTACGTCGCGGCGCCCGGGGCCGACATGGCGCGGAGCTCGCGCCTCGGACGCGCGCTCGCGATGGGCGATCTCGATCGCGACGGCCGTGACGAGCTCGCGATCGGACAGCCCCTCTTCGATGCGCGCGACGCGATGGATGCCAGTCAGGATCAGACCGGCGCAGTGCGGGTGTTCCGTGGTCGTGCGGCCGGGACAGGCACTCTCGTGCTCCGCCCGGAGGAAGCAGAGCTGACGCTCTCGGACGTGACTGCCAATCTCCAGATCGGCTATTCGGTCGCCATCGGAGACGCGACCGGCGATGGCCACCCGGATCTCGTGACGGGGGACGCGCGCCTCGCCGCGATGGGCTCGATGCTGAGCCGACCCGGGATGGTGCGTGTCTTCGCGGGCCGTGACGGCGCGCTGCCCGAGGCCTCTCCCAGCCGCTCGATCGAGGGCACGAGCAACGAAGAGCGCTTTGGCTGGGCCGTGACGCCGCTCGTCGGGGGCACCGGCACGAACGACCGACTCGTGGTCTATGCCGGTCTCGCAGACGACGGTCTCGCGGGAGGCGAGACGGGCCACGACACGGGACGCCTCTCGCTCCTGAGCGGCGCGGGCGCGCTCACGACTCTGCCCTTGCCGCGGCAGCGCGGCGGCCGTCGCCTCGGGCAATCGGTGGCGGCGCTCGATCTCGACGACGACGGAGTCGTGGATCTCGCCGTGGGCGCGCCGCTCGAGGGCTTCCTCGGCACGAGCGCTGCGGGCGCCGATCTGCGCGGCACCCAGCTCGGGGCGGTGCACGTGTATCGCGGGGCCTCGTCGGGAGGAACGACCGAGTGGCCCTCGACCCCCACGTTCACGCTCCGCGGCTTCGCCGGACACTCCGACTCCGATCAGCTGGGCGATCAGCTGCTCTCGGCGGGCGACTACGACGCTGACGGCGCCCAGGACCTCCTCGTGCTCTCGCGGCTCGAGGATCGCGCGAGCAGCCAGATCACGGGCTATGCGCTCGAGGCGGGCTGTGACTTCGGCACGCAGGTCTCGGACACGAGCGCGACGCTGCTCTTCCGCGGCGGCGCGGGGGTGAGCCCGACGAGCGCGCCTTCGCTCGCGATCTTCGGTCCGGAGCAGAGCCGCCCCGCGACGTCGATGGCCACGCTCGACTTCGACGGAGACGGCGGCCTCGACGTGGCGGTCGGCGGCACGGGCTGGAGCGCGGGCGGGGTGCGCGGCGGTGGTGTGTGGATCGTGGCGCACCGCGATCTCTCGAGCGCGATGCCGCCCGCGGTCTGCGCGGCGGACTGGTCGTTCTTCGCTCCGCGCGACAACGATGATCTCGGCGCGGCGATGGTCTCGCTCGGCGACCTCGACGCCGATGGCTGCGACGATCTCGCGGTGGGCGCTCCACGTGGGGAGCGACGCGCCGGCGCGCCCACGACGCTGACGGACGAGGGCCTCGTGGCGATCGTGTTCGGCGCGGGCGCGTCGTGCGCGAGCCGCGCGCCGGTGATCGCGTGGCTCGCGAGCGGCAACGCGAGCTCGAGCGCGGGGTCGGCCATCGCCGCGGGCGATCTCGACGGAGACGGTCGTGCCGAGCTCGTGGTGGGGGCGCGCACGTTCCGCAACGGCGTGGGCGAGATCGGGCGCGTGTTCGTGTTCGACGGCGATCGGCTCGCGGCGCTCCGCGCAGGCGCGAGCGCGAGCCCCGACGCAGGCGTGGCCATGGACGCAGGCGCCGCGCGCGACGCGGGACCGTCGGCGATCGACGGCGGCGTGCTGGGCGGCGCGTTCGTCGTGGCGGCCGCGGCCGTGCTCGAGGGCGCGATCGCGGGCGAGCGCCTCGGCACCTCGCTCGCGATCACCCGCTATCGCGGCGCGGCCGTGATCGCGATGGGCGCGCCGTGGGCCGACACGAGCGGTCGTCCCGACACCGGCGGCGTTCGCTTCGCGCGCTGGTCGATGGGCACGCTCTCGTTCGTGACCGCCGCGGTGGGTGGCGAGGACGACGAAGAGGGCACCGAGCTCGGCGCCTCGATGGTGTCGTTCACGCAAGGGGGCAGTCCGTATCTCGTCGTGGGCGCGCCGTGGTCCAACGTGGGCGGCGGCGACGACCGCCACGAGGGCGCCGCGTACGTGGTGGATCTCGGTGATTGAGGCGGGGCGGCGTCGTGACCAAACGATGACGCGTGCGGGTGAGCGATGACCCACCTCCGAGCGTTCCTCCTTCACGCTGGAGGAACATGACGGAGCCCATCGAGCGCCAGTCGCAGATCGAGCGCAGCCCCGCCGACACCACCCACCGCGCCGCGGCGCCGCCGACGCGCCTCGAGGAGCTCGTCCACTCGCTCACCCACGGCGTGGGGGCGCTCTGCGCGATCGGCGTGCTCGTGCTCCTCGTGATCGGCGCGGCGGTCGATGGCAGCGCGCTCCACGTGACCGTCGCGAGCATCTTCGGCGCGAGCCTCGTCTCCGTGTACGTGAGCTCCACCGTGTACCACGCGGTGCCGCCCAGCCGACGCCGCATGAAGGCCGCGCTCCAGATCCTCGATCACGCCGCGATCCACCTGCTCATCGCGGGCACCTACACGCCCTTCGCGCTCGTCGCGATCGGCGGCGCGTGGGGCATCTCGCTCTGCGCGATCGCGTGGTCGCTCGCGCTCGTGGGCATCGTGGTGGAGACGACGCCGCTCCGGCATCGCACGCGCCTCTCCATGGGCATGTACCTCGGCGCGGGCTGGGTGGGCGCGCTGAGCCTGCCGCTGCTCTGGAGCGCGCTCTCGACCGAGGCGCTCGTCTTCCTCGTGCTCGGCGGCGTGGCCTACACGGCCGGCGTCCCCTTCTTCCTCGTCGAAGGAAAGAAGTGGATGCACGCGACGTGGCACGGCTTCGTGATCGCCGGCAGCGTGTTCCACGTGCTCGCGGTCGCGAGCGTCATGGCGCGCTGATCGCGTCGTCGTCCTGCTCGGTCCTCGGCGTCGCCGATTCGGTCATCGGCGCAGCCGAGTCATCATCGGAGCCTCCGAGCGCGCGCGCCGTCGGGACGCGCGAGGCTCGGCGTCCCTCGGACCGAAGAGGTTCATCATGGGACACGAGATCAGTCGCACGCTCTCCTATCTCCTCCGCCACGGCGCGAACGAGGCGGGGCTCTCGATGGACGCTGCGGGCTGGGTGCCGGTGGCCGAGATCGAGCGGCGCTTGAAGGTGACGCGAGGTCAGCTCGAGGCCGCGGTCGCGTCGAACACCAAGGGTCGGCTCGAGCTGCGCGCCGATCGTATCCGCTGCTGTCAGGGCCACTCGCGGGCCGGCACGCCCGTGACGCTCGAGGGGCTCGAGGCGAGCTGGTGCCCCTACGAGGGCGACGATCGCGTGTTCCACGGGACCTTCCTCGAGGCCCTCACGTCGATCGCGAAGGAGGGCCTCTTGCCCGGAGAGCGCACGCACGTGCACCTCGCGCCGGCGCGCGAGAGCCCGGTGGGCAAGCGCGCGAACGTGCACGTGATGCTCGGAGTCTCCGTCGAGCGCGTCCGCGCGTGCGGCCTCTCGGTGTGGGAGTCGCCCAACGGCGTGGTCCTCGCGCGTCAGGTGCCTGCCGACGCGATCGTCGCGCTCGACACGCTCACGCGCCGCGCCGAGACCCAGAAGGCTCAGCTCCGTGCGCTCTTCGGTCTGCGATGAGCGATGCGCGCGAGGAGCGCGAGGCCTGCGAGCAGGGCTGTGCCCAGCGCGACGCCGCTCGACCGGCCCGGCGAGGCCGAGCAGCCGATGCCCGCGAGGAGCCCGCGATCGACGCCGTTGACGCTCCACGCGGCCGCGTGCGCGTCGTCGCATGCGGTGGCGCCGTCGTAGGTGATGACGTCGGTGCGACCGGCCTGCTCGATCGTCGTCTGTCCCGAGACGGGCTGCCCGCCGCACGTGTCGTCGAGGCGCTCGTCGACGGTGGTCGCGGTCACGGTGCCCGTGGGCGCGGAGCCCGAGCGCTCGATGGTGCCGGTGCCGTTCCACGTGGTCGCGCCGTCGTAGCCGCCGCGCACGGTGCCCACGTAGTCGAGGTGCGTGCGCGCTCCGCCCTGGATCACGAGGTCGAGGTCGAACTCGTGGAGATCGGCCTCGAGCGCGCGGATGGACGCAGTGCCCGTGGTGCGGAGGTCGCCGAGGTCGGTGCTCCTGCCGTAGCCGTCGAGCGAGATCTCGAGCGCCTGGCCCGCGCCGCGCGTGATCGTCGCGGTGCCGAAGCGGCGCTCACCGCCGCGCGTCGTGCACTCGCCGCGGATGGTCACGACGGTGCCGTCGTCGCTCGTGAGGGGACAGGCGGGATCCTCGAACGTGTGCTCGCCGTGGGCGAACGCGGCGGGCTCGTAGATCTCCCAGTACACGCCGACCGCGCTCGAGCTCGTGGCCCAGGTGCGGGCGACGTCTTCTTCCGTGGGCTGCGAGCAACCGAGGAGCGCGACGCCCGCGAGGGCGGCGAGGGGCAGCGGGTTCTTCATGAGGCCTCTGGCGTCACCGCAGAGCGAGATCCGTTCCAGTCCCGAAACCACGGAGATCGTCGGCGAGCGTGTGAGTCGCACGCCACACCCCCAGCCACTGCCGTGAATCGGGGTCACGGAGGCCTCTTCCCGCTGGAACGGCACGGACGCTCGCGCCTGGAGCCCCGCGCCGCGTCAGCCGCGCGTGCTGCGGATCATGCCGACGAAGTGATAGAGCGTCTTGGGGAGGCTGCCGCCAGCGAGGCCGTCGAAGGCCTCCTTGAGCGAGTCGTACTTCTTGCCGTAGGGGAACCAGAACGGCTCGGCCGACAAGAGGCCTCGATCGGCCATGATCGCCTTGGTGTGCGTGAACGAGAGGATGCCCTCGTCACCGTGGTAGCGGCCGAAGCCGCTGTTCTTCACGCCGCCGAACGGGAGGCCCGGGTTGCCCACGCTCGTCACCACGTCGTTCACGGTGACCTGACCGCACTCGAGGCGCGACGCGAGCGCGAGGCCCTTCTTCATGTCGCGCGTCCACACGCTGCCGTTGAGGCCGTACTGGTGATCGTTGGCGAGGCGCACGGCCTCCTCCACGTCCTTCACCTTCACGACCGGAAGGACCGGGCCGAAGCTCTCTTCGGCGTAGATCTCCATGTCGGTCTTCACCTCGGTGACGATCGTGGGCTCGTGGAACTGGCCCGGACGATCCATGCGCTTTCCACCGAAGAGGATCTTGGCGCCCTTGGCGACGGCGTCCTTGATGTGTCGCTCGACGGTCTCGATCTGCTTGGGGAACGTCATCGGCCCCATGTCGGCGTTCTCGTCGGGGCCGCCCACCTTCACCTTGCGGACCTCGGCGAGGAGGAGCTCGACGAAGCGATCGTAGACGGGCGCCTCCACGAAGATGCGCTCGACCGAGGTGCACATCTGACCGCAGTTGACGAGGCCGCCCCACGCAGCGCCCTTGGCCGCGCGCTCGAGGTTCGCGTCGGCGCACACGATCATGGCGTCCTTGCCGCCGAGCTCGAGCTCGACGGGGATCGGCCTCTTCGCGGCCGCGGCCATGACGCGACGGCCCGTGGCGACCGAGCCGGTGAAGAAGATCTTGTCGACCTCGCACTCGCTGAGCGCGGCGCCCGTGGTGCCATCGCCCTGCACCACCTCGACCACGCCCTTGGGCAGGCCGATGCGCTGGAAGACCTCGCGGATGATCTCCCCCGTGATCGGCGTGACCTCGCTCGGCTTGATCACCACCGTGTTGCCGGCGATGAGCGCGGAGAGCGCGGGGATCACCGCGAGCTGGAACGGGAAGTTCCAGGGGCTGATGATCGCGACGACGCCCATGGGGAAGTGCTCCTGGTAGGAGGCCTTGCCCGGAAAGAGGATCGAGCCCGGCAGCTTCTTGCGCGAGAGCAGCTTGGGCGCGCGCTTGGCGTAGTGATCGAGGAACGCGGGCACCACGAGGAGCTCGGTCATCACGGAGTCGACGAGCGGCTTGCCGGTGTCCTCGCTGATCCGCTGCGCGTAGCTGTCGCGGTGCGCGCGCAGCACCTCTTTCATGCGCGAGAGCATCGCGATGCGCTCTTCGACCGTGGTGAGCTTCCACGAGGCGAAGGCGCTCCGTGCACGCGCGACGGCGGCCTCCACCCCGGCCCGATCGACGATCGGGAACTCACCGAGCTTGTCGCCGGTGACGGGGCTCTTCTTGACGATCACGTTCGTGCGCGGCGCGGAGTCGAGGGTCTGCATGCACGCGAGCATGCGCGGTGGGTGCGCTCGCAAGCAAGCGGCCCCGCGCCGAACGACCCGGGCGTGACCTGATCGGGCTACCCTTCTCTGCATGAACGACTTCCGCCCGTGGATCTGGCCGACGGTGCTCGGTCCGTTCCTCACGACGTACACGATGGTGGGCCTCGCTCACCTCACGTTCGGCGAGGAGGTGCTCCTCGCGGGGCACGAGCTCGACTCGCTGCTCGTGGGGCTCTTCACGATGGGCCTCTTCAGCTCGGTGCTCGTCGTCATGCTGATCGTCTCGGACGTCACCTTCCTCAAGTGGAAGCTGCGCAAGCTGCCCACGGGCGGCGCCGCGTGGCTCTCGGCGATGCTCGCGCCGCTCGGCACGTTCTTCCTCTGGGCGCGCATCGGCTGGGGCGACGGCGAGAGCGTGCCCGAGACGCTCGCCAAGATCGTGCTCCCGATGCTCCTCTCGTGCGCGAGCCTGCGCCTCGCGCTCGGCTCACGGCCCTGATCTACTACTTCCGAGAATCTTCGCGCGGCGCGAAGATTCGGAAGTTTGGGCTGCGGGCTTCGCCCGCGCTGGGCACGGCGCCCCAGTGAGCGCGCTGGCGCGTTCATCGTCGATCGTCGATGGGCGCCGGGACGGTGCGCGGCTGCGCTTACGCTCACGCCGACATGATCGACTACGAAGGTCGCAAGTGGCTCGACGTCATCCTGCGCGTGCGGGGCTCGGTGCTCCCGCGTCTCCTGCCGCGCGCCCTCATCGGCGGCGGGATAGGCGCGTTGGCGGCATGGGCGTTCGAGGCGCACACCGTCAAGCTCGCGCCCATCGCGCACACGATGATCGGCGTGGCGCTCGGCCTCTTGCTCGTGTTCCGGACGAACGCGAGCTACGACCGCTACTGGGAGGGGCGGCGGCTGCTCGGCGGCATCGTGATCCGCGTGCGCGATCTCGTGCGACAGGCCGCGGGCTGGGCCCCTGGCGAGGCGCACGCCGGCGCGCGACAGCGCGTGCGTGACCTCGCGTGCGGCTACTTCCGCGCGGTGTCGCTGACGCTGCGGGGCGAGGACGACGACGGATCGCTCGGCAAGCTCCTGCCCGACGACGCACGCGCAGCCGTGCTCGGCTCGAGCGCGAGGCCGCAGGCCGTGATGGCGCACCTCACGCGCGCGACCGACGCGCTCCGCAAGGAGGCGGGCCTGAGCGATGTGCAGCTGCTCGCGATGGATCAGAACCTCACCGCGATGACGGACGCGCTCGCGGGCTGCGAGCGGATCCTCAAGACGCCCGTGCCCTTCGCGTACGCGCAGCACATCAAGCTCTTCGTGGTGCTCTTCTGCTACACGGCGCCATTCACGATGTCGGAGGCGATGGGCTGGTACACGCCGCTCGCGGCCACGCTCCTCTGCATCGCGCTCTTCGGCGTCGACGAGATCGGCGTGGAGATCGAGGACCCGTTCGGCCGAGACGCGAACGATCTGCCGCTCGACGCCATGGCGACGGGCCTCGAGAAGGTCACAGCGGCGGTCGTCTCGGCCTGATCGCGACTCGCTACCGCAGGCGCGCCGAGTAGCCCACGGTGGCCACCGTGTGGCCGAGGACCTCGTTCGTGGCGACACCGGTGCGGAGCTTGCCCGTGATCCACGTGAGGCCCGCGGGGCTCACGTCCATCGCCGTCACGCGCTCCCACTCGGTCACGAACCGGAATCCGTCTTCCATCACGGCCTCGCCCGCGATCGGGTGCATCCAGCGCGCATCGAGCGTGGACGTCTCGAGAACGGCGAGGAAGCCCGCGTCCTGATCGGGCACGGTCCAGGTCGCACCGAACGTGTCCACGTCGGTGAGCACGGCGGTGGTCTCGTCACCCGTCGCGTAGCCGACGAGGACGAGCTCGCCCGAGGGCTCCGCCACCATCGACGTGATGGCCCCGGCGTGCGCCGTGCGACGGAAGCGCCCGGGGTCGGGGGTCCCGTCGCTCAGCGCCATGGGGACGATGACGAGGCTGCCTTGATCGAAGACGGTGTCGGCCATCGCCAGGCCGGTCACGCCGTTCAGCGTCGTCGAGCCGCCCGAGGGGACGTTGACGTCGAACGCCACGTAGACCGTGTCGCCGATCACCGCCGCGCGTGGCGTGTGGCTGCCCCGCATGCCCGGCATCGTGAACCGGCGCGTCCAGGTGACTGCGCCGCTCGCGTCGTAGCGCGCGATGCCGACGGTGGGCGTCGAGCCGCTCAGCGACTCGCCGTCGCCCAGGCCCGCGAGCGGCCCCAGCCCGAACGCCGTCACGAACGTGCCGCCCGTTCCGTCCTCGACGACGTCGAGCTGATAGCGCGGCCAGAACGCCGTGAATTCGGTGTAGAGGCGACCTGCCGTCGTGAGCTGACGGATCGAGGTCGGGCTCGCGCGGCTGCCGTCGTCGGCGAGACGGAGCACGAAGCCCAGCGCCGATCCGGTGGCGCCCACGCGCGTGGCGATCGGCGTGCCGTCGAACGAGATGTCGGAGGCGGAGGCGTCGGCACCGAACGCGACGGCGATCCCGCCTGGGATCTGCGCGATCCCCCCGCAGTCCATGCGCAGATCGGAGCCGCTCGAGGGCGCGCCGCGCGTGAGCTGGCTGGCCCACACGGTGTGTCCATCGCTCGGGTCGAGCCGCGCGAGCACGATCGCACTGCCGCCGCCGTGCGCGGCAGGGAACGGAAACGACGTGCCCTCGGGGCTCGTCAGTGTTCCTTCTCCCTCCATGCACACGTAGAGCGCGTCGCGGATGCGGCGCACCACACGCACCTCCGGCAGGCCCAACCACTCGCGCGTCCAGCCTGCCGTGCCATCGGCGTGGAGCTGGGTGAGGCCCACGTAGGCGGTGCCCGTGTCGTCGGTGGCCACGTCCCACGCGAAGCTCGTCGCGGGCACCACGGTGACCGAGCTCGGATCCGTGAACGGCGCGATCGGGCCGGCATCCAGCCCGGGCGTCTCGCTGGCGTCGATGGGGCCCGCGTCCAAGTGGCCGGTGTCGACGGGGCCCGCGTCCAGGTGGCCGGCGTCGGGCCCGCGCCCTGCGTCGCGCAGCTCCTCGCCCGGGGCCACGCGAGGGAGCATGTTCGGATCCACCTCGGCCGAGACGCAGGCGCCGTCCTGGCACGTGAGACCGTCGGTCGACTCGCACGTGCTCTCGATGCAGGACGTCGAGAGGAAGACGGAGAGCAAGAGCGCTTGCTCGGGAACGAAGCTCGTGCGGATCGTGCGGCGTACGAAGGCGTGGTGCGCTGCGTCGCGACCCTCGACGACGATCTCGAGACGCTGCGATCGACGACCTCTCGGGGGCGTCACGCCGAACGACATGGGTAGAGGCTGCGCCGCGAGATCGAAGACGTGCTCGTCGGTCGGGTCCGCCTCGGCGGGATCCAGCGGCCTCGCGGAGGCGTGGATCTCGACGAGGCGCGAGCGATCGATGTCGGAGTCGACCAGCACGACGAGCTGCGTCGCGTCGCGCACGCAGCCGCACAGCAGCGAGGCCGCTGCCACGAAGAAGACCCACGAGAGAGAGCGCATGCGCCTCTCGTTGTCCGTCGCGGGGACCTCTGTCGTCAATGGAGCTCGCGGTCCGCGTCGGATCGCCGTGCGGACGCGGATCACCTCGTGATCACCTCGCGATCACCTCGTGATCACCTCTCAGGGACGCGCGTCTCAGCCCCTGTCGAGGCCGTGCTTCTTCAGCTGGTGGCGCAGCGCGTCGTAGGTGAGGCCGAGCCGGCGCGCGGCCTCTGCGCGGTTGCCGCCCGTCGCTGCGAGGGCGTCCTCGAGGAGGCTCACCTCGAAGGCCGCGACGGCCTCGGGAAACGGCAGGCTCTGGAAGCGCGCGGTGTCGTGCGCGCTCGGCAGGGGCAGGCCCAGATCGGCCACGCCGATCTCGGGCGCGTCGTCGCGATACACCGCCCGCTCGATCACGTTCTTGAGCTCGCGCACGTTGCCGGGGAAGTCGTAGCGAGAGAGGGCCTCGAGCGCGGCGGCCGAGAGACGACGCGTGTGCAGGGCGGGCACCTCGCCGACGAAGCGCTCGAGGAAGTGCTGCGCGAGGACCGGGATGTCCTCGGGGCGTGCGCGCAGCGGGGGGATGCGGATCACCTCGAACGCGAGGCGATCGTAGAGGTCGGGCAGGAACCGACCCTCGCGCATCGCGAGCTCGAGATCGGCATTGGTGGCCGCGACGATCCGAGCGTCGGAGTGGAGCTCCTCGTGCCCGCCCACGCGCACGTAGGTGCCGTACTCGACCACTCTCAGGATCTTGCGCTGGAAGGCGAGAGACGTATTGCCGATCTCGTCGAGGAAGAGAGTGCCACTCTCGGCGAGCTCGAATCTCCCCGAGGTGCGCTGGTCCGCGCCCGTGTAGGCCCCTCGCTCATGGCCGAAGAGCTCGCTCTCGAGCAGGGGCTCGGCGAACGCGGCGCAATTGACCGCCACGAACGCGCCGCGCCGCTTGTGTGGGCCCCGACGCGACGACGCGTGGACGAGGTGCGCGAAGAGCTCCTTGCCGGTGCCGCGCTCGCCGAGGATCAGCACGGGGCGAGGCACGGGCCCGACGCGCTCGGCCGCCTTCACGAGCCTCTGGAGCGCCGGCGACTCCGTGATCACGCGGTAGCGCGCCTCCTCCGCCTCGCGGTGCACGCGGTTCTCGCGCGCGAGGGCACGCTTCTCGTCGAGGAGCTGGACCAGACGCCGGATCTTCTCGATCTGCGTGGCCACGCGCTCACCGAGCTTCTCGCCACGAACGAGGAAGTCGGTGGCGCCCGCGTCCACCGCGCGTCGTGCGCTCTCCACGTCACCGCGCTCGGCGACCATCACGACCGGCAGCTCCGCGTCGCGCTCGCGCAGCGACGCGAGCACCGAGAGGCCGTCGCGCCGGCCGTCGCCGAGGCTCAGATCGACGACCACGAGATCCCAAGTCTCATCCTCGACGATGCGCGCGAGCGAGGCACCGTCGCGCACGCGGTGCACGCGGCTCGAGGCACCGCACGCACGCTCGATGCGCTCGACGAGGGGCCCGAGATCGTGCTCGGACGGATCGAGGACGAGGACCTTCGTGGGCACGTCAGCGCGCTCCGGAACGCATGCGCGCAGCGTAGCCGATCGCACGCGCGTCGCGGCGTGGGCGCGTCGCCGTCGCGTGCACGAGGAGCCGTCTGGTGTGGAGCACCAAGCGACCTGGTGCGCCGCACCGACCGACGGAATCGCCCTCCCAGCAGGCGAATTCGCGAAATGCGCCGAAACGCGGGCGGGTTGGGATCGCGAGCGCGGCTGGCATGGAGCTTCCAAGGCGAGAGCTCCATGGCGTCGAGCCGAGGAGGCGCGCCGTGAAGCGCGCGTCGCGCTCGCCACCGGAGGACGTCGTGTCGTTTCTCGACTGGTTGTCGGCGTGGGCCAACGTGCCCTTCGCGATCGCGGGCCTCGCCTCGCTGCTCTTCGCGGCGGTGCAGGCGAGCGGCCTGCTCGGCCTTCTCGCCGGAGGGGCCGACGGTGACGCCGACGCGGACGTGGACGCCGACGTGGACGCCGACGCGGACGCGGATGTCGACGCCGATGCCGACGTCGACGCGGAGACCGACGTCGACGGCGACGGAGACGCGGAGGGAGACGATGCGGACGGTGACGACGCCGAGACTGGCGGCAGTCCGTCGCTCGCGTCGATGGTGCTCGCGCCCCTCGCGATCGGCCGCGTGCCGCTGACCCTGACCGCGCAGACGTTCGCGATGACGTTCGCGGTCGTGGGGCTGGCGCTCAACGCCATGTGGACGAGCGAGAGCGTGGTGCCGCTCCACACGTTGGCGTGGACGCTCCCGTCGGGCCTGGTGCTCGGCTATGCGGGCGCGTCCGTGGTCGCGCGGCTCGCGCTCCCGATCGTCGACGACCGTCTCCACGCAGCCACGGCCCGCAGCGAGCTCGTGGGCACGATCGGCGTGGTGATCAGCTCGCGCGTGACCGACGACTTCGGCGAGGTACGCGTCCGCGACAAGTCCGGCCACGACGTACGCATGGTCGTGAAGCTCGCGAGCCGCTCGCGTCCGCTCGAGGAGCGCGAAGAGGCCGTGATCGTCGACGTGGACGAGCGCGGCACGCCTCGGGTCACCGCGCTGGAGTGAATCGAGCGTCGTTCCCGGGGCGAGTGCCGCGCGCGGGGCCCCAACCCCGCTGGCGCGCATGGGTCGACACACAGCAGCCATCAGACGTCGCGACGCATGGCGTCGCGCGCGAGAGGGTCAGTCTCGCGAAGAGAGTGAATGGAGTCAGTCATGGAGCTCACCACCAGCCAGATCGTCATCGGCCTCGTGGCCGTCGGCAGCGTGTTCGTCGTCGTGACGGGCCTCGCGCTCGTGAGCCGGTTCTTCCGGCGCTGCGGCGCGGACGAGGCGCTCGTGCGCACCGGCACCGGCGGCAACCGGGTCGTCATCGGAGGAGGCGTGATGGTCTATCCGATCCTCCACCAGCTCATGCGCGTGTCCTTGCGCAGCGTGAAGCTCTCGGTGGAGCGTGAGGGCAAGAACGCCCTCGTGACCGCCGACAAGATCAAGGCGAACGTCACGACCGAGCTCTACATCAAGGTGGAGCCGCTCGCGGAGGACGTGCTCGCCGCGGCGCGCAGCTTCGGTGAGCGCAACCTCGACGAGGAGGCGATCGCCGACCTCATCGAGGGCAAGCTGACCGACGCGCTCCGCAGCGTGGCGGCCAACCAGACCTTCATGAGCCTCCACTCCAAGCGGAAGGAATTCGCCGAGATGATCCAGGCGACCCTGAGCGAGGAGCTCAAGAAGAACGGCCTCACCCTCGAGAACGTCTCGATCACCTCGCTCTCGATGGTGCCCGTGACCGATCTCGACCCGGCCGACGTCTTCGACGCCGAGGGCCTGCGCGCCATCACCGAGAGCGTGCAGACCAACCGCGAGAAGACCAACGCGATCCAGCGCCAGAAGGAGAACGAGGTTCACGCGCAGAACGTCACGGCGCGCATGCGCTCGCTCGAGCTCGAGCAGGCACAGAAGCAGGCCGAGGCCGATCAGAACCGCCGCGTGCTCGAGTACGCCGCGCACCAGTCGGCCGAGACCGCCAAGGCCGTGCTCGTCCAGGACCAGGCCCGCGAGCTCGCGGCCTACGAGAAGCAGCAGAAGGTCGAAGAGGGCCGCATCGCGCAGGAGCGCGCGGTGGCGGTGGCCCTCGCCCAGAAGAGCCGCGCGGAGCGCGAGGCGCAGATCGCCGCCGAGGAGGCGCGTATGGCCGCAGAGATCAAGAAGCAGCGCACGATCGAGGCCGCGACGATCGAGAAGGACAAGATCGTCCAGGCCGCCGAGATCGATCGGCAGAAGGCCCTCGAGGCCGCGACGATCGAGAAGGAGAAGGTCGTGGGCGCGTCGCTCATCGACAAGGAGCGTGAGATCGAGGTCTCGCGCAAGAGCAAGGAGGTCGCCGTGGTCCAGGCCGAAGAGGCCCTCGCTCGCGCCGCCGCCGCACGCGCCGAGGCGCAGGCGGAGGAGGAGCGCGCGGTGCAGGCGATCACCACGGTGGAGGCCACCGCGCAGGCCGAGCGTGAGCGTGCCATTCGAATCATCGAGGCCTCGGCCGCGGCGGAGAAGCGCCGCATCGAGGCGCAGGCGATCGCGGAGGCTGCGAGCGAGGAGGCGCAGGCCATCCTCCGCATCGCCGAGGCCGAGCGGCAGAAGGGCCTGGCGCTCGCCGAGGCGCGCCGCGCGATGGTCGAGGCGGAGAACGCGATCGGCGACAAGCTCCTGCTCCGCGACGTGGCCACCAAGGCCCTCGAGGTGGCGCCCGAGGTGGTGCGTGAGCTCATGTCTCCCGCGCAGAAGATCTCCGAGATCAAGGTGCTCCAGACGAATGGCCTCTTTGGAGGGGGCCAGTCGGGCGAAGGTGCCAGTGGCGGTCTCGGCGCGATGTCTCCCATCATGAAGACACTGATGGAGGCGGGCGCTGCGTATCCGCTGGTCCGCGAGCTCATGGCCTTCGGCAAGGTCGATGGACAGGCCCTGTCGGGCCGAGTGCGAGAGCTCGTCGCACAGCTCGGTCCCTCGATGGGGCCGGAGATCCAGTCGCTCCTCGGTGACAATCCCGTCGCGGATCAGGCCCGCACGGCGGCCATGCCGGTGCCGGAGCCGGCCCCGAGCTCGGCGAGCTCCGAGAGTGAGATCTCGGACGCCGACGTGCAGGAGCTCGCCGAGCCGACGCCGCGCGCGGTGACGAGGTCCAACGGCCAATCGGGGCTCCACGTGCCCCACCCGAGGAGCGGTGGTGTGGCGGGCAGTCCGTCGGACGCGGAGTGACTGCCATGGATCCTGCCCTCCTCGCCACGGCCGCGCTGGCGCTCGCCTCGGCGCCGCGCGGCACCTTTCCCACGACGATCGACGAGCTCGGCACGCTCGTGCGCGGTCAGGTCGAGTCGGACCCGATGCGCGCCACCCTCACCACGGTCCTCGCGGCCTCGGTGATCTTCTATCGCGCCGAGCGCGGCGTGAACCCCAAGGTGGAGCGCTTCGAGGACGCGCTCGTCTTCTGCACCACCTGCCTCAGTGTCGGCTACTCCGACATCTTCGCGAGGACGCCCACGGGCAAGGCCGTGGCCTCGTTCCTCATGACCTTCGGCCCTTCGCTCAGCGCGAAGCTCCTCGACGCGCCCCAGCGTCGGTGACGTGATGACGGCCCGCGGACTCCCCAGAGCCGCGGGCCGTCTCTCGTGAGCGTGCGGCGCGACGCCTCAGCCGGGGTCGTCGAAGCAGGCGATGTCGACCTCGAGCTGCGCGTCGGGATCGTGACTGACCTCGCGACAGATGGCGGGACAGAGCTCGATGCGCGTTGGGTTGGACTCGTCGTCGAAGCGCCAGCCGGAGCACGCGCCGGAGGGGGTGTGCCGGAGCAGCCGTGTCTCGGCGCCGCTCCGATAGGTCACGCTCATGCGCGAGAGATCGAGCACCCGACCCTCGGGGGCGCTCGGGGGAACCAGCGTGCACGACACCGGCTCGACGATCGCCACCGTCGAGGTCCGCTCCGCAATTCGGGCGAACGTCGCGGTCCAGTCCGACTCGCACACACGGGCGATGGTGCCCGTGGTGCAATCGGGGATGCCGGCGCCGGAGGCCGTGTAGCACTGGGAGAGCTGGAGATAGGCGAGCCCGACGCGCGCGAGCGAGTCGCAGCGACCGCGCAGCTCGTCGTTCCAAGCGCCGGGTCCCGTGTCGCCGAAGTAGCCCACGATCGCGTGGTGCACGGAGATGCCGAAGCCGTCGGGCTCGAGGCGCTCGAGCGATGCGCGGAACATGTCCGCGGTGGTGTTCGCGTCGTCGTCGGTCACCCAGAGGAACGCGCGCACCGAGCCGGGGCGGAGAAAGTCCCGGTAGCGTGGGTATTGTGCGAGGACGACGAAGGGAGCGTCGTGCGAGCCCACCTCGACGTGGATGGGCAAGAGGCGCCCCTCGGGCCCGGCCTCACAGCGCCCAGCGCCCGTGCCGAGCGGAGGCGGGACGCAGACCCCCGTCGGCCCGTCGCTCTGACTGAGGAGCACCAGGTGGTAGTCGAGGCCACTCTCGGCGAGCGTCCGGGCGAAGGCGTTGAGCCCGATCTGGACCTGCGTGGCCTCCTCGAACATCGAGCCCGAATTGTCGATGACCATGATCACGTCGACCACGTCGTTGGGGCGAGTCTCGACGACGGGCGCGAGCACCGTGCTCACGCAGGTCTCGACGAACGCGTCCCGCCGCGGGCCCGCATCGCGTCGCTCGGGCTCGGGTGCGGCCGGGACCTCGCGACAGCCGAGCGTGGCGGTCGCGACGAGGAGGCCCAGGGCAGCGCGCCGCATCCCACGAGAATGGGCCGAAGCCGTCGCCGCCTCAACCACGATCGGGCCTCATCGACGGCTTCCGAGAACCTCCTCGCGCCGCGACGGAGGCGCGCGTGAGCCTCGGCATCGTCGCGTCTGATCTGCCCCTCGGTCCGCTCTCGGATCCGCAGAGCGCGACAACCCCGTGCCTCACGGGCGCACCGTCGGAGGCGCGAGCCAGTCTGTCTCTGCTCCAGATCCAGCAAGGACATGGAGGTACGCGCCGCGACCCCACCGCGCGTGAGCCTCGGCATCGTCGCGTCTGATCTGCCCCGCGATCCGCAGAGCGCGACCTCCCCGTGCCTCACGGACGCACCCTCAGAGGCGCGAGCAGTCTGTCTCTGCTCCCAATCGAACAGGAAGATGCAGGTACGCGCCGCGACGGGGCTCGCGTGAGCCTCGGCATCGTCGCGTCTCATCTGCCCCTCGCAATCGCAGAGCGCGACCACCCCGTGCCTCACGGACGCACCGTCGGAGGCGCGAGCCAGTCTGTCTCTGCTCCAGATCGAGCAAGGACATGGAGGTACGCGCCGCGACGCCACCGCGCGTGAGCCTCGGCATCGTCGCGTCTGATCTGCCCCGCGATCCGCAGAGCGCGACCTCCCCGTGCCTCACGGACGCACCCTCAGAGGCGCGAGCAGTCTGTCTCTGCTCCCAATCGAACAGGAAGATGCAGGTACGCGCCGCGACGGGGCTCGCGTGAGCCTCGGCATCGTCGCGTCTCATCTGCCCCTCGCAATCGCAGAGCGCGACCTCCCCGTGCCTCACGGACGCACCCTCAGAGGCGCGAGCCAGTCCGTTTCTGCTTCAGTCGAACAGGAAGATGGAGGTACGCGCCGCGACGGAGGCGCGCGAGAGCCTCGGCGAGCTCGCGTCTGCTCTGCCCCTCGCAATCGCAGAGCGCGACCACCCCGTGCCTCACGGACGCACCGTCGGAGGCGCGCGCCAGTCTGTTCTTGCTCCCAATCGAACAGGAAGATGCAGGTACGCGCCGCGACGGGGCTCGCGTGAGCCTCGGCATCGTCGCGTCTCATCTGCCCCTCGCAATCGCAGAGCGCGACCTCCCCGTGCCTCACGGACGCACCCTCAGAGGCGCGAGCCAGTCCGTTTCTGCTTCAGTCGAACAGGAAGATGGAGGTACGCGCCGCGACGGAGGCGCGCGTGAGCCTCGGCATCCTCGCGTCTGATCTGCCCCTCGGTCCGCTCTCGGATCCGCAGAGCGCGACAACCCCGTGCCTCACGGACGTACCGTCAGAGGCGCGAGCCCCTCCGTTCTTGCTCCCAAATCAATCAAGGACATGGAGGTACGCGCCGCAACGCGTGCGCGCGTGAGCCTCGGCATCCTCGCGTCTGCTCTGCCCCGCGATCCGCAGAGCGCGACAACCCCGTGCCTCACGGACGCACCGTCGGAGGCGCGAGCCAGTCTGTTCTTGCTCCCAATCGAACAGGAAGATGCAGGTACGCGCCGCGACGGGGCTCGCGTGAGCCTCGGCATCGTCGCGTCTCATCTGCCCCTCGCAATCGCAGAGCGCGACCACCCCGTGCCTCACGGACGTACCGTCGGAGGCGCGAGCCAGTCTGTTCTTGCTCCCAATCAATCAAGGACATGGGGTACGCGCCGCAACGCGTGCTCGCGTGAGCCTCTGCATCCTCGCGTCTGCTCTGCCCCTCGGATACGCAGAGCGACCTCCCGTGCGCGGGCCTCGCCCCGCCGGGAGATCAGGTGCGGCGAGCTCCGTGAACGGGGCTCCATCGCAGCGTCCCGCGCTCGAAGCGCGCGACCTCTTCGGAGCCGCCCTCACCGGCCGCCACCGTGAGATCGGCCTGGAGGGCGCCGAGGTCGGAGCGCGGTCCGCCGAGCTGGAGCCAGTACGCGTAGAGCGTGCCCCAGAGGCCTGCGACGGGCCGACCGGGGACGTCGAAGAGGGCGCCGCGCGTGAACGGCATCACGCGGGCGCGGCCGTCGGCGGTCGAGGCCGGCGCGCCCGAGGGCCACCCGAGCGGCGAGCGAGGCGCGCCACGCTCCATCCAGCTCGCGAGCAAGCGATCGCTCGTGCGGAGCGTGATGACGGGGCTGCCCGGCCACACGAACATGCCGCCGCCCGTGAAGCGCACGCTCACCCCGCGATACGCGCCCTCGGCCATCTCGTTCGCGCCGCCCTGCGGGGAGCCGTAGGGGCCCTGCGCGCCCTCGTCGTCGCGCCAGGCGCGATCGATCGCGTCGAGGAGGGTGCCAGAGGGTGAGCCCGGGAGAGCCCCAGTCTGGATGCCAGTCTGGATGCCAGTCTGGATGCCAGTCTGGATGCCAGTCTGGATGCCAGTCTGGATGCCAGTCTGGATGCCAGTCTGCATGCCAGCCTGTGTGCCAGTGGGCGGGGCTGGAGGTGGCGCAGCCGAGGAGGCAGCGGCGGCGAGGCCGATCGCGCCCGCGGCGGCGCCTGCCGTGGCGGCTCGGGTGGCGGCCGGCGCGCCCGCGACGGGTGCAGGTGCGGAGACGGCCTCTCGTGTGCTCGCGACACGGCGCGCGGCGTGCTCGTCGAGGCCGTCGTCCCACGCCATCGGCGCCATGCCGGGCGGGGGGGCGCCGTCGCCCTGCATGGCCGCGAGGATCTCGGTGGCTCGATCACGATCGACGGCGGTCCCTCCGTCGCGACCCTTCACGCGCTGCACGACGCCAGGGGCGATGCCCGTGACGAGCCCGCCGACCAAGCCACCGAGGAGACCACTGCCAGTGAGCATCCCGACGGCGAGCTCGGTGCCGACGCCTGCGATCTGTGCGCCTGCGCCCATGGCGCCTCCGCCTGGGCCGCCGCTCGGCTGCGCGTCGGGCATCTGCCGCGCGTCGGTGCGCTGCGACTCGTCGAAGTCGGTGCGGTCGGTCAGGCGCAGGGCCCACGCGTTGCGCGTCCACTCGCGATTCAGGAAGTAGTCGTACGGCAGATAGCCATAGCCGCCGTCACCCCAGTCGGTGCCCCACGAGTTGCGCAAGACGAAGAGCTGACGCGCGTCGTCGTAGCCGCACAGCAAGAGGGCGTGTCGGCCGTGTCGCGCGTCGTCGCGGTCGCGGTCGCCGATCATGGGCACGAGGCCGCTGCGCCCGACGCTCATGAACGACTCCGTGACGCGGGTGCCGAAGACGATGGGGAAACCACCCGCGAGACAGGCCTTCACGGCCCGTCGATCGATGGGCACCGACCACCAGTCCTTGAGCCGGAAGCGCGCGGCCTCGCGGTAGACGCGCTCGGGCGGCTGCACCGCGAAGAGGCGTCGATCGTAGGGCCAGAGCTGCTCGAGCGGCGCACCGAGCTTGGCGAGGACGCGCACGCCATGGCTCACGGCGGCTCCGACGTCCTCGCGCACCGAGTCGTCCCAGAGCCGCTGGTTGAAGTAGATGAAGAGGCGGCTCACGTCGACGTGCTCGCCGGTCTCGCGGCGCACGAGGTACTCGAGCGCGCCTGCGAGCGCGTTGGACGTGCAGCTCCCGAGCGCGCCCTGATCTTCGACGGGCGTCATCCACGCGCGGAGATCGACCGAGGCGGGCAGCGCGCTCTCGGCGAGGCGCGGCACGAAGGCGCGACGCTCCCAGTCGTCGTCGGGATCGTCACGGCAGGCGCCGAGCGCGATCTGACGACCGAGATAGTTCCCGAACTGGAGGCCGAGGGAGCGTCCGAGCGAGCTCGTGCCGTACATGCGCGCGACGTTACACGAAGGGCGCCGCGTGCGGCGGCATGGGCCCGCCCGCGCTCACTGCAGCTCGGGGCCCTCGTCGATGGGGCCGAAGGCCTCCTCGTGGCGCGCGAGCGTGTCGCCGAGCACGCGGTGGAAGCGCTTGGCGTGGATGGGCGACATCAGGATGCGCGAGAGCAGCCAGCCGGTGCGGCCGTGCACGAAGGCGAAGTCGAACGAGAAGGCGTCGGTCGTGCTGCCGACCTGCGCGAGGTTCGAGAATCGACCCTTGGCGACCTCGTCTTCGGCCTTGATGGTGATCTCGGGAGGCTGTCGGTCGGTCATGGGCGCACCGTCGCACGTGCGGCGACGGCGCGCATGTCGCGCCTTGCGCGGGCCTCGCTCACTCGGGCGTGATCGTGAGATCGCGGCCGTGTCGTGCGCGATCGCCGACCGGCGCACGATCCGCCACCACGCGTGCGCCGCGGTGCAGCGACTCGGGTGGCGCGCCGTCGCGCGTCATCCAGTCGAGGCGCGTGAGGCCGCGCTCGTGACAGAGGTGGAGCTCGACCTTGCCCTTGCTGGCGATCGGGCCACCGACGATCGTGGCGGCCCGGGGCGTGGGTGGGCGCGGCGGCGCGTTGCGCACGGCGAGCGTCGCGTACGAGAGCCCCTCGAAGCGCAGGCCCGCCTCGCGCGCGAGCTCGGCGAGGGGCTCGGGCAGTGCGAGCGGTAGCTCCGCGTGACACCAGTCGCGATCGCGCGAGAGGAGCGGGCACTTGGCGCGGTGCGCGCACGGAAACGGCACGTCGAGCGCGCCCTCGATCAGACGATCTCGCAGCGTCTGGAGCACACGCGTCGGCGTGCGGAGCGCGGGCTCGAGGAGGACGAACGAGGCCTCGGGGGCGAGCGCCCTCGTGACGCGCGTGAGCCAGCGCTCGAGGAGCTCGAGGCGATCGGGATCGTCGGGCGCGCGCGGGGCGCCGCTCGGCCCGCTGCCGTGCGTGGTGAAGAGCTCGTTCATCACGAAGCCCGCGAGGGCGAGGCCACGGCCGCGCACCAGGATCGACGGATCCGTGATCGCGACCGAGCCGACGATGGGCTCGAGCTCGATCGGCACGGCCTCGCTGCGGAGTCGGCCACCGCGCGTCTCGCGGGCGAGCGCGTCGAGCACGTCGAGGGCCTGGGGGTCGTCGTCGATGGCCGTGACGTGCACCGCGTCCGCGAGATCGAGGCGCTTGGCGAGGCGCGCGAGCCCCAGCGTGGTCGCGCCATAGCCAGCGCCGAGGTCCACGACGCTCCACGTGCGCTCTCGCGGCAGGAGACCGTGTGCGGCGAGAAACGAGAGGGGACCCTCGATCTTGGGCAGATCTCGCGGGAGGAAGAAGCGCACGCGGGCCGCCCGCGGGCCGCCCGCGAGGTGCAGGGCGTGTCGCTCGCGGGTGTAGAGTTCCGAGAGCGCGCGGATCTCGGACACGAGCGGCGCGCCCTTGCGATCGGCGGGGCCGAGCACGCGACGTGCAACGTGATCGATGGCGTCGAGCCAGTCGCCCGTGAGAGGATTCACCCGAGGCAGCATGTCGAGAGCGTTGCATCCCGGTCGCGTCCCGTCTCGTCCCGGGGTCTTCGGGAGGTTCCGAACACGCGCGGGCATGCTGGGCGCGCTCGTGCTGGGCCCGCTCGTGCTGGGCACGCTCGTGCTCGCGCTGTCACTGGCGCTCTCGAGTGGTGCTCGCGCGCAGGCCGACGGAAACGACGCGGAGGCTCGGCGCCTCTACACCGAGGCGCGCGCTGCGTTCGAGGCGGGCGATTTCGAGGGGGCCGTGCGCGAATTCCGCCGCGCGTACCTGCTCTCGCCGCGCCCCGCGCTGCTCTACAACATCGGACAGGCCGAGCTCCGCATCGGTCACGACGGGCTCGGCCTCGAGGCGTTCGAGGCCTTCCTCCGGCAGGCTCCGGCCGACGATCCGCGGCGCAGCGAGGTGGAGGAGCGCATCCGCATGCTGCGCTCGATGGGCGTGCGCCCGGCGACGCAGGCGGAGGCAGAGCAGGCGCAGCGCGCCGTGAGCGAGACGGCCACGGAGTCGACGACGACCGCGGAGACGGGCGCGACGACGTCGACGACCGAGAGCGTCGACGAGACGAGCCGCGACACCTCGACGACCGCGACGACCCTCGCGGAGCCTCACGACGGTGGCGGCGGAAGTGGCGTGGCGCCGTGGATCGTGCTGGGCGGCGGGGGCGCGCTGCTCGTGGCGGGCGCGGTGCTGGTGGGCGTCGCCGTGAGCGACGCGGGCCGCGTGACGGGCGCCTCGACGAGCCTCGATTGGTCGAGCCTCGAGGGCACGGCCTCGGGCGCACAGACGATGTGGGGAGTCGGGCTCGCGCTCCTCGGCGTGGGCGCCGCTGCCGTCGCGGGTGGTCTCGTCTGGGGGCTGCTCGATGGCGGTGCGTCCCCATCGAGATCGAGCGCGCGGCTGCGATGGACGGGAAGCACGCTCTTCGTGGAGGGAACGCTGTGAGGCGCGCGCTACACACGCTCCTGACCCTCCTCGCGCTCTCGTCGAGCGCCTGCCTCTCCGTCGAGCCTCCGGAGGGCATTGGCTGCTCGGATGGGCGCTGTCCGGTGGGCTGGTACTGCCACTCGGACATGCGCTGTCGGCGCACGCCCGAGACACCGCATGATGGCGGTCCGGATGCGGCGATCGATGCGGGACCGGTCGATGCGTACGTGCTCGATGCGCCCGCGGATGCGCGCGACGGGGCCCTCGATGCGCCGTTCTCGCTCGACGCCTCCGAGCTCGACGCCGCGCTCGACGTGGACGGTGGTCTCGACGGCGGCCCGGCCTCCCCTGATGCGCCCGATCTCGATGCGACGAGCCTCGATGCGACGAGCCTCGATGCGACGAGCCTCGATGCGGCGAGCCTCGACGCGGCGTCTGCTCCGGACGCGGTGGTCGACCTCGACGCGTGGGCGCCCGATGCGTTCTCGCCCGACGCGTGGGTGCCTGTGGATGCGTACGGTCCCGACGCTGGCTGCGTGAGCGCGGCGAGCTGTCCCGAGCCGCCGTACGCCCACATGGTCGCCTCGTGCGTGAGCGGCACGTGCGGCTTCACATGCGCGACTGGCTACCACGACCTCGACGGCTCGCTCTCGAACGGGTGCGAGTACGCGTGCGTGCCCACGATGGCGCCGGGAAGCGATCCGCCGAACGGAACCGACGACGACTGCGACGGCGCCGATGGCGTGATCGGCGGGACGATCTACGTGAGCCCCGATGGTCTCACGGGGGGTAACGGCCTCAGTCCGGCGACGGCGGTGACGCTCGAGCGTGCGTTCGTCGTGGCGACGCTCGCGGGGACGCCTCGCATCTTGCTCCTCCAGTCGGGCACGTACGCGACCACCGCGGCGCTCGTCGCGCCGAGCGGCGTGCGGCTCTTCGGTCGCTACGACATGACCTACCGCGCTCGAAGCGCACGGACGCTCGTGAGCTCGTCGACGCCGCGCACGCTTCTCCTCGGCAGCGGCGTCACGTTCGCGGCCGACGGCGTGGACTTCCGCTCTGGCAACAACACGGCGGCCGGCGGATACACCGCGACGATCTTCGCCACCGCGGCGACGCTCTCGCTCACCGACTGCCGCGTCACGGCGGGCCTCGGGGGCGACGGCACGGATGGAGGCCCCGGCCTCGATCGCTCGGGCGGCACGGCTGCATCGGGCGAGGCCGGCGGCCCTGGAACGTGGGCCACGAGCGCAGGCGTCGGCGCCGGTGTTGGCCCAGGATCCGGCGGAAACGGGGCGCTCTACAGCTCGAGCGGGTGTGTGTCCGGTGGCGCCGGGCAGGGCTCGGGGTGCGCGTCGGGCGTGTCAGGCGGGGCGTGCACCGACGCGATGTGCACGTGCATGACCACCAACACGTTCGCGATGACCGATGGCGCACCCGGTCGCGCTGGCTGCGCAGGCTCGCAGGGCAGCCATGGGTTGGGCGCGTCGGCCCCAGGCTCGCTCACGGCGGCGGGCTGGTCGCCGGCGGCGCCCGCCTTCAACGGTGGGACGGGGACGGTCGGGGACCGTGGCGGCGGGGGCGGCGGGGGAGCTGGAGCGCACTGCATGAACTACGGCGCGCCCGACGGCGCTGCAGGCGGCGGTGGCGGTCAGGGTGGTGCGGGCGGCGCAGGCGGTGGTGGTGGCTCGGGCGGTCAGAGCGGCGGTGCGTCCATCGCGATCCTCGCGTTCGACTCCACCGTGCAGCTCTCTGGCGGCGTCGTGGCCACGATGGGCGGTGGAGCGGGCGGCGACGGTGGCGCGGCGGGTCGAGGGCAGCTCGGTGGCCCGGGCGGCGCAGGCGGTGATGGCGGCGAGGTGGCGATCGGCTGCGGAGGTCCGACCTACGTGCGCGGCGGGCGGGGCGGTGCGGGTGGCGCGGGCGGGGAGGGCGGCGCCGGAGGTTGCGGCGGCGGTGGTGCAGGTGGACCATCCATCGGCGTGGCGATGAACGCCACGAGCCTGCTCACGGGGTCCACCACCTATGCCATCGGACTCTCGGGAAACGGGGGCACTTCGTGCGGCCCGATGGCCAGTCAAGGCGGCGCGCTCACGGCCTCTTCGTCCTACACGTTCTGAGTCCGTTCATTCGATGTCCGGCTCGATTCGTAGTACCGTTCGGGCATGTGGAGGGCTGTCTTCGTTCCGCTCGGCTTTGCAGCCGTGCTCGCTCTTGGCTTCGTCACCTCGCCCCGCGTCGCACACGCTCAGAGCGACGCGAGCAGCGACACCGAAGCGCGCCAGTACTACACGCAAGCGCGAACGGCCTACGAGGCCGGCGACTTCGAGACTGCGGTGCGGGCGTTCCGTCGCGCCTACCTGCTCTCGCCGCGCTACCCGCTGCTCTACAACATCGGGCAAGCCGAGATGCGAGCAGGCCATGACGCGCTCGCCCTCGAGGCCTTCGAGGCCTTCCTGAGGCAGGCGCCCGCCGACGACGAGCACCGTGGCGAGGTCGAAGAGCGCGCGCGCATGCTGCGCTCGATGGGCGTGCAGGCGGCCAGCCAGGCCGAGGCCGCGCAGGCGCAGCAGCAAGCGGGCGGCACGGGCACCGAGGCCGGCACGGGCACGGGCACCGAGGCCGGCACGGGCACGGGCACCGAGGCCGGCACGGGGACGGGCACGGGCACCGAGGCCGGCACGGGCACTGGCACGGGCACGGGCACTGGCACGGGCACTGGCACGGGCACGCCGACGGACTCGGGCCCCGGCATCGCGCCCTGGATCGTCGTCGGCGCGGGTGGCGCCGTCCTCGTGGTGGGCGCGGTGTTGATGGGCGTGGCGGCCGGCGATGCGGGCCGCGTGACCAACCCGATGGACGGCTCGAGCTGGTCCGACCTGAGCGGCGTGGCCAGCGGCGCCCAGACCATGTGGGGCGTCGGCATCGCCATGCTCGGCGTGGGCATCGCGGCCGCAGGCGCCGGCCTCGTCTGGGCGCTCCTTCCTTCGGGTGACGGGGCGTCGGGAGCGCGCGCGAGCGCGCGGCTCCGCCTCTCGCCCAGCAGCATCTTCGTCGAAGGGGAATTCTGATGCGTCTTGCCTCGAGCTCGAAGGCGTTGGGTGGAGTGGCGTTTGGTGGGCTGGCCCTGTTCGCGCTCGCGCTGACGGGCGTAGCGGCCGGCTGCCTCGGCGTGGATCCTCCCGAAGGTCGTCTCCTGTGCAGTGACGACGACGACTGCCCCGACGGGTGGTTCTGTCACCTCGACAACAGCCGTTGCTATCGCAGTCCCGATGAAGACGGCGCTGACGCCGGCACCGACGGGGGCATGGGCGATCTCGATGCGTTCAGGTTGGACGCGGACCAGCACCCCGACGCGTTCGCCGTGGATGCGCCCGGTCTCGACGCAGGCCTCGACGCCTTCATGACGGGGGACACGGCCCTCGATGCTCCCGGCGACGCGGGCCCGCCCCCTGCCGACGCGTTCCTGCCGCCGGACGCCTACTCCGAGTGCGACGTGGCGAGCGACTGCACCGATCCGGACACCAACCTGTGCACCGGCGTCGACTGCGTGGGGCACCTCTGCGTCACGACGATCACCGACTGCGACGACGGCGTCTCGTGCACCAACGACGGCTGCTTCCCTGCCACGGGATGCCAGCACCTTCCGGACATGGCGCTCTGCAGCGGGGGCCAGGTCTGTCACGTCACGCGTGGCTGCGAGGCGGCTGGTAGCTGTGGCACGAGCAGCGAGTGTGACGACGGCTTCTTCTGCACGACCGACCTCTGCACGGGTGGCCACTGCACGAACACGGCGATGGCCTGCCCCGACGACTCGAGCGCGTGCACGGTCGCCACGTGCAACGAGACGACCAACGCGTGCGAGAACCCCTTCGACGCCACGAGCCTCTCGGACGTCACGCACTGCGGCACCGAGGGTGGCGTGTGCACCGCGCCGTGCTTGGCCACGGCGCCTCACACCGTGGCGACGTGCACGGGTGGCGCCTGCGGGACCACCTGCGCCACGGGCTACTACGACCTCGACTCGGCTTCGCCGGGCTGCGAGTACATGTGCACGCCCACGGGCGTGACCGATCCCCTCGACGACGTGGCCGATGCGAACTGTGACGGCGCCGACGGTGTCGTGGGCTCGCTGGGCTACGTCTACGTGATGCCCGGTGGAGCCTCGTCGGGCCCCGGCGACCGGCCGAGCGCGCCCGTCAACCTCACGCGCGCCATCGCCATCGCGATGATGCGTGGCGGCCCGATCGCGCTGCTCCTCCAGAGCGGCACCTACAACATCAGCGCTCCGATCGATCTGCCCGACCAGATCCTCATGTGGGGCGGCTATGCGAGCGACTACCGTACGCGCAGTGGGCACAGCCTGATCAGCTCGTCTGCCTTGGGTGCGCTCGTGGTCACGCAGCGGGCCACGATCGATTCGATCGACGTCACCACGGCAGACCAGTCGAGCGCGGGTGCGTACACGCGCACGATCTGGGCGAATGGCACGTCGGGCTTCGTCCTGCGGAATTCGGTCGTCACCGCCGGCCGTGGCGGACCCGGCAGCACCGGGGCGACGGGCACGATGCCCACGGGAACGCCGCCCAGAGCCACCAACGGCACCCCCGGCACCATCACGTCGGGCGGTACGGGTGGGGGGCCCACTGGCAGTCCAGCCTCGGGTGGACAGGGCGGCTCGCCCGCCCCCGGCGGCGGCATCGGTGGCGTGGGCGTCTCGGGCTGTAACAGCGCCAGCACGGGGGGCCGGCAGTTCAACGCGACCGTGATGCCCGCTCCCTGCGTCTGTGGCACGGACTACATCCCGCCCAGCACCTCGAGCGGCGGTGACGGCGCTCCTGGATGCACAGGCGGGACTGGGATGCAGGGCGGTGCTGGGTCGGGCGCTGGCACCATCGGTCCCGTCGGCTGGGCTCCGGCCGTGGGTGGGATGGGCGGCGTCGGCCTCCTCGGTGTTCGCGGCGCTGGTGGCGGTGGCGGCGGCGGCGGGGCGTGTTTCGGAGGCCCGTCGGTCGGCGGCGGTGGTGGTGGCCAGGGAGGGGAAGGCGGCATGGGCGGTGGCGGCGGCTCGCCTGGACTGGGCGGCGGCGGCTCGTTTGCCATTCTCGCGCGCACCGCGACCCTCACCCTCACCAACGTTCGTCTGGTGACCCGAG
>JAIBCE010000314.1 GCA_019694315.1 Sandaracinaceae bacterium
CCCACCCGCTTCTGCCCCTTGGATTCGTCGGGAGGCCGGGGGACCATGCCGCCCATGTTCATCAGCGGCATGAGCGGCAACGAGATCTACTGCCTGCGGCTCAAGGGGATCGAGCCCGCGGAGATCACGGTCGGCAACAGCGTTCGATCGCTCGGCGTGGCGGGCGGTCTCTCGAGCTTCGGTCGCTCGCTCGCCGGCGGTGAGATCGGCGCGATCACCGAGATGATCTCCGAGGGGCGCCACGCCGCGATCCAGCGCATGGAGGACGAGGCACGCAAGCACGGCGCGACGGGCGTCACGGGCGTGGTGTCCGAGCTGCGAACCCTCGCGGGGTACACGGAATTCCTCGCGCAGGGCACGTCGGTCAACGACACGCGCGGCCGGCTCCCGTTCTTCTCGAGCGCGGCCTCGGGCATCGAGCTCTACTGCCACCTCGACGCGGGCTATCGCCCGGCGAAATTCGTCATGGGCAACATCGCCTACGCGCTCGGCGTGGGCCGCGGCCTCATGGGCTCGGTGCGCACGCTCGCGCGCGGCGAGGTGCACGAGTTCAGCTCGATGTACAACCAGATCCGCCACACGGCGCTCGATCGCCTCAAGGCCGAGGCCGCGCGCGCCGGTGCCAACGCGGTGGTGGACGTGAACGTGAAGATGCTGCCGCACGGGCCGGGTACGGTGGAGCTGCTCCTCACGGGCACGGCCTCGCACCACGACGCGATCTCGCCCGGTCCCGTGAGCGCAGCGCAGGTGGTCACCTCCGAGCTCTCGGGCGAAGAGCTCTGGAACCTCACGCAGCTCGGGCTCGTGCCGCACCAGCTCGTGATGGCGACCAGCGTGTACTCGCTGGGCGTGGTCGGCGGCATCGGCGCGCTCTTCCAAGGCCTCGCCCGCGGCGAGCTCAACGATGTGACCAAGCTCGTCTACGAGGCGCGCGAGAACTGCCTCGAGCTCATCCGCAAGGAGGCGCAGCAGATCGGCGCCGAGCGCGTGATCGGCAACAAGCTCCAGATCCGCGAGATCGGCAGCGGCATGATCGAGGTCGTGGCGGTGGGCACGGCGGTGCGTCGCGGCGACGAGCGCTTCCGCCCCGAGACGCCGCAGCTCATCCCGCAGGCCGTCATCGTCGATCGCGGATCGGAGCGGCGCGATACATCGATCTCCGGGCTCGCGCCTGCCGTGGCCCCCATGCAGGTCGCGCAGCAGGGCGCGCAGATGGCAGGCAACCAGGCCGTGGGCTGCGTGATCTCGGCCGTCTTCGTCACCATCATCATGTTCTTCTCGATCCTGATGGCGATCATCGAGGCCGTGAACGGTCACTGAGTTGGCTCGAGGGTCCATGCGGACCCTCCCCCGCGAGGCGGGGCCCCCACCCGCTCCATTCGCTGACGCGAATGCTCCCGCGCGGGGCCCCAGCCCCCCTTGGGCGCCTCGCGCTGCGCTCGGCGGGATCTCGATTCCTTCTCGGTCCCTGAGAACAGTCCGGGGCGTCGGTCGTTCTCGTCCCGCGTCTTGCCCTGCTAGGACGCATCGGGTACGAAGCGCGGCCCCTCGAAAGAGTGGCCTTTTTTCGCGCCCCGGAGGGGCGAGAACCGACCACCGTGTCGGGCCGCTGCGTCCGCGACCATGAGCGATCCGAGCCTGATCCGCGCCGTCAAAGGCATGAACGACGTCCTGCCCGACGCGATGCCGCGCTGGCATCGCGTGGAGGCCGCGTTCCGCGAGACGGCGCGCCGCTACGGCTACGGCGAGGTGCGCACGCCGCTCGTGGAGCCGACGCCGTTGTTCGTGCGGTCGATCGGCGAGGCCACCGACATCGTCAGCAAGGAGATGTACACGTTCGTCGACAAGGGCGACGACATGCTGACCTTGCGGCCCGAGGGCACGGCGTCGGCCGTGCGCGCCTACCTCGAGCACGCGGTGCACGGGCAGGAGCCGGTGTCGAAGTGGTACTACCTCGGCCCGATGTTCCGCCGGGAGCGGCCGGCGCGAGGGCGCTACCGGCAGTTCTGGCAAGCAGGCCTCGAGTGCTTCGGCGATTCCGGCCCACAGATCGACGCGGAGATGATCGAGATGGTCGTCTCGCTCCTCGCGTCCCTCGGTGTCCAGGATCTCGAGGTCCTCGTGAATTCGCTCGGCTCGCGCGACACCCGGGCGCGCTACCGGGAGGCCCTGCGCAGCTACCTCTCGCCGCACGAGGCGCGCTTGTCCGAGGAGAGCAAGCAGCGCCTCGTCACGAACCCGCTGCGCATCCTCGACTCCAAGAGCCCCGTCGATCAGGAGATCTGCGCGTCTGCGCCGTCCATCCTCGACATGCTCGACGACGCCGATCGGGCGCACTTCGACGAGCTCACCGCGACGCTCGGCGCGCTCGGGACGAAGTTCCGCGTGGAGCCCAAGCTGGTGCGCGGCCTCGACTATTACTCGCGCACGCTCTTCGAGATCCAGGGCAAGGGCGGCGAGCTCGGGGCGCAGAACGCGCTCTGCGGCGGGGGGCGCTACGACGGCCTGGTGAAAGAGCTCGGCGGTCCGGACGTACCGTCCATCGGCTTCGCCATGGGACTCGAGCGCATCCTCCTCGCCCTGCCGAACGAGGCGAGCGCTCGCTCGCTCGATGCGATGGTCGTGGTGGCCGAGCCCTCGCTGAACGTGAAGGCGGCGGTGATGCTCAAGCAGCTGCGCTCGGCCGGGCTCACCGCGGAGGGAGATCTCCGCGGCCAGTCGATGAAGAGCCAGCTCCGTCGCGCGGAGAAGCTCGGCGCCCGCACCGTGGTGATCCTCGGTGGGGCGGAAGAGGCGCGCGGCGTGGTCCAGCTCAAGGACATGCGCGTGCGCCACCAGCAAGACGTGGCTCACGACGCCGTGGTGGCCGCGATCCGCGCGCGCCTGGCCCTCGAGGGCGCGAGCCACGACGGGGCCGCACGGTGAGCCAGACCCGCGTCGCGCTCGTCACGTCGCTCGTCTGCGCGCTCGTCGCGCTCACGGGGGCGGCGCGTGTCCACGCACAATACCGCCTGCAGGATCCGACGGAGCGCGGGTCGAGCGCGGAGGCGGACGAGGATGATGCGGACGAGGACGCGGACGCGGACGAGGACGACGCGGACGCGGACGCGGACGAGGACGCGGACGCAGACGCCGATGCGGACGCAGACGGCGACGCAGACGGCGACGCAGACGCCGACGCAGACGCCGACGCCGACGCAGATGCCGACGCAGATGCCGACGCAGATGCAGATGCTGACGCTGCGGGTGATGCGACAGCGCCTCCTCCTGCGGATGGCACGAACCCCTCCGAGGGGCGCACGTCGCGGTTCCTTCCGCCCGATCCGCCACCGCCGCGCGAGGACGACTTCCAGCTGCCGATCCCCCCGCTGTTCCTGCACGAGCGCCGCGGCGGCATCACCACCACGGCCGTCTTTCCGGCGTTCTATCTCCGAGAGTCCCCGGGCACGAGCGAGCTCGTCATCCCGCCGGTCTATCACCGCGAGGGCGCCGAGCCCTTCGACGTCGTGTTCCCACTGTTCTGGTGGTACCGCGGCGAAGGCCACCACACGTGGATCGCGGGCCCGGTCTTCCATCACGAGGACGCGCAGAGCCACGACGTGGGCGTGCTGCCCCTCTTCGCGAGCGGTCACCACGAGGGAGGCCGCTACTACCACCTGCTGCCGCCGCTGCTCTCCGCCGCGTGGGGCAGCGAGAACGAGGACTACCTCACCGCGGGCCTGCTCGCGTACCGCATCCGCAATCGCGACGACGAGCGCTGGGGCTTGTTCCCGCTCCTCTGGGTGCACAACTCGCCCACGGAGGAGTACCAGTTCGTCCCGCCGCTCTTCTGGCGGTGGCGCAACCCCCAGATCGACCGGACGCTGACGGTCTTCGCGCCCTTCTACTACCAAGAAGATCGCGCCGAGAGCTTCTGGGGCATCGCGGGTCTCCTCCACCACGACGAAGGTCCCGGCTTCCACTCGACGACGATCCCGCCGCTCCTCTTCCACTGGTCGGAGTCGCCCGACGCGTTCCGCCTCTCGACGCCTGCGTTCCTCTATCTCCGCGAGGGCGCGTCCGAGACGCTCGTGTCGTGGGTGTACCAGCGCTATCGCGGCGCGACCGAGCTCGACGCGGTGCTCCCGTTCTTCATGCACCTGCGCGATCCGCGCGATCACAGCGAGACGCTCATGGTCACGCCGCTGGCGTGGCACTGGTCGAGCCCGGCGTACGACAACTGGGCCATCGCGCCCTTCTTCCTGAGCCTCGAGGAGCACGGTCGCTCGCATCTCTGGCTCACGCCGCTCTTCGGTAGCTACGTCAACGAGGAGCTCCACGACGAGACGACGTGGGTGCTGCCCACCATCCAGGTCTCGCGATGGCACGACGGAGACGCCGTGAACATCCACCCGCTCTGGTACTACGAGAGCGTCCCGAGCCACCGCTTCACGGTGCTGAACCCGCTGTGGTGGGACTTCGAGAGCTACGAGAACCACAGCCGCTACACCGTCGCGTTCCCGTTCTACTACCGCGTGGTGGAGGGCATCACCGAGACGCAGGTGACGTTCCCGCTCGCGACGTACTTCCGCCGTCGGCAGTGGACCCACGAGGGCCGCTGGGAGTGGGAGCTGCACGTGAGTGGGCTCTTCGACTACGGCGAGCGGAGCGACGGCGAGCACTGGTGGCGGGTGCTCTACGGCCTCGTCGGCTGGGAGCACCGCATCGGGCACGATCGGCTCTGGCTCTTCTACTTGCCCATCGACTTCGCGAACTCGGCGACGCTGCCGGAGACGCCCGAAGCGGTCACGACGCCCGCGTCGATCCCGGCCTTCGAGCCTCCGCGCTTCTAGATCGAGGCTGGCCTCATGAGGCCGCGTCGAGGGTGATCGAGACCACCGTCCCGCGCGGCGTACGGCGAGCGAGCGCGAGCGCGCCGCGGTGCAACCGCACCACCTTGTCGACGAGCGCGAGCCCGAGGCCCGTGCCCGTGGCTCGCGTCGTGAAGAATGGATCGCGGGCGCGCTCGAGCACGGCGTCGCTCATGCCCTCGCCGTCGTCGGTCACGTCGATGCGTACGCCCTCCGAGCAGCGGACGACCGAGAGGACGATCGCGCGGGCGCTGGCGCGGATCGCGTTGTCGACGACGTTGACGAAGGCCTGGCGGAGGAGCGCGGGGTCGCCGTTCACGTGCTCGTCCGTGGGCACGACCTCGAGCGTCACATCGGGAGGGGCTTCGTGGGCGCGGCTCACGGCGACGACGACGTCGCGGAGGAGCGCGTCGACGGCGATGCGCTCGGGGCGGAAGGGCAGGGGCTCCGCGTATCGCGCGAGCGAGCGTCCCAGCTCGTCGAGGCGTCTCGTCTCCTCCTGGATGATCTCGACCAGGGTCTCGACGTCGACGGAGCTCGTGGTGGGCTTGCGCAGCGACGAGGCCGCGTTGCGCAGCACCGCGAGCGGGTTGCGCACCTCGTGCGCGATGACCGCAGCGAGCTCGCCGAGGGCCGCACGGCTCCGCGTCTCGAGCAGTCCTCGCTCCTCCTCACGCACGTCCTCGAGCGCGCGCACCAAGAGGGCCGAGCTGCGCTCGAGCTCTGCCTCGGCGGAGACGGCGCGACGCATCAGCGTGGCGCCGAACGCGAGCGCCGCGATGCCGAGGCTGTGCGGCGCGAGCTCCCACGAGCTATGCGAGGAGACGAGACGGGCCATGTCGGCGAGGCCTCCGACGAGCGCGACGACGAGCGCCACGGCGATGATGCCCAGCCCGCGCGTGGTGAGCGCGCTCCGCGCGAGCGCGAACGTCGCAGGCGCGACGGCGAGGGCGAGCAGCGCGGTGCCCGTGGCGCCTGCGGTCGTGAGCTGGCCGCTGGCTCGCGACGCCAGGGGGTCGACGAGCACGCCGCTGGCGGCCAGTACGCCGAAGATCACGCCGACCCACTGCGGCAGGGCCCGCGGGACGGGGCGCTGCAAGAGTCCCGACACGAGATCGGGGAGCATCACGGCGGTGATGCCGAGGCCCGCGAGCTGGAAGCTGCGCCATTGGGCCGCGAGCGCTGCGTTGGGCGCGGCCAGGAGCGCCGCCGTCGCGAGCATGGTGAGGCCCGTGCTCAGGCACGCCCCTGCGAACACGCGAAAGAGGCGCTCCTCGGGGCGCAGGCGTGCGAGCAACGCGAACCACACCGCGAGGAAGCCCAGCGTTCCGGACCATCCGACGAGCAGCGTGGCGTGGATCGACATCGCTCAGCTCCGCGCCTCTGGCACGGGCTCGGTGACCCGCGGCAAGGTGAGCGAGACCGTCGTGCCGCGACCGTGCGCGCTCTCGATGTCGACCCGTCCCCCGTGCGCCCGGGCCACCCGCGCGACGATCGCGAGGCCGAGCCCGGTCCCGTTGGGTCGGGTGGTGAAGAAGGGCTCGAGCGCGCGCTTGCGCACGGCCGTGTCCATGCCCTCGCCCGGATCGATGACCTCGAGGACGAGCTCCTTCTTCTCGCGAGGCCTCGCGCGGATCACGAGCGGCTCGCCGCTGGCAGCCGTCGCGGCGTTCTCGATCACCTGCGCCACCGCACGTCGCAGCGCCTCGCTCTCGCAGCGCACCACGAGCGACGCATCGACGTCGAGCTCGGCGGGGACGGCGGTCCGTGTCTGGGCTCGGACGTCGCGGAGCGCGTCCTCCACGAGGACCGACACGCGAACGTCGCGCCGCTCCTCGTGCGAGGGGCGCGCGAAGACGAGGAGGTCGCCGATCAAGTGATTGAGGTGACGCGTCTCGGCGTCGATCTCGTCGAGGATCGGGCGCGCGTCGCCGGCCTCCACCGTCGGTGCGTCGAGGTTCGCCACGGATCGCCGCAGCGAGGCCATCGGCCTCGAGATCTCCGTCGCGAGCACGACCGAGAGCTCGCCGACGTCCGCGAGGTGTTCGGCGCGGCTGCGGTCGTCGCGGGCCCGCAAGAGCGCGGCGTGGCTGGCCTCGAGCGCCGCCTTCTTCGCGCGGAGGTCGTCGCCCACCGCGGAGAAGCGCCGCAGCTGTACCCACGACGACACGAGGATGAGGACGGTGCCGAGGATCGTCAGCGCGAAGACGGGCTCGTAGCCGCGAGCCCTCGCGATCTGCTCGACGATCGTGGCGATCGCACCGGGCGCGGAGCCGACGAGGATCCATCGCGCGCCTGCGCGACGCGACCATGCGCGGACCAGAGCGAGCATCGCGAGCACGAGCGCCACGATGGCGAGGGAGAGCATCACGCCGCCCAGGCGCGTGAGCGCCGGCTCGTGGCCCATGCCTGGCTGTACGGTGTTCGGAACGTGGACGACGCCGAGCGCCGAGAGCACGAAGCCGAGCGCCATCAGCACCAGGACGACGCGTCCGACGAGGGCGTGGCGAGGTGCGCTCGACAGCTCGAGCGCCACCAGGAAGAACGAGCCCACAGCCACGAAGCTCCCCGCGTAGAGGAGCCTCGCCCCGAGCTCCGCGGTCCACAGCGAGGCGTCGGCCGTGAGGAACACGGCGCCGAGCGAGAAGAGCGTCGCGCCTGCGGCGGTGCCCGAGAGGCCCGCGCTCACGTCGTCGCGGCGGGCTCCGTACATGAAGAGCCACGCATAGACGACGGCCGCCTGCGCGTAGAGCGCGACGCAAGCCACGAGCACGGTGCCGAACATCGACACGGCGTCGAAACATACGTCAGGACGCGGTCTCCGCAGGAAGTTGCCGGGGCCCCGGGGACCTGCCCTACCATCGTCACGTGCGCCGCAACCTCCATGCCGTCCTCATCGCGCTGATCGGGCTCGCCCCGACCGCGTACGTCCCCGAGGCTCTCGCCCAGCAAGTGCGGACCGCCGCACCCACGGCGACACCGCACCCGCTCTCGGAGTACGGGGGCGTGACACCCGGTCGGCCCAACCCGCCGCCCGCGATGGGGCGCGTCGCTCACCGGCGCGGGCGAGGTCGGGCCGCGCACGCCACGATCGTGACGTGGCCGGGCTTCCAGATGATGCCTGGCGGAGGCTCGCGGTTCTTCGTGCAGACGAGCGCTGCGATCTCGACCTCGGTGAGCACGAGCGAGGGGCGCGTGGAGATCGTCTTCCCCAACACGGCCATCCACGTGGGCAACAGCCGTCGCTTCCTCGAGACCGCTTTCTTCGAGACGCCGGTCGTGCGCGCTCACCTCGAGCGTCGCCGCAACGACATGGTGCTGGTCATGCAGATGCGCGCCAACGTGGTGCCGCAGATCTCGTCGGGCACCGAGGGCACGTTCTTCTTCACCTACATCGACTTCCCGGCGGGCCAGTACCGCCCAGCCGATCTCGGCCCCGTCCAGCCGCCTGCGCAGCGCGATGCATCCGGCGCCGCCGAGGTGCGGCCTGCGTCGCCCCAGAGCCAGCGCGACTATCCGTCCGATGCCGAGATGCGCCAGATGGACGACGAGCGTCCGCCGCCCGTCCGCGGCCCGACGCAGTGAACCCTGCGGGGGGCCGGGACCGAGCGACGAAGGGGGCCTGGGTCGCAGCGGAGCGCGGATTCGAGGGTGATGCGCGCCGCGTGTTGCCTCGGTCGCGCAGAATCTGGGCGGGTGTCGAGGGCGTGATCCTCGACACGTCGCGCCTCGACTGCTAAGAGGCGGCGCCTTTCGTACGGAAGGCCGAATTCCAGGCGTTTTTTGCCCAACCGGCAGGGTCTCGCGACCTCTGCCGGGCGCGGATTCGGCCCTCCTGGCGGAGCACGTCGCACGCGGCGGCCATGGCCGTCCGCAGGCTCGAGGAGACGCGGTTCATGTCCAAGACCCCCATTCGATCCACTCTGTCCAACGCGGCGAGCGTGGTCTCGGCGCTGTTCGCGGCGCTGTTCGCGAGCGTCGGCTCCACCGCCTTCGCCCAGCACGCCGAGGGCGGCGGGCACCAGGCCGGCGGCGAGGCCAACCTCGTCCTGCCGAACTTCGCCGACATCTCGATGCTCGGTGTCGACGGTCGCACGCTCCTCATGAGCGGCCTCGTCGTGTCCGGCCTGGGCGTCGCGTTCGCCATCGCGATCTACGTCCAGATGAAGAACATGCCGGTCCACAAGGCGATGCTCGAGATCTCCGAGCTCATCTTCGAGACCTGCAAGACCTACGTCGAGACGCAGGTCCGCTTCATCATGGTCCTCTTCGGCTTCATCGGGACCATCATGGCCGTGTACTACGGCGTGTTCGTGGGCTTCCCGATCACGAAGGTGATCGTGATCCTCGTCTTCTCGCTCGTGGGCATCGCCGGCTCGGTGGCCGTGGCGGCGTACGGCATCCGCGTGAACA
>JAIBCE010000315.1 GCA_019694315.1 Sandaracinaceae bacterium
CTGGAGATCACGCGCCGTCACATCGTTGCCCGCCGCGATCCCGAAGATGCCCGCGCGCGCCTCGTCCTCGCTCGCGTGACGCAGCCGTGATCCGATCACCACCGCGAGCTCGCCCTCGTGCTCCACGCGCTGGCTGTCGGCAGGGATCACGATCGATCCTCCCGGCGCGAGCAACGCGCTCGGCGGCTTGAGGAACAAGAGCGGCTCCTTGGGGACCTCGTTGCCCAGCTCCTTCGCGTGCGCGGCGTAGTTGCGACCGACGCACACGATCTTGCTGGGCGTCACCGGGGCGAGGAACGTGGGATCGCGCACGACGCGCGCGGTCGCGACCCCGCCTTCGTACGGCGCCGCCGAGAACAGGCGCACCTCGCCGCTGGCCTCGAGCACGCCCCAATGTCCTCGCTCCGACTCGCTCACTCGCACCACGCGCATGCGCGAGCCCTATCACGCCGCGGGCCGTGCACGAAGCGCAGCCGAAGCGTCAGGAAACGAACGCACGGCCGATCCATGGCCTATTTCCCCCACATTTCGGCCGCGCGGGCCTCGGATCGACTGGCACGCGGCTTGTGTAAGAGTGGCGCCGCCGTGTCCCCCTCCCCTGCACGCCACGCGTTCTTGCGTTGTCTGGCCCTCGCCGCCACCATGCCGACGGCGGCGGGCTGCTACCTCACGAACGGCCGCGACGAGGGCGAGGCCGGCCTGCGCGACGGGGGCCGCGACGCGTACAGCGCGCCCGTCGACGCGAGCCGCGACGTGTTCCTGCACGACGGGGAAGCGCTCCCCGACGTGGTCGATCTCCCCGACATGGGGATCGACGTCGGCACCGACGCGTTCGTCGGCGCGCCCGACGCGCTCGAGCCGCCGCTCGAGCCCCACCCCGATCCGAGCGGCTGCCTCGTGCGTCCCGCGATCGATCCGTTCGATGCGCCCGTGCTCGAGCGCTGGTGGCCGGGCGGGCACGCCGTGGAGCGCCCATCGTCGGTGAACGTCTGCGCGACGCCGATGGTGATCGATCCCGACTCCACCGACGGCGGCGACATCCATCCGATCGTGGCGTTCGTGTCGTACGGCTCGCTCGAGGACGAGCAGGGCGTCCTGCGTCTCTGGGATCCGATGACGGACGAGACCATCTCGTATCCGTCCGATCCTGCGCAGACGGGCCCCTTCGAAGCCTCCACGAACATCGCCGCCGGCGACATCGACGGCGATGGCTTCGCCGAGTTCGTGGGTCTGGGCGTCTACGACAGCGCGTACGCGGTGAACCATGACGGCACGCTGCTCTGGATGTCGCCCTACCCGACGGCGATCGATCGCGGTGACCGTCGCAATCGCTCGATCGGGGGAGCGCCGACGTTCGCCGATCTCGACGGCGACGGGAACGTCGAGGTCGTCATCGGCCGCTGGATCCTCGACGGCCGCACGGGCGCGCTGATCGCCAACGGGGCCAACGACACCTCGCGCGGCGTGAACCAGATGCTCGGCCCGATCTCGTGCGTGGCCGATCTCGACGAGGACGGCGTGCAGGAGGTCATCGCGGGCAACGCCGCCATCCGCCTGGACGGCTCGTACATGTGGGTGAACGACGAGGCCTACGATGGCTTCTGCGCGGTGGCCGACCTCCTCGACGACTCGGGCCCCGAGGTCGCGCTCGTGGCACGCGGCTGGATTCGCCTGCTCGACAACCTCGACGGGCACGTGCTCTGGCAGCGCCAGATCGAGGGCATCTCGGGGCGACCGGGCGGAGGCCCGCCCACCATCGGCGACTTTGACGGCGACGGCGACGTCGAGCTCGCGATCGCGCACGCCTCGCAGTACGGCGTCTACGATCCCGACTGCCTCGGGCCCGGTGATCCCGCCGGCTGCGGCAACGCGGGCCTTCGCTGGCTCGCTCCTTCGGACGACGGCTCGTCGTCGACGACGGGCTCGAGCCTCTTCGACTTCAACGGCGATGGTCGCACCGAGGTCGTCTACAACGATCAGTACGCGTTCTTCGTGTTCGACGGGATGACGGGCACCACGCTCTTCACGCACCCGAACTCGTCGCGCACGCGCACCGAGAACCCGACCATCGCGGACGTCGACGCCGACGGCAACGCCGAGATCATCTTCTCCGCGAACGCCGAGGCGTTCTTCCTCCGCCCGCGGCTGACCGAGCCCGGCGTGTTCATCTGGGGCGATGGCCGCGGCCGCTGGGTGGGCGCGCGCCGCATCTGGAACCAGCACGCCTATCACATCACCAACGTGACCGAGACGGGCCTCGTGACGCACCCCGAGACGCCCTCGTGGCGCGAGGCCAACAACTACCGGGAGAACCTCGCGGAGCACCGCGAGACCATCCTCTACAGCCCCGATCTCTGGGGCGGCCGCGGGCGCTTCACCTGCACGCCGTCGGGCCAGATGTCGCTCTCGGTCGACGTGCAGAACTGGGGCCTCAACCGCGTGGGCCCGGGCATCGTCGTGAGCTTCTGGCGCGGCGGCCCCGGCGTGGGCGAGCGCGTGGCCGAGGGCGTCACCACCGGCACGCTGCTTCCGGAGGGCGGCACCGAGACGGTGACGGTCACGGTGCCATACATGGCCCCGACCACCGACTACTACGCGGTGATCGACGACCCCGCGGATCTCCCCGACGGCGGCGCCGCCAACGAGTGCCGCGAGGACAACAACACGGTCCTCATCTGGCGCCCGCGCTGCTGAGCACGCTAGCGCAGCTCGGCGCGAGGTGGCGCCGACCTGGAGGTGTTCGATCTCCGGCAGCTCAGCGCGAGGCCACCGCTTGACCATTCCGCAGCAGCTGCCGATCCTGCCCATGGAGGTGCCCATGGCAGAGGGTCATCGGTGGAGGGGGCTTGCTGCGGCTCTCGCAGCGTCCATGGCCTCGTGCCTCTGAGGGCGAGGACGTGTCGGATCCTGCTGGGCAGTCTGGTCGTCTTGCTGTCGAGCACCAACTGCACTTGTCCGGCGTACTGCCCGACGACGGGAGAGCGCTATTGCGACGCTCAGCTCGACCCGGATGCCGGCCGCGACGCGGCGGTCCGACGCGATGGCGGACGAGACACGGGCCTCGACGTGGGACGCGACGCCGATCAGGACACTGGGCCACCACCCGCCGCGGGATGGGAGCACTTCGGGGACTTGCCCGCTGACTGCCGGGTGGATGTGGCGACCCACCCGGAGTACGCCCTCACACTGGGCGACTGGGAGTCATGCGGTTTGGGCTGCCTGCGCTGGCGAGGCCCCCTGTTCGGCTGGATGGACTGGGCGACGGGGATCGATGGCCGAGTGTGGATCGTCGCCCGTGAGACGTCGTATCGAATCGTGGCGCTCCTGGGCCGAGATGGAACGCCGGTGGTCGCGCTCCGCGCGCCGTCACGATCGGACGATCACGTCCATTGCGACGTCAGTGCCGCATCGCGTGGCGACACGGTCGCCGTGACGGCGCAGCTCTACGAGTTCAGTGCAGATGGGATGAGGCAGCTGCGGGGATGGGGCCGCTTCTACCGAAGCACGATCGACGAATTGATGAGCGCAACGCCGATTGCAACGGTCGACCCGATGTTCGAGGGCATCCAGACGGTGGACGTGAGTGCCAGTCGCATCGCGATCGAGACGGATGGGTCGCTCGCCTGGGCCATCGAGCCCGATGGGGCCGTGACCATCGCCAGCAGGCCGTTCTACCCGGACTATGTGCAGGAGCTTCACATGCTCGGTGACGATGTGGTGTGGACCTCCTGGGGCGATCGCGTGCGGCTAGCGCACGCCCAACCCGGTCAGGTCGCCGACATCCTCTACGAGGTCCCCGACGGAGACGTCCGCAGCTTCGCGGTCGGCACGGACACCATCGCCTGGGTGGAGGCTCGTGAGCGTGACCCCGAGACTGGCGCGTACGGGCACATGGAGCTCTGGACCGGGACGTACGACGGCGAGCGGCTCATCGGTCGTCGCGTCCGCGACCTGACGCAGCGCGGTCGCGGGAGCGCCGGCGGCGGGTACTACGGACAGATCGAGATCCACCCCGACGGCGTGACACAGGTCTATGCCATCTACCGGCTGAGCGATGGCGCGGTGGCCTACGTCCCTTCCATCGACGGGGTTCCAGCGCAGCAGATTGCGTATCTCACCGAGACGGACATGCTGTTCCAGACCTTCGAGACTGTCTTCCGTATCGACCCGAGGACGCTGACGTTCGAGTGACTCTGCTGGTCCGCCATGGATCGCATCGTTCGTCACGTCGGACGGGCGCTGGTTCGTCGGGCGGAGAACGGGCGAGACACGCCCACGCTCCTCAACCCGCGGCACTCAACTCACGCAACCAACTGCTACGGTGCTCCCATGACAAGTGGAAGGTGGGCAAGGGGCCGGCCTGATACGGCGGATTGCCTGTGAGAACCCCCCGCATCCTGCGGTTCGTACTCATCGTTCCATTGGCTGCAGGTTGCGTCGGCACGGCCACGCCCGACATGGCGGACGCCGGGCCGTGGTGCGGGGCCTGGCGTGAGCCTACGCGTGCCGATGAGATTTCTTGTGGCGACCGACTGTGCGCCGGCGAGACCCCCGTTTGCTGTCTGCTGAGCCGCGACACGAGTTGTGCGGTGACTGAGTGCATCGAGTCGGTGGCTGCCGGAGATGTCTGCCTCTTCGTCACGGGATGCGACGAGAGGTCGGACTGTCCGGCAGACCAGCTCTGCTGCCGGTCGGAGCGGCGTCTCGGCGCGAATGTGGGGCTCGTGCGGTTCTGTCGAGCGGCGACAGATCCCGCATGCGAAGGCAACGCTTGCGAGTCCGATGCAGACTGCGCACCACCCATCCCTTTCTGCGTGATCACGGAGACCCTCGAGGGGCCTGTCGGAAACTGCCGTGCTTCACGGCTGTGAGGCCGCCTGCGCAGTAGGGTGGAGCCAGCCCTTCGGCGCGGCCGCCGAGGCAAGCTCAGTACGAGAAGCCCAGACCCAGATCGAGGCGCCACTGCTGGGGCAGATCGGCCGAGAGGTCTGCGTTCGTGTCGTGCGGCTTCATCAGGTCGAACGAGAAGCCGAGGTTCACCGTGATGAGCTCGTAGCGGGCCTGCGCGCCGAGCACGAGGCGGGGGCGCATGAGGCGAACGCTGCGGAACACGGTGTTGTTGTTGAAGTCGCTCGCGTCGCCCTGGCAGTTGATGCGCGCGCCCGTCGCGGGGTCGGGCGTCGTCGGGTTGCAGAGCTGGTAGGCGTCGACGGTCGGCGTGAGATCCACGAGCTCGGTGTCCGCGAACACCCAGTTCACCTGACCCGCCACGTAGGGCGAGAGCTCGAACGCGTCGCCGATCACGATGGAGTTCGAGAGCGTCGCGTCGAGCGCGACCACGGTCGTGTTGAACTGCGCGTCGCCGACGAGCGTCTGCACGGCTGCGCGCACCGCGAAGTCGGGCACCCACCAGTCACGACCCGTCCAGCCCTCGAGGATGGCCCAGCGGATCTCGAGACCGAGCGTGAAGTAGTCGGTGTTCACGAGGTAGCCTGCGCTCGTGCCGAGCTCGAAGCCAAAAGGCAGCGGCTTGCGGAGCGAGATGCGCGTCCAGGTGAACACCGAGTCCACCGCGCGGTTGCGGCTCGGATCGGAGCCGTCGCCCTCGGTGCCGAGCTGCCAGTACGACTGGCTCGCGTCCATGCCCGTCAGCATCGTCTCGACGCCGAGGTAGAAGCTGCGCGGACCCCGCGTGCGCGCGGGCCCCACGAGCGGCGGGATCAGCGCGCCCGAGAGCTGCGTCGCGAGGCTCTGCCACGCGGTGTTGTCCGCACAGAAGGCCGCGCCCGTGCAGTCGCCCGTGCCGTTGGGCACGCGCAGACGCGAGAGCGCGAGGTCCATGCGCTGCGCGCTCGCGGGCGCCGCGACGAGGCACGCGAGGAGGGCACCGCACGCGGCGAGAGACGCTCGGAGGCCACGCTGCATCGGGCAAGGACGCTATCGCTCGGGCGGACGAAGCGTCAAGGCTCGAGGCGCGCGCCCCCAGCGATCCAGCGCGACACGACGCGCAGCGAGGCCTCGTCGAGCGGCACGTCCGGCGCGTCCGAGGCGCCCATCGGGGCCCCGACGATCGGGCCCTCGCCCATCATCTTGTAGAGGAGATAGCTGCGCTCCGGATGAAACGGCTCGATGCGGAGCGCGCCACCGAGCCCCGCCCCTGCCCCGGCCTGCGCCACCTCGTCGGCGGGCACGCCGATCGCGGTGCCCTCCAGATCGGTCACGTCGAGGCCGAGCTCGGCGCGCCCCGGCTGGTGACAGGGCGCGCAGCGCGCGAGCACGACCTGGACCTCCGCGTAGCTCGGCGCGCTCGGCGGGACCGCGAGATCACGCGTGACGCGCAGCGGAAACGCGACGGGCTCGAGCAGCGCCCCATCGAAGCCCTGCGGGCCCTCCACGCGCAGCACGTAGTCGACGTCGGGATCGAGCAGACGCGCGGCCGGATCCGCCACGAGGATGCGGGCGACGGGCTCGAAGCGCAGCGCCACGCCCAGCTCGCGCTCGCCGCTCACGAGGGCTGCATCCGCCCCGACCAGCGTGCGCGGCTCGATCAGCGCGTCGAGCGCCAGCTCGATGACGCCGTCACGCTCGAGCCGACCGTCGGCAGGCGCCACGACCTCCGCGTGGATCGTCCCCACGGCACCGCGGCTCGGCGGCAGATCGCAGCCCATCGCCACCGCTCCGAGCGCGACCGCGAGCCCGCACCGCACGCTCGCGGCCTGCGGGCTCATGCGCGCTCGCTCATTGCGCGCTCGGCCTCAGCTCTCGCCGTAGACGGCGAGCTGCGCGCGAACGGTCTCCTCGTTGATGCCCTCGGAGATGTACTCCTTGAGACAGTCGGCCACCGTCACGAGCATGTCGTCCACGCCCTTGTCCTCGATGAGGCGGGCGAGCAGGGCCCGGGCCTCGCGCGAGTCGTCGTCGCGCAGGAACTGCCGCACCTGCTCGATGGTGATCTCGCCCGAGAAGTCGATCTGGGCGTTCTGCAAGAGAAAGCGAGCGAGCTCCTTCACGACGACCTCCCCATAGGGGTGCAAAGTGTGGCCAGGGCGAGCCGAGGGGTGACCCAGCGGGCCCGAGTGGGGGAGTCATAGTCGGACCTGCGAGAAAAACGCAAGCTCTTCGCCCCGGCGCCCGCCTTTCTGCCTGGCCAGTCAGGCGCACCCCTGTACCATCGCGCCGGTGGATCCTCGCCCCCGCATCCTCGCCACCGCCTTCGCGCCCGTCCCCGGCACGAGCCCTCACGGCGCCGCGCTCATGGCGATGGTCGCGGCGATCCGAGCCGAGGTCGACCTCGTCACGGTGAAGACGGAGCAGCTCAGCCACGTGGAGCGCGTGGGCGAGGGCCGGATGTTCCGTGTGCCTGTGGGCGACGGCGAGCCGATGGAGCAGCGCGAGGCCTTCGATCGCGCGGTCGCGAGGCAGCTCGAGGCGGAGCGCTACGACGTGGTGCACGTCCGCGGGCCCTTCGAGGGCGCCCTCGCCGCGGAGCGCAAGCCCGAGCTCGGCTTCCAGCTCGTGTACGAGATGGCCACGTTCCCGGACGAGGCCCTCGGCGCGGGCGTGGAGAAGGTCTGGTCCGACTTCCACCAGCGCTGTCTCGCCGCAGCGGACCTCGTGATCGTCCCCACCGAGGCCGCCAAGCGGAGCCTCGCCGAGACGCACCCCGGCGTGCGTGTGGAGGTGCTGCCGCCGGGTGTCGACGTGGGCACGCTCGACTGGCGGCCGCCTGCACCGCACGACGTCGCGCGCCTCCTCTATCTCGGCACGTTCACCGCCGACCGCGAGCTCCCCACGCTGCTCGAGGCGGTGCGCCGCGTGCGCACGACGCGGCCCATCCGGGTGATGCTCGCGGGCGATCCGGATCGGACTCGCCGAGATCGACTTCGCCAGGTCGTCGACGCGTTCGGGCTGCGCGACGCGGTCGACATCCGCGGCGAGCCCGCGGCCCGCGCGATCCCCGGCATCATCGCCGCCGCCGATCTGTGCGTCGCGCCCGCGGCCGCCGCGCCGCGCTTCCAGGTGCTCGGCGATCTCCCGCAGCCCCTCTTCGAGTACATGGCGTGTCGGCGACCCGTCATCGCCGCGGCGGTGCCTGGCGTGGGCGAGGTGCTCCGCGACGAGCACGAGGGCCTGGTCTATCCGCCCGGCGACGACGAGGCGCTCGCGGCCGCGATCCTCGAGGTGCTCGGCTCGAGCAAGACGCGCGATCGCCTCACCGATGGGGGCTATCGGCGCGTGCGCGATCACTACTCGAGCGGGGCGCGGCGTCGTCGCGTGGCGGCGATCTACGCGACGATCCTCCCCGATCTCGAGCACGGGGATCCGTGGGTCGAGGACTTCGAAGAAGAAGAGATCGGGCCGAGCGAGTCCGAGATCGAGGCGGCGGAGGCAGCGCTCCGCGGAGAGCTCGAGCCCTCGACCTCGGAGCTCGAGGCCCTCGAAGAGATCGAGCCCTCCGCGGCGGAGCTCGCGTCGGTGACGTCCGATCCGGGGATCGGGAGCGAGGCAGGACAGGACGAGCTCGCGAGCGAGCCGACCACTGCCTTCTCGATCACCGACGTGGGGATCGAGTCGCCGAAGGTCGACACCGACCCTGGGCACACGATCGCAGGCGAGCGGACCCGACCCGGCAGTTGATCTCGACGCGTGTGCGCATGGATGTGCGCAGCGGTTTTGCTCACGCCGCAAGCGTTTCTCACTCGCCGCGTGCGACGACGGAGATAGTGTCGAGCGCCATGTCCGCCCTCGCCGCGCTCCTCTTCGCCACCCCGGTGTTCGGTCTCGCGCTCGAGCCACCCGCGTTCGACGCGGCGTTCCTCGCCTCGCCGCCCGCGATCGAGGCGTACGCGAGCCTCGAGCCCGAGCTGATCGCCCAGACCGCCGCCGCCGCCGACGCCGCGGCCGAGGCCGAAGAAGAGCGCGTCTACACCGAGCAGGTGCGACAGCGCCGCGAGATCGGCCAGATCCACCGTGCCCTCGGCATCGCCACGTGGGTCTCGATGACGGCGACCGCCGTGCTGGGCTTCATCCAGTACTACAACCTCTACGGTGTCGGCGCGGGACAGGACGAGAACCCCTGCGCGCAGGGCAATGCCGTCTTCGGTCAGGACCAGTGCTACGGCATCCCCTGGCCCCACCGCATCTCGTCCATCACCACGTCCGCGCTCTACGCCACCACGTTCGCGCTCACGTTCGTGATGCCCGACCCGAACCACGTGAACGATGCGCGGGGCGCGTTCGCCGATCGCCT
>JAIBCE010000026.1 GCA_019694315.1 Sandaracinaceae bacterium
CCACCGCCCCGACCGCCACCGCCGTGACCGCCACCGCCGTGACCACCACCGCCGTGACCACCACCGCCGTGACCACCGCCGCCAGCGCGCGTCCCCTGACCGCGCGCGGAGGGTGCCGCGTGGTCGCCGCCGTGCACGGGCCCGTGGCTCGCACCACCGCCGTGGCCGTGGCTCGAGGCATGTCCCGTCGCCGGCGACTGGCGCACCGTGATCTGCGGCCCGGAGTGTCCGCCGTGACCGCGACCGCGGTTGTCGCCGCGTCGTCCGCCATGTCGCCCGCCGTGGCGGGGCCCGCGATCGTCGTCCTCGGGAGCGCTCTCCTGCCCTGCCGGGAGCGACGCGAGCACGCGCTGCAGGAGCTCGTCCTCGACGCGATCGACCTTGACGCGCGTGAGCTTCTCGATGTCCGCCAGGTACGCGCGCTCGTCGCGCCCGCAGAACGAGATCGCGATGCCCGCTGCGCCCGCGCGGCCGGTGCGGCCGATGCGGTGCACGTAGGTCTCGGGCACGTTCGGCAGATCGTAGTTGATGACGTGCGAGAGGCCGTCGACGTCGATGCCGCGCGCCGCGAGATCGGTCGCCACGAGGATGCGCAGCGAGCCGTCGCGGAAGCCGTTCATCGCGCGATCGCGTGCGTTCTGGCTCTTGTTGCCGTGGATCGCGGCCGACGGGATGCCGGCCTTCGCGAGCTTCTCCACGAGACGATTGGCGCCGTGCTTCATCTGCGTGAAGACGAGCACGCGGCTGAGCGCCGGATCGCGCAGCAGCTCGACCAGCATCGCCGTCTTGGCCTTGCCGTCGACGAAGTAGACGCGCTGCTCGATGCGCTCGGCCGTGGTGGCCGGCGGCGCGACCGCGACGCTCACCGGGTTGATGAGGAGCGAGTCCGCGAGCGCGCGGATGTCGGGCGGCATCGTCGCGCTGAAGAACATCGACTGACGCTGCTTGGGGAGGGCCGCGATGATGCGCTTCACGTCCGGCAGGAACCCCATGTCGAGCATGCGGTCTGCCTCGTCGAGCACGAAGTACTCGACGTCGCGGAGATGGAGGGCGTTCTGCCGCATGAGGTCGAGCAGGCGCCCGGGCGTGGCGACGAGGATGTCGATGCCCTCGCGGAGCTCCGCGATCTGCGGCTTCTCGCTGACGCCGCCGAAGATGACCGTGTGATAGAGGTCGAGGCCCTCGCCATAGGCGGTGAGGCTCGTGCCGATCTGCGTGGCGAGCTCGCGTGTGGGGGTGACGATGAGGCCGCGCAGGCGCACCTCGTCGGAGGCGGAGGCGTCGAGGCGCTGGAGCATCGGCAGCGCGAACGCGGCGGTCTTGCCGGTGCCGGTCTGCGCGCAGCCGAGCACGTCGCGGCCACCGAGGGCCGGGGGGATGGCCTTCACCTGGATCGGCGTCGGCTCCGTGTATCCCTCGCGCGCGACGGCCTCGAGGATGGCGGGCACGAGGCCCAGGTCGGAGAATTTCACGGCCGCTCTCTCGCATGCCCCGCGCGCAACGCAAGTGTGGGGGTCGGGCGTGCGACCGGGAGGGGATCCATGCTCGCGCGATGAGCGACGACGACGACGAGGCTCCGCTCACCGAGCTGGCGAGCGGTTTTCGCAAGCGCACGCTCGCCACGGCGAAGCTCGCGGCGAAGCTCGGTGTGCGCTACGCGAAGCACGCGGTGGGCGCGTCCCCGGCAGTGGACGCCGCGCGCACGCGGGCCGCCGAAGAGCTCGCCAAGGAGATGGGGCGCATGAAGGGCCTCGTCATGAAGCTCGGCCAGATCGCGAGCTACATGCCAGGCGCCTCGAGCCCCGAGGGGCAAGCGATCCTCTCGCGTCTCCAGTCCAAGAGCACGGCGATGGCGCCGGAGAAGGTGGCCGAGGTCGTGCGCGCGGAGCTCGGCGACGCCCCCGAGGCGCTGTTCGATCGCTGGGATCCCAAGGCCGCAGCGAGCGCGTCGATCGGGCAGGTGCATCGCGCGACGTTCGGGGGTCGCGAGGTCGCCGTGAAGGTGCAGTACCCCGGCATCGAAGAGCTCGTGCGGAGCGATCTCGACACGATCGGCATGCTCACGAAGGTCTCGACGTTCGGGACCAACGTGGATGGTGGCGTGCTCGCGGAGGAGCTGCGCGCGCGGATCCTCGAGGAGTGCGACTACCGGCTCGAGGCCGAGCGTCAGACGATGTTCGCGCGGCTGCTCGAGCACGATGGCGCGGCGGTGCCCCACGTCGTGCCGGAGCGGAGCAGCCGTCGCGTGCTCACCACCGAGTGGGCGAGCGGCAAGAGCATCCGGGACTTCGTGGCCACTGCGGATCGCCGCGCGCGGGATCGCGCAGGCGAGATCGTGTTCGCGACGTGCTTCGACACGCTGATGAGCGCGTGCGTGTACAACGGCGATCCGCACCCCGGGAACTATCTCTTCGAGGCCGACGGCAGCGTCACCTTCCTCGACTTCGGCTGCGTGCGCGCGTTCGATCCCGTGCTGATCGATCGCTGGAAGCGCCTCCAGCTCGGCATGCTCGACGGACGCTTCTCGGTGGTGAAGGAGGAGCTCGTCGCGCTCGGCCTCGCGCCGGCCCGCGACCGCATCGGTCTGCGCTTCGACTGGGAGCACCAGGAGCGCGTGATGGAGTACCTCTATCGCCCGTTCAAGGCGAAGGAGCCCTTCACGTACACCGACGAGTACGTGCGCGAGAGCTACGATCTCCTCGTGCTCAAGAGCCCCAACCAGCGGAGCACGGGCATGCCGCCCGAGTGGCTCCTCCTCAACCGCCTGCAGTGGGGCATGAACTCCGTGCTCGCGCAGCTCGGCGCCACCGCGCACTGGGGCACGCACTTCCGGCGCGCCGCCGAGTCGAAGACCGCCCCCGTGGTCCCGCCTTCACCGGCGCGGTGAGCGGACCCTCGGGCGGGGCGATGCGCGTCTGGTACGCTCGTCCCGCGTGCTGCAGACCCTGCCGTCCTCGCCGTTCGACGAAGCGCTGCGTACGCTCCAGGCGGGAGACGTGCTCGAGGGGCGCTACCGGCTCGAGGAGCCGATCGGTCGCGGCGGGATGGCGCAGGTGTGGAGAGCCACCCACGTGACCATCCAGCGACCGGTCGCGGTGAAATTCCTGGAGATCCGGGGAGAGCCCCACGCTGTCCGGGCGCGCTTCCTCCGAGAGGCGCAGGCCGCAGCGGCCGTGCGACACCGCTACGTCGTGGACGTGCTCGACTTCGGTGCGACCGATGCGGGGATCCCGTTCATGGTCATGGAGCTCTTGCCCGGTCGCACGCTCGCGGATCGTCTGGAGGACGGCGAGGGCATCTCGCTGCGCGAGTCGGTGCGGCTCGTGGCGCGGATCCTCGCGGGCCTCGACGCGGTGCACACGGCGGGCATCGTGCACGGCGACCTCAAGCCCGAGAACGTCGCGCTGCTCACGGAAGACGGTCAGGAGGATGTCCCGAAGCTCCTCGACTTCGGGGTCTCGCGCATCACGCACCGCGACGACACGCGGAGCATCCGATCGGTCGTGCCCACCGAGGAGCGCGCGATCGTCGGGACGCCGCACTACATGTCGCCCGAGCAGGCCTCGGGCGAGCGCCTCGACGTGCGCTCCGATGTGTTCTCGGTGGGCGTGCTCCTCTATCTGTGCTGGACGGGGTGCTTGCCCTTCGAGGGCGTCGATCCCGTCGACACGCTGCGCCTCGTGCGCGACGCCCGCCCCACCGAGGTCGGGCGACTGCGGCCCGATCTCCCCCCGCGGCTCCGAGAGGTGCTGGCCAAGGCGATGGCGCGGGATCGCGCGGATCGGTTCCCGTCTGCGTCGGTGATGCGTCGCGCCTTGCTCGAAGCGGCGCTCGCCGGAGTGGAGTCTTCCTCCGCCGCGGAGCTCAGCGGCGCGTCGGTCCCGCCGCCGGCGGATCGGCAAGAGATCCTGGCCGAGCTCGCCGAGCCGGTGACGAGCGATACGCGCTTGCCCGAGCAGCGCGCGGCTCCCCGCTGGTGGATCGCGGCGGCGGTCGCGCTGATCGGTATGCTGGTGCTCTTGCTGGTGGTGGTCGCCATGCGGGGCAGGGCGCCCACGGAGCCCGTGGTCACGCGGCTGCCCATGACGGCGACGAGCGCAGCGCCGCCGACGGCCGTGTCCGACGCACCGACCGAAGCAGCCTCTGCCGCGCAGCCCGAGGGAACCGAGCGAGCGGAGGCGCCGCCTGCCGTCCCCGTCGTTTCGTCGGCGCCGAGCGCTGCGGAGCCTGCGCCCGCACCGTTCGAGCCGGCGGCTCGACGCGGCACTCCCGCGCGCGTCGCGCCCCTGCGCGAAGGGCGGGCGCCTGCGGGCGGTGCGCCCCGCCGCGCGCACTCGGGCCTCGTGCGCGATCCGGGCTTCTGACGTGGTGCGCCTCGTCCGCGATCGTTGCCGACGGGAGGTCGGGGCTTGGTCCGACTCGCAGTGACGGGCGCGCTCAGCGCGTCGCGTCGGGACTGTGGCAAGCTCTGGCTCCGTGAGCCGCCTGTCGTTCGTGTCGCTCCTCCTCTTCGTCCTCGTCTCGGCTCCCGCCGCCGCACAACGCGCCGGCCGCGAGGAGGGCGCGCTCCGCGCCGCCAGCGAGGATGCCGCCGAGCGCGCGCGCGCCTACTTCAACGAGGGCCTCGCGCTCGCGGACCGGGGGGACTGGCCGAGCGCCGTGGAGCAGTTCGAGCAGGCCCTGGCCCTGCGAGACGCGCCGAGCATCCGCATCAACCTCGCGGTGAGCCTCTCGCACCTCGGGCGCCTGACCGAGGCGCTCGAGCACCTCGACGGAGATCTGTCGGCTGCGCCCGCCGAGCTCCGCCAGCAGGCGCACGATCTCCGTGTGGAGATCGAGCCGCGCGTCGGCCGACTCGTGCCGCGCGTGCGCGAGCCGGATCCGAGCTGCGTGGTGATCGCGGGGCGCCGCGAGCTCCCGTCGACCACCCTCGAGCCGATCGCGTTCGATCCCGGCAGCGTCACCGTTCGCCTCGTCTGCTCGGGGGTCCAGGCCGATAGCGTGGAGGTCGTGGTGCCCGAGGGAGGCGCGGCCCACGTGGTGCTGGCGCGCGCACCCGGGGCGGCGATCGACACGACCCCTCCGAGCACGAGTGGGAGCGACGACACCTGGCTCTGGGTCGGCGTCGGGCTCGGGGCCGCAGCGCTCGTGGGCGCCGCGGTCGCTGTGGGCGTCGTGCTCTCGCAACCGAGCCATGCCACGGGGGATTTCGACCCGCCGACCCTGACCTTCGGGCTCGCGGGGGCGATGTGAGGATCTCGAGGCGAGCTTCGTCGGCGTTCCTCGTCGGCGCGTTCGTGTCGGGCTGTGCGGCGCCGACCGAGATCCTGGTGATCGTCGACACGGACCTCGACGAGGCCGATACGCTCGTGGTCGAGGCGAACGTCGCAGGGGGCGTCAGCCAGCGCTCGAGCGCGTCGCTCAGCGAGCAGGCCGCGCCGCGCACGCTCGTCCTCGAGCACCGCGGGGGACCGCTCGGTCCTGTGCGCGTGCAGACCGCCGCGCTTCACGGGACGACCGAGCTGCTCACCGTGGAACGGATCGCTGCGTTCCAGCCAGGCACGCGCGTCGAGCTCCATGTCTTCCTCGCGCAGGCCTGTGTGGGCGTGCGCTGCGAGGACGGCGAGCGCTGCGAAGCGGGCGCCTGTGTGCGTGAGTGTGCCGACCGCTGTGAGGACGCAGGCCCCGCGCCCGACGCGGCCGCCGTCGATGCTCCTCGCTCGGACGCGGGGCCCGACGCGCCCGAGGCGGCGTGTGTCCTGCGCGACGGCCTGTGCGGTGTGCCGAGTCTCGTGGCGGTCGGCGATCGCTGGACGCTGCGGCCATGTGCGGCCGGCGGCGGCGACGTCACGGTGCACTACACGATCACGCCCCCCGTGGGCGCTGCGCGGGACGGTAGCGCCGTCCAGGTCGACCAGCTCGGCAACTACAGCGTGAGCGCAGCGGCCTCGGAGCCGGCGGGCTGCACGGCGTCGTTCCCGTTCAGCGCGCCGACGCTCGTCGAGGCCTCGAGCGAAGGCCGCCCTGGGGGGTGGGGCGCCGACGCTCGCGAGATGGCGGCCCGCCTCGACATGGCGTTCGTCGCCACGGGCCAAGGTCCGTTCGCCGCCACGGTCGCTGACGGATGGGCGAGCCTCTCGTCGCGCGCGGGCGTCACGATCCCGAACGACCTGTCGGGCGTTGCCGTGAGCGCCGGGCATCCCGTCTTCGTCGCCAATCCGTCTGGCACCTCGGCGTGGCGCTTCGAGGTGGCGAGCCTGACGACGGTGAGCGTGTCGGGGATCGTCCTGCCTGCCACGGGCCGCGCCATGCGCTCTCTCGCGTCCCCGTTCACGCGCGACGCGAGCGATGCATCCCCCGTGCTGGTGGGCGCCTCGACGCAGGGCCTCGTGCGGATGGATGTCGGCGCGAGCTCGACGACGCGTGCGATCGGAGAGGTGTGGGACTCGAGCTGGGCCGCGGTGTCGAGCGACGCCGCGGCCACAGGCTCGACCTTCTGGCTGTCGCGGCCCTATCAGCTCCGGAACCTCCCGGAGGGCTCGGAGCCTGCCCTGGCTGGCGGCGCCGCCGTGAGCACGGCGGGGCTCTCGGAGCTGCGAACGATGGAGCTGGACGCGTCCGGCGACGGCACCCGCCTCTGGCTCTGCGCGGGGGGAAACGGCGTCTTCGTGTTTGACCTCGGTCGCGATCCGTCGGCGCTCACCGAGCTGCCGGCGCCGAGCGCGCACGTCACCACACGCTGCAGCGATCTCGCGCTCGATCCGACCGACGCGAGCGCGTGGGTGGCCACGCCGATGGGCCTCGGGCGTCTGGATGCCGATGGCACGTGGCGTGTGCTCGGGGCCCCGCTCCCGAGCAACGAGCAGCTGCGGGTCGCGCTCGCGTGGGACGACGCACGCCGTCAGCTCTGGACGGTGAGTGGCGACTCGACGCTGCTGGTCCTCGACGTCGGTCGGTGAGCGCTACTTCACGATCGCGATGAGCTGCGGGTTCGACACGACGAGCTGACCGTCGGGGCCGAAGAGCTCGCGGAGCTCGGAGACGAAGCCGTCGCGCGCGGAGCTCGCCGTGCTGCGGAAGTAGAGCGGGCCCTGCGCTGGCACGTCGAAGACGTGTGCCGTGAAGGCGAGCGTCACCATGGGGCGTGGGGCCGGCTCGAGGACCAGCGCCGCGGGCCAGTAGGAGTCGACGAGCGCGAGCACCTCCGGCGCGCCCCACGACGAGCACTTGGGCGCGTGCACCCAGCCCTCGACGTGCGCCTCCTTCGCGCCCGAGAAGGGCGCTGGGCCCACGGGTCGGAAGTCGAGGTGCTGCGCGAAGACCGGCCCGAACGGCGGCGCGATGGGCGCGCGCGGCGTCGACTCGAAGCTCGGCATGGCCGGCGGCGGTACATGGATCGTGCGGTCGGCCACGCGGTTGCGGCCGAGCGTGATCGTGGCGTGCGCGCGGACGACGAGGGCATCGGCCTCGCGCTGACGGATGCGCACGTCGAACGCGCTCACGCCATTGCCGCGTCGCAGCTCCTCCACGACGACCTCCGCGGGCCCTTGCAACACCGGCGAGAGGATCTCCGACGAGACCGCGCGGATCGCGCGATCGATCTCGGGCTCGCACTGCAGCGCCGCGCGCGCCATGGCCGCGACGACGATGCCGCCGTATGCGCCGCGTCCCTGCTCCCAGTGCGCGGGCACGTCGAACAAGAAGCGGTCGGGCCCGAGACGCGAGATGGCCGAGGCGAGGGCGAGGTCGTCGATCATCGCGCCGGGTGTGTCACCAGCAGGGCGGCCGTGCCACGTGCAGCGACGGATCCTCGGACGAGGCAGGGTGCACGGTGCCACGGCCGAGCTGTCCGTTCTCGTCGTTGCCCCAACATACGAGCTCGCCAGTGGACTCGGTCACGGCGCACGCGCTCTGGTTGCCCACCGAGAGGCGGTGGGTGAGCCGATCGCCGAGCGCCGCGACGCGCGTGGGACTCCTCACGTGGGAGCTCTCGAGGATGGGCCCGCTCGCGGCGCCCCAGCCGTACACGGCTCCGTCGGTGTCGATGGCGAACATCGTGTTCCCGTACGGATCGGCCAGCAGATCCTCGAAGACGATCGCGGACGGGACGCGCACCGGCGTCGCGGTGCACTGCTCCGTGCCCAGGCACGCGGCGGCGTCGGGCGCCGAGCCACCACCGAGGAGATCACCCACGAGCCCCCAGCAGTCGATGGCGCCCGCGCGGAGGATGCACGTGTTGGCGATCGACGTGGCCACTGACTCCGCATCCATGCGCGCCGTCGAGGTCGGTGTCAGCACGGGTGTGCTCGACGCGCCGACGCCGAGCTGCGCGGCGTCGTTGAGCCCGACGCCTGCGAGAACGCTCGAGCCGATCACGAGCGTGGTGTCCCAGCCCAGCGCGAGGCCCGTCACCGCCGACAGGCTCACAGACACGGGATCGGGCAAGAGAGCGGCCCGGGTCGCCGTGCCCGTCACGCGAGCGTCATCCACTCCGTCGCCGAGCCGGCCGAGGCTGTGGCGCCCCCAGCAATAGAGGTGCCCGTCCGTGCGGCCCACCGCGCACACGTGCTCTTCGCCCGCGACGATCGCCCGGGCGATCAGCCGCGAGCCATCCTCGCGGAGGATCGGCGTGGGCGTCAGCGAGCTCGTGCCATCCACCGATCCCCAGCAGTCGACGCTGCCGTCGTCGTGTCGCGCGCAGGCGTACGCACGGGCCGTGAGCACGACCTCGCGCACGCTCGTGAGGCCCGCGATCCGCGTCGGCCGCGCGTAACAGAGCCCCGGACCTTGTGCGCAGTCGATCCCTCCGGATCTCGGCGCGACCGCCGGGAAGTAGCCCCAGCAATAGACCTCGCCACCGTCGCGGGTCGCAGCACACGTCTCGGCCCAACCCACAGCCGCGTCGGCGACGGCGGGGCCCACGGCGCAGTTGCTCGCATCCTCGCTCGCGTCCAGCGCGGCCGGTGCATCGAGCGTCCCCGCGTCGTCGCGTGTGGGCGTGAGGCAATAGCGCTCGATCGTGCAGACTCCATCGGGGCACTGCGCGCTCGAGGTGCAGCCCGACTGGCACTCACCCCTCACGCACTCGAGCCCCTCGGCGCAGTCGGTGGTGCACGTCTCGCGATCGACCGAGCACGCAGGCACGCCCGCCCCATCGACGAGGCAGCGCTCTCCTGCGGGGCAGTCGGCGCTGCTCGAGCACTCCACGCGGCAGCGCCCACCGACGGCGCAGATCAACGGTCGCTCACACTCTGCGCTGCTCGCGCACCGCTGACCGAGCGACACGCGCGACTCGCAGCCTGTGGCGAGCGCCAGCGCGACGCTCCACACGGCGATGGCCAGAACCTGGGTCCCCTTCATGTCGCCTCCAGCGATCGTTCGAGTCGAGCGGCTCAGCGATCGTCGAGCACCTGACGAAGGCGCGCCAGCGCCTCGTGGAGATCGTCGGGCGGGAGCGTCGTGAAGCAGAGGCGCACCCAGTCCTCGAAGTCCTTGCCGCTCGCGGTGCCCGGCGTGAGCAGGACGCCCCGATCGACGCAGCGCTCGAGGAACGCGAACGCACTCTCGCCATCGCGCCGACGGCCGCGCGTGTCGACGAAGAGGAACGTGCCCCCCGGCGGCCTCGGCACGTCGAGGGCGTCGGCGGCCCGGTGTGCGAGCTCGCGGTAGTGCGCGCGCGTCGACGCGATCCAGCCGCGGCCCTCCGTGAGCACCTTCGCGGCGGCGAGCTGGAAGGGGCGCGGCGCGCAGTAGGTCACGAACGTCTGCACGCCGCGGATCGCCTGCATCGCGGTCGCGGGGCCGTGCACGAAGCCCACGCGCGCGCCCGCGAGGCCGTAGGCCTTGGACACCGAGTGCACCACGACGCTGCGGGATCGGAGGCGCGGGTGCATCCACGCGGAGGCGGGCTCTTCGTCGAACCAGAGCTCTTCGTAGACCTCGTCCGAGATCACCCAGAGGCCGTGTCGCTCGGCCACCGACGCGATCGCGTCGAGGTGTCTCGCCGCCAGGATGTGGCCCGTCGGGTTGTGCGGCGTGTTCACGTAGATCGCGCTCGTCCGCGGTGTGACGAACGACTCGAGGTAGGCCTCGACGGCCGCCGCGTCGCCCATCGACTCGAGCCGATCCCAGAACGGCACCTCGATCGCGCGCGCGCCTCGACGCTGCGTCGTGCCCCGCACGAGCGGCCAGAAGGGCGAGAGCAAGAGCAGCTCGTCACCCGGCGAGAGGAGCGAGTCCACCACGACGGCGATGCCCGCCGTCGCGCCCGAGACGACCTGCACGAGCTCGCGGTCGAGCGCTGCGCCCGAGCGGCGATCGACGTGCGCGAGGATCGCGTCGAGGAGCGCCGGCTCACCCTGCACCGGGGAGTAGTTGTGGAGGCGCTGGTGATCGACCGAGCGGATCGCCTCCGCGCGCGCGCCTTCGTACGGATCGAGGTACGTGTCGCCGACGTGGAGCGGATAGACCTTGCCTCCACGCTCGCGAGCGCGCGCGACGAGCCTGGAGAACACGGCGTCCGAGAGCCCGACGGAGCTCTCGGCGACTTCGGGGAAGCGGGGCATCGCGGCGCATCGTAGTACGTGCGCCTCGGCGCGGGCACGATGCGTGCTGACGCCGGCCGAGGCCACGCTCGTGGCACACGCTGACTCGACGGAGACGACATGCATCGCCGATGGTCTGGATGGCTCGGGCTGCTCACCTCGATCGCGGGCCTCGGGCTCGCGGGCACGGCCCTCGTGGGCTGCGAGAGCCACACGCGCGACGACGACGCCGGGCCGCGCCTCGACGCGATCGTGTCGCCCGACGCGGTCGCGCCCGGTTGCGACGGCTGCAGCAACTCGGACGCCCCGATCTTCACGAGCTGCGGCGGATTCGCGGGCACCACGTGCGCGCCGACCGAGTACTGCGACTACCCGGATGGCTCCTACTGCGGCGGGGACGACTCGACCGGCGTGTGCCGTCCGCGTCCCACCGAATGTCCGGACCCAGGGGGTGTCACGGTGTGTGGCTGCGATGGCACCGAGTACATCGGTGAGTGCTCGGCGTACCTGGTCGGCGTCGACGTGAGCGCGATCGGTCCCTGCGTGACGACGCACGCCTATCGCACGGCCAAGGCCGAGGCGGACTGCGGCCCTGCCGACGGTCCGGCGTGGACCTTCACGCTCACGACCTCACGGGCCACGTGTGACGAGGTGCGGACCGACGGATCGCTCGTGATCAGCGTCTGGCACGCGCTCGACAGCGCGGCGCCCGACACCACCTACGAGCTCCGCAGCGACTTCAGCGGCGACGGCAACGCGCAGGTGTGCGGCGCGCCCGGCGAGCCCTGCGCGCCCGCCACCGGCACGATCGTGGTGCACACGTTCGCGGCCGGTGAGGTCGCGCGCTTCGACTTCGACATCCAGACGGCGGATGGTCGGCGCTTCGCAGAGACCAACATCGAGGTCGCTGCCTTCTGGTGCCGCGTCACGTCTCCGGGCTGCGGCTGAGTCCGTCGCCACACGGCCGCGAGCCGTCGCGCGCCGCCCGATCTATCCTTGTCCGCCATGGAGCTCTCCGAACTCACCCACGACGAGGTCCTCGTCCTCGTCGGGTTCATGCGCGTCGTCATCCAGGCCGATGGCCAGTTCTCGAACGCGGAGCGAGAGCACGTCGCGCTCGTCCGTACCGCGCTCGGCACCGATCGCTTCACGCAGGCGATGCTGGAGGCCACGGAACGCTTCGCCGACAACGAGTCGCTCAAGCGCGCGACCAAGGCGATCAGCCGCCCCGCGGCGCGACGCGCGATCCACGACGTGCTCGTGAAGATCGCCGCGAGCGACACGCTCACCGCCGAAGAGGACAAGCCCCTGCGCTGGATCGAGTCGTGGTGGGAGCTGCCCCGCACGTGATCGAGATCCCGGTCGAGGGGCGGAGCCGAGAGACGAAGATCCGTCGTGACGCGCGCGGGCGCTGGTACGACGACGACGTGCCCATCACGCACGAGGCGCTCTGTCGCGCGTTCGACGGCTGGATCGAGCGCGCCGACGATGGCCGCTACTGCCTCAAGAACGAGATCAACTGGGCGTACGTCACGATCGAGGGGCCGCCCGTGCTCGCGCGGGCGCTCGTCGTCCTCGACCTGGACGCGCCCAGCGTGCGGCTCGTCTTGTCGGGGGATCGCGAGGAGAGCCTGGATCTCGCGACGCTCCGCGAGGGGCCCGACGGCGATCTCTACTGCGACGTGCGCGGGGGTACGCTGCCGTGTCGGCTCACGGCGCCTGCGATGATGGCGCTCTCGGAGCACCTCCACGACGACGGCTCGGGCACGGTCCTCTGGCTGGGAGCGACACGGGTGCGGCCGCCCCGCGTGTCCGATCCGCTCGTGCCGTTCCGCGCGGCCGTGGTAGAGCGCGCCCCGGCATGAGGTCGTTCACGCGAGAGGACATCCTGGCGGCCGTCGTCGTCGTGGCGTTGGGCGCACCGCTCGCCTACGGGCTCGCCAGCGCGTTCGCCGACGGCCAGACGCGCAGTCACGAGATCCCCCTCCGCGCGCTCCTCGGCGACGACGACTTCGAGCGGCTGCGTCGCGGCGACCCGACCGACGTGCACTACCTCGGCAACGATCGCCTCGCGCCCGACTTCGAGCTGGAAGATCAGGACGGCCAGACCTTCCGCATGTCGGAGACGCGCGGGCGCGTGGTCGTCCTGAATTTCTGGACCGTCACGTGCGGTCCGTGCCTCGAGGAGATGCCCAGCCTCGTGGAGCTGGCGCGCATCTTCGAGGGCCGTCGGGACGTGGAGCTCGTCACGATCTCCACCGATCGCACCTGGGACGACGTGCGCACCGTGATCCCTCCAGGCACGCGGCTGCGCGTGTTGCTCGATCCCGATCGCTCCGTGGTGCGCGGCCAGTTCGGCACGCGCATGTTCCCCGAGACGTGGATCATCGATCGTCGCGGCGTCATCCGTATGCGCATCGACGGCGCGCGGCCGTGGTCGAGCGCGATCGCGGTGGATGCGATCGAGTCGTTCCTCTGACACGATCCGCGCCCGCCGAGGTTCTCCGATGTCGCTCGCGAAGAAGCTCTCGATCAAGTCAGGACACCGCGTGCTCGTGTTGCGCGCGCCACAGGCGGTCGCCGAGGCGATCGTGCCGCCCGCCGGAGTGGAGCTCACCACGAGCAACGCCGCGCGCGGTCCGTTCGACGTGGTGCTGATCTTCGTCTCGAGCGCGAAGGGCCTGACCGACCACGTGGCCAAGGCCCTCGCGTCGCTCGGCCCCGACGGCGTCCTCTGGTTCGCGTATCCGAAGAAGACCTCGGGGGTCGTCTCCGACCTCAACCGCGACGAGGGCTGGCAGCCGCTCGTCTCGCGCGGCTGGGGCCCCGTCGCGCAGGTCGCGATCGACGCGACGTGGAGCGCCGTGCGCTTCAAGCCCGAGGCGAGCATCGATCGCAAGGGCGCGGCGCCTCAGGCGCGCGGTGCCGCCGCCAGCAAGACGCCGAGCTCGAGCGGCGCGCTCAAGCGCCCAACCGCCGATCTCGTGGTGCCCGACGAGCTCGCTGACGGTCTCCGCAAGGACAAGGCGGCCAACGCCACGTGGAAGACGCTCGCGCCCTCGCACCGCCGCGAGTACGTGACGTGGATCACCGAGGCCAAGAAGCCCGAGACGCGCTCGCGCCGCATCGCGCAGGCGCTCACGATGCTGGCGCAGGGCATCCGCGATCGGAACGCGAAGTACCGGCCCGCCTGAGAGCCCCGGTCGCGAGAGACCTGCTCACTCGCCTCGATCGAGCTGTGGACGTGCGCCGAGAGCTCGGTCGTGTGAGCAATCTCCCCCCTCGCGTCGTGACGAAAGGTGAGACGCTCCACTGCATGTCCATGCGACACGCACGCTCCACCTTCCCCTTCGTGATCCTCGCGCTCGTCACCGCCTCGTCGGGCTGTGGCGGAGGCACCACCACCGACGATGCCGGCGTCGACGCGGCCAACCTCCCGCCCGATGCACCGGCGAGCGACGATGCGTTCTCGGGCGAGCTCGATGCGGCGCGGACGAGCGATGCGTTCACCCCGAGCGCCGACGCGTTCGGTCCCGACTCGGGCACGATCCTCCCCACGTACGACGGCGGCGATCCGTTCTCCGACGACGGAGGCCTCGGCGATCCGGCGTGGGCGAGCGTCGACGTGCTGACCGACGGGACCGCGTGCCCCGAGCTCGTGGCGTGTGGCGGAGATGTCGTCGGCACGTGGGACGTGACCGGCGGCTGCTTCGAGCTCCCGATCGAGATGGGCCTCTCGCGCTGTCCTGGCGCCGCGGTCACGAGCACCGACGGGCGCGCGCGCGGTCGAGTGACGTTCGATGGTGTTCGCGCCCACCGCGTGGCGCAGTCCGAGGTCGTGGTCGAGGTCTCCGTGCCCGAGGTGTGCGCGACCTTCGCGGGTGGGTGCGGCGCCATCCAGACGCTCCTCCGCATGAACGCGCCCGACTCGGCCTGCGTGACGGAGGCGAGCGGCGACTGCCGCTGCGCGGCGCGCCAGATCACCGCCATCGACGACGCCGACGCCTACACGATCGAGGGCAACCAGATCGTGTCCGCCACGCTCGGTCGTCGCTGGGACTACTGCATCGACGGCACCTCGCTCCGCTATCAGGACGTCACGCCCGGCGCGACCACGCGCGAGCCCGGCATCATCGAGCTCGGCCGCCGCTGAGGCGTCGCGACGTCTCGACCGCGAGCGATCCGCGATCCCGCGAGGCCATGCGCGGGCTCGCGAGACAGGCTAACGATGGCCGGCCGCACGGGGCGTGTGGCGCATCGAGGAGCGGATCGTGGGAGCACAGTGGAAGCAGAAGGGCCGTGAGGCCGCGGCGAAGACGAAGGGAAAGATCTTCGACAAGATCGCGCGCGAGATCGCGGCGGCTGCCAAGGGCGGTGCGGATCCGAGCGCGAACCCGCGGCTGCGCATGGCCCTCGAGGCCGCGAAGAAGGCCTCGGTCACCAAGGACACGATCGAGCGCGCGATCAAGAAGGGCTCGGGGCAGCTCGACGGCGGCGTGCAGTACGACACCGTGTTCTACGAGGGCTTCGCACCGCACCAGGTGCCCGTCATCGTCGAGTGCCTCACCGAGAACAAGAACCGCACGTCGTCCAACGTGCGCGTGCTCTTCCGCAAGGGACAGCTCGGCTCGAGCGGCTCGGTGTCCTGGGACTACCAGCGCGTGGGCCAGGTCGAGGCGATGCCGCCGGGACCGCTCACCGGCGCGGGCGCGATCGATCCCGAAGAGGCCGCGATCGAGGCCGGCGCACAGGAGGTCGAGCTCGACGGCGAGGGAGGGGCGCTCTTCTACACCGAGCCCACCGATCTCGACGCCGTGGCCAAGGCCCTCGCCGAGCGCAAGTGGAGCGTGACCGCGGCCAAGCTCGCGTGGCGCCCCAAGAACCCCGTCTCCCTCGACGACGAGGCCAAGCGCGCCGAGGTGGAGGCCTTCCTCGCGGCCCTCGACGAGGACGACGACGTCCAGGCACTCTATCCAGCGCTCGCATGATCCACGCCCGCGTCGTCCGCATCCCGGAGCCTGGTGACCCCTCGATCCTCGAGATCGTGGAGCGCACGATGCGCGATCCGGGTCCGGGCGAGGTGCGCGTCGCGGTACGAGCGTGCGGGCTCAACCGCGCCGATCTCATGCAGCGTCGCGGCGTCTACCCCGCGCCGCCCGGCGTGCCGCACGACGTGCCGGGTCTCGAGCTCGCCGGCATGGTGGAGTGCGTGGGGCCCGACGTGACCGAGTGGAGCGTGGGCGATCGCGTCATGGGCATCGTCGGTGGCGGTGCGATGGCCACGCACGTGATCACGCACGCGCGTGCGCTCGTCCGCATCCCGCGGGGGCTCGACTTCGTGGAGGCGGCCGCGATCCCCGAGGCCTTCATGACCGCGTGGGACGCGCTCTTCGTCCAGGGCGGGCTCCGCCCCGGCATGACGGTGCTCGTGCACGCCGTCGCCTCCGGCGTCGGCACGGCGGTCGTGCAGATCGCCCGCAAGATGGGCGCGACGGTGTTCGGGACCTCGCGCAGCCACGACAAGCTCGCGCGGCTCGGCGCGCTCGGCCTGGCCCATCGCATCCTCGTCTCGGGCTCGCGCGCGACGCCGCCCGCCTTTGCGGCGGAGCTCCTCGAGCAGAGCGGCGGACACGGCGCCGATCTGATCATCGACACGGTCGGCGCGGCGTACCTCGAGGAGAACGTGCGCGCGCTCGCGCCGCGCGGGACGATCGTGTGTCTCGGCCTCTTGGCGGGCGCGAACGGCACGCTCCCGCTCGGCCTGCTCCTGAGCAAGCGCGGCAAGGTCGTCGGCAGCGTGCTCCGCAGCAGGCCGCTCGAGGAGAAGATCTCGCTCGCGCAGGGCTTCGCCCGCGAGGCGCTGCCCTGGTTCGAGCGACGCGAGCTCTCGGCCGTGATCGATCGCGTGCTCCCCATCGAGGAGGTCGCGGAGGCCCACCGCGCGATGGAGCTCGACGCGAACGTGGGCAAGATCGTGCTCGTCGTGCCCGCCCCGATCGACTGAACGGGCCGATGACTCGCGGGCGCGGCGCGCAGGTCTGGGTCGGCGACGCGCGGCACGCGGCCTTGTTGCTCGGCGTGGTGGCGGCGCTGGGGATCGGCTGTGGTGGCGCTCCGGATCGTCCGCACGCGGCGCGGCAGCCGACCCCGCGATCGCTCGTCGCTCGACCGCGAGGCGTGCCCGTCGCCTCGATCGATCTCGGCGATGACGCCGCCGCGAGCCTCGTCGAGGCGCGCTGGCGCTGGCTCGACGTGACGATCGAGGAGGTCGCGGGCGTCGAGCTCGGGCCCGACGCTCGCCCGACACCGAGCGCGACCGCGCGCACGCACGCGATCCATCCGAGGCCGCGAGACGAGCGCTGGGAGGAGGCGCCGTGGCAGCCCTTCGCACCGCACGAGCTGGAGACACGCCGCGGCGCCGGCCAGCTCTCGATGGGCTGGGCGCGCCTCTCGCTGCGCATCCCGGAGCGCATCGGCGAGCGCTCGCTCGAGGGCACGACGCTCGCGCTCTCGCTCACTGTCGACGACTACGCCGAGGTGTGGGTCGATGGTCGGCTGCGGCCGCGGCTCGGGCAGGCGGGGCGCGGCGTGATCGGCGGCTGGAACGCGCCGAGCCGCGTGATCCTCACGGGGGACGCGCAGCCGGGCACGAGCCTCGAGGTCGCGATCCTCGCGATCAACGGTCCGCTCTCGCGGAGCCCAGAGAACTTCCTCTTCGTGCGCGAGGCGGTGCTCGACGTGTACGCGCCCGCGGACGAGCGCGAGGGGACGACGATCGCGCGGACCGAGGCGCGCGCAGGGCTCGACGAGATCCTCGCCGTCGATGCACGCCTCGAGATCGTCGCGACGGGCTTCGGCCACATCGCCTCGCTCGCGTGGTCCGCCGAGGAGCAGTCGCTGCTCGTCGCCGATGCGGGCCGAAACGAGCTCCTCCGCTTCGCCCCCGACGACGGCACGATCGAGCTCGTGCGCGCGCACGCCGGCGACGCGCAGCTCGACGGCCACCGCGAGGGAGGCGGCCCGAGCGGCCTCTCGTTCGACGACGAGGGACGTCTCCTCGTGTGCGAGCCGGGGCGCGGCCGCGTCACGCGCACCGAGCGCACGCTCGCGCTCACGGAGCTCGTCGCTCCGGCGCTCGGTCTCCTGCCCGACGACGCCGTGCGCCTCGCGAGCGGCGCGACCTGGATCGTGGCGCGGGAGCGAGACGGTGTCGGTCTCGTGGAGCTCGCGGCCGAGGGGGAGCGCGTCGTGCGCCTCGCGCCGAGCGCGCGCGTCCGCAGCGTGTCGGCAGACGCCACGCGCGTGCTCGCCACGATGGACGCGCCGCCGCGCGTGATGTCGTTCGCGCTCGAGGGGCCGTCTCCCATCGAGCTCGTGCGCGAGGAGGCGTCCGACGTTCCGCTCGGGGAGCTGGTGATCGATGCGCGAGGCCACCTCTTCGTCGCGGGAGCACGCGGCGTCGTGGTGCACGACCGCGACGGCGCGCGCCTCGGCATCGTGCGCACGCCCGGGCCGGTGCACGCGCTCTCGCTCGGCGAGCCCGGGGCGCTCTACGCCGGCATGGGCACCGAGCTCGTGCGCCTCGAGGTCGTGCGCTGATCGACTCCGTCCGAGACGCTCTGGTCGCTCGGCTTCGTGGGCGCGGTGGATCGCGCAATCGCCCACGAAACAGAACGATCTTGTAGATCAGGGCTCGTCGGTCTCGGCCCCGAGCTCGTCGCCCCAGTCGTCGAGGTCGGGCTCGGGCTCCGCGACGATCGGCTCGCGCGAAAGGGGCGCACGACGCAGCACCGTGCTCGGACGCGTGGCGCCGCGCGCCGCGTCGCCGGCACGGAGCAAGAGGCCCCGCAGCCCATGGCGGAAGCCTCGCGCGAGCAGGGCCTCGGTGAGCGGGGAGCGCATCGCGCTCTCGCCGTCGATGCTCGAGAGGTGGATCGCCCGTCGCGCGCCAGAGCGCACCAGCCCCGCGAGCGCATCGGCGAGCGCGTCGATCACGCGGCCCCGCGCGGGCTCGGCCGCGGGTAGGAACGTGAGGAGGCTCTGCTCGGTGCGACCGAGCCAGCCCACCACCGCCCCCTCGAGCAAGATCACCTGCGCGCCGTTGGCCCGCTGTGGGCGCGCGCCCTCTCGCGCGGGCCAGGGGAGGGCTGCGCCGTAGGGCTGCGCCGGATCGGTCGCGGCGAGCACGAGCGTGCTCGGGTCGTCGCTCGGCTCCCGCGCCGCGCGCAGCATCTCGTCGGCGCCACGCGCGGCGAACTGCGTCGCGCCGAGGCCCTCGACGAACCAGCCACGGCGGATGCGACCCGCGTCCTCGAGGTTGCGCAGCACCTCGTAGGCGCGCCCGAACGAGGCGTCCTCGTGCTCGATCCCCGTCGACTCGCGCGTGAGCACGCCGTGTCTCTCGAGCACGGTGCGCACCAGCGCGGCGCGGCGATCGGTGGGCGCGGCGTCCACGGGCGGAAGCAGCGACCACCGCCCCTCGGTGCCGGGGATCGCGCGCGTCCGCGGCATCGCGTGTCGCGCGCGCCGCTTGCTCGCGGCCTCGGGCGCGAGCCGCGCGCGCAGAGGCACGAGCGTGTCGTTCGTGACGAGGCCCTTCCACACGAGCGACCAGAGCGCCTCGACGAGATCGGGACCGAAGACGGTCCCGAGCGAGCGCGTCATGTCGTGGAAGAAGAGGGCGCCGCGCTCGCGGAAGAGCGTGAGCAGCCGCTGCTCGAGCTCGGTCTCGGCGCTGCCCTCGGCCGGCGCCAGCAGCGCGTAGCGATCCACGAAGTAGAGCGCGATCCGGCCGCCCCCCGCGGCGTCGAGGCCTCGCCACACGAGCTCGCCGCTCGCCACGAGCACGTCGAGATCGCTCGCGCGAAAGCCCTCGACGCGCGCGGGGAGCACGTCTCGAAGGAGGGCCTCGAGCGGCAGCGGCGCACTCTCGAGGCGCTCCACCGCGAGCGCGAGCGCGCTCGGGCCGCGCACCTTGCGCGCGTCGTCGCCGATGCCGTGCCAGCGCGGGAGGAAGCGCGCGAGCGCCTCGTGCGAGACAGGCTCGATCTCCTTGCGGAGCGCCGCGAGCGAGCGTCGCTTGATCTGCTTGAGCACGTCGGCATCGCAGCGCTCGCCGCCGGCGGCCGCGTCTCCGACGAGGCGACGATCCTCGGGGAGGAACGAGCCTCGCACGAGCCGTCCGCGCTGCTCGAGCACCTCGAGCGCGCCGATCACGGTGTCCGTCGCGAGGCCGAAGCGACGCGCGATGCTCGAGGCGTAGAACGGCCCGTGCGTGCGCGCGTAGCGGCCGACGAGATCGAGCATCGGCTCGGCGGCGGGCTCGAGGAACACCGCCGGAAGACCGAGGGGCAACGAGCAGCCGACCGCGTCGCGCAGGCGCGAGGCGTCCTCGATCGCGACGAGGCGCTCCTCCGCCGCGATGCGCAAGACCACCACGCGTCGTGCGCCGCGGAGCGCGTCGAGGTGCGGGGCGAGGCGGGCCCGCGCGTCCTCGAGCGTCTCGTCCTCACGACGGGCGCGCGCCGCGAGCTCGTCCACGCGGAGATCGCCCAGGAGCAGAAGGAGATCGTGGATCGCGTCGGCGTGCTCGAGGCGCGCACCGAAGCCCTGGAGGCGCTCCTCCACGGCGAGGATCGCGTCGAGACCGAGCACCTCCGAGAGGTCCACGTCTCCGAGGAGCTCGCGCAGGCGCGCGTAGTCGATCGACAGGGCCTGCGCGCGTCGCTCGGCGAGCGGCGCGTCGGCGTCGTACATGAAATTCGCGACGTACGAGAAGAGCACCGACGCGGCGAAGGGCGAGGGGCGATCGGAGTCGACGAGGCGCACCTCGATCGTGCGCTTCTCGATCTTCGAGAGCAGCTCGCGGAGCGAGGCGAGATCGAACACGTCCTCGAGCACCTCGCGGTAGGTCTCGAGCACGATCGGAAACGACGGGAAGCGCGAGGCCACCGAGAGGAGGTCGGCCGCGCGCTTGCGCTGCGCCCAGAGCGGCTGGCGCTTGGCCACCGTCTTCTTGGGAAGGAGCAGCGCGCGCCCCGCGCACTCCCGGAAGCGGGCGGCGAAGAGCGCGGTCGCCGACACGCCGGCGACGAGCAGGCCTTCCACCTCGTCGGCGGTCGGGAGGAGCTGGAGGACGTCGGGCGGCACGTCGGTCTCGGGGAATCGGAGGACGATTCCGTCGTCGGTCCAGAGGGCCTCGGTCTCCACGCCGAGTTCGTCGCGTGCGCGGCTCGAGATGGCCGTCGCGAGCGGCGCGTGCACGCGCGCGCCCCAGGGCGAGAGGATGCAGAGGCGGTAGTCGCCGAGCTCGTCCTGGAAGCGCTCGACGACGAGCGTCTTGTCGGTCGGCAGCGCCTCGATCGCCTCGTGCTGATCGCGCACGTAGCGCACGAGGTTCTGGGCCGCGCGCCCGTCGAGCGCGTGATCCCGTACGAGCGCCTCGAGGTTCTGCTCGTCGCCGCGACGCGCGAGGTCGCGGACGAGCTTGCCCACGGCCTCGCCTGCTTCCGCGCTCCGGCCCACCCGATCGCCGTGCCAGAAGGGCATCTTTCCCGGCTCGCCCGGCGCCGGCGCGACGAGCACCTGATCGCGCGTGATCTCGACGATGCGCCAGCTCGTGGCGCCGAGGAGGAAGACCTCGCCTTCGCGCGCCTCGAACACCATCTCCTCGTCGAGCTCGCCGAGGCGTCGGCTCGGCGCGCGCGCCTTCGTCGAGGCCGTCGTCGAGGGCGCCGCCGACTCCGCGAGGAAGACACCGTAGAGACCGCGATCGGGGATGACGCCGGCGTTCAGGATCGCGAGGCGCTTGGCGCCCTCGCGCGAGCGCAAGGTGCCCGCCAGTCGATCCCACGTGATCCGCGGCCGGAGCTCGGCGAATGCGTCCGACGGATAGCGGCCCGAGAGCATGTCGAGCACGTCCTCGAAGAGCGCGCGCGACAGCTCCGCATACGGGGCCGCGCCCCGCACGCGCCGATACGCCTCGTCCACCGTGAGCTCGTCGACCGCGATCATCGCGACGAGCTGCTGCGCGAGCACGTCGAGCGCGTTGCGCGGATAGGCCGTTTTCTCGACCTCGCCCTTCTGCATGCGGGGCACGAATGCGGCGCTCGCCAGCAGATCGGCCCGGTGCTTGGGGAACAGCACGCCGCGCGAGGTCCCGCCCACGTGGTGGCTCGCGCGCCCGATGCGCTGCAGGCCCGAGCTCACCGAGGGCGGCGCCTCGATCTGGATCACGAGATCGACGGCGCCGAGATCGAGGCCGAGCTCGAGCGAGCTCGTGGCCACGATCGCCGGAAGGAGCCCCTTCTTCAGGCGATCCTCGATGATCACGCGCTGCTCGCGCGCGAGCGAGCCGTGGTGGGCGAGCGCGATCTCTTCGCCCGCCGTCTCGTTGAGGTCCGCCGCGAGGCGCTCGGCCAGCCGTCGGCTGTTCACGAAGATCATCGTCGAGCGGTGCGCGCGCACGAGCTCCACGAGGCGAGGGTGGATGCTCGGCCAGATCGACTTCGTGACGCTCGTCGCTTCGGGCCCCTCGGTGCGTGTGCCGAGCTCGCTCATGTCCTCGACGGGAACCTCGACCGTGATCTCCAGGGGCTTGGGCGCCCGCGCGTCGAGCACCGTGACCGCACGCGGCGCGAAGCGTCCCTCGGCGTCGATCACGCCTCCGCCGAGGAGGCGCGCCACCTCGTCGAGCGGTCGCTGCGTCGCCGAGAGCCCCACGCGCTGGAGTGCAGGTGCATCGGGCCGTCGCTCGCGTCGGAGGGCCTCGAGGCGCTCGAGCGAGAGAAAGAGGTGGCTGCCGCGCTTGCTCGGCAGCACGGCGTGGATCTCGTCGACGATGACCGTGTCGACGTCCACGAGCGCTTCGCGCGCGTTCGAGGTGAGGATGAGGAAGAGCGACTCGGGGGTCGTGATGAGGATGTCGGGCGCCTTCTTGGCCTGTCGCTGTCGCTCCTTGGCGTCGGTGTCGCCGGTGCGGATCGCCACGTCGAGCAGGCGAGGCTCGGGCAGCGTGGGATCGGCCGCGCGCAGGCGCTTGGCGCAGCGCTCGATGCCCGCGAGCGGCGCGCGGAGGTTGCGCTCCACGTCCACCGCGAGCGCCTTGAGCGGCGAGACGTAGAGGACCTTGTGGCCTCGCGCGTCGGTCGCTCGCTGCGCGAAGAGCGCTCGATCGATGGCGACGAGGAAGGCGGCGAGCGTCTTGCCCGATCCCGTCGGCGCCAGGAGCAGCGTGCTCTCTCCGCGATGGATCGCCGGCCACGCGCGCACCTGCGCCTCGGTGGGAGCCTCGAAGGTCTCGGCGAGCCACGCGCGCGTGGCCTCCGAGAAGCCGGCGACCGAAGCGCTCTGCTCGCGCTCGGTCGGCGGGCGATCGCGTCTCGTCGACGGCTCCCGCTTCGTCACGGCCCGACGGTTCCCCAGGCGGGATCGTCGGTCGCGAACGCGGTGACCCACTCGCGCACGCTCGTGCCGTCGCTCGTCTCGAGCGTGGGGCGGCCGAGGAGCACGTGCTGGGCGCCGTCGTTCACGAAGACGGCCTCGTTGTCGTAGGCCGCGATCGACGCGACCATCGCGTCGACGCGCATGGCCATCAGCTCGGGCGAGTACGAGAAATAGGTCCGGATCGTCTCGTCCTCGCGGGACGCGAAGATCGCGAAGCGCTCGCCCTCACGCATCGTGCGCGCGTAGTACGGGAGCACGTTCGACAGACGCACGAGGCACTCGGGGCAGTCGGCGGGCAGGGGCGGCTGCCACGACTCGAGCATCGTCGCCCACTGGTCTTCCATCGCATCCACGAGGATTCCGGAGTCGTCGAGCACGTCGACGCGCGCGTCGGGGAACGCGAGCCGCCCTCGGAACGCGTTGATCGCCACGCCATACCCGCCTGCGCTCTCGCCCGCCATCGTGAGGCGATCGAGCGCCGGGAAGGTCGTGGCCAGGCGCGCGAGGAGGATCTCGGTGTTGCGCGCGCCGCGGTGCTGCACCGTGCGCGACGAGCGGGGTGACGAGTACACGGTCTCGTGATCGCCCACGTGCACGTCGCCCGTGCAGTACGGCACGTAGACGAAGCTCTGATCGCGGTACGGGTTGGCCATGTCGTCGCGATCGAGGATGAAGCCGCCCGCGCCCTCGGCCTCGCCGAGCACGGTGGCCTCGTCGAGCGTGTCGGTGAGGTGCGCTGCGGTCTCGAGGTAGAGGCAGGTCGCCAGGTCCCAGCACGCGCCGCCGCCCTGGAGGAACACGAGGAGACGGTCGGAGCTCGGATCGAGGTTCAGCCCGATGCCCAGCGGCGTCCCGTTCGCGCAGACCGCGCCCTCGAGCTCGACGTAGTGCCAGGTGCGATCGCGCGGCACGTCGAAGCCAGGCAGCGGACCGGCATCGCTGCGAAGCGGCGCGTCGGGCGTCGCGCCCGCATCGAGCGCAGAAGGCGCGTCGGTGGAGGCGTCGCTCGTGGTCGGGGCCCCCGGGTCGCAGCCCACGCTCGACGACGAGAGACCCAAGGCGAAGAGGCCGACGAGGAGCGAGCGACGTGCGTGCATCGCCGCACGTTACGCCGCTCTCGTCGGCCCGGAAAGACGCCGTCTCGCTCGCGCGATCAGATTCCGCGAGGCGAGAGCACGGGGAGCTCGAGGCCGCGCAGGAGCGACGCGCGCTCGCCGAAGGCGCCGCGCTGCGGCAGCGTGAGCGGGCCACTGAGCGCCATCGACGGATCGTTACGCACGACCGCAGCGGTGAAGGTGCGGGTGAGGCCCGCGGCGGTGACCTCGATCGTCACCGTCGCCGTCGCCAGGTCGGGCAGACCGAGGCACCCCACCGTGTCGGTTCCCTCCTGGGCCACGCCATCGACGCGGTACGTGAACGCCTCGTCGGCTCCCACGACCGCCCGCTCGTGCCACAGCAGATCGAAGCAGATCACGCCGCCGCTGTTCACCTCCAGCGGCTCGAGGCTCGGCACGATCTCTTGATCGAGGAGGAACGGATTGACGCCGATGTCGTCGATCGTGCCCGCGGCGGGCACGGTGAGATCGTAGGTGTGGCCCGCGGAGGTCACGGAGAACGTCGCGCCCCCGGCGGGCAGCTGGAGCTCCACCGCGTCCCACGATCCCGCGGCGACGCTGAGGTCCACCGAGGCCGCGCCGAAGGTCATCCCCGTGTCCACGAGCCGCGTTCCGCCGCTGCCCACGAGCGCCACGCCCACGTGCTGCTGGCCCACCGCGAAGGCGATCTCGCGCGTGGGATTGCTGACGAGCGGATGCGCGATCGCCACGTGATCGATCGCCATGGTCCGGATGGCGACGCGATCGAGGAGCTCGCCCGCGGGGTTCACCACGCGCATGTGCGTGGCGCCCTCCGTGCCCGCGCGCAGCACGGCGCTGCCGTTCGACGAGCTCAGCACCTCGAGGACGTCCGGCGCGCTCGTGACGGTCGTGTGCACCGGCAGGGGCCGACTGGCGCGCGCGTCCTCGAAGCGGACGGTCTGCGTTCCGCCGAGCGCCATGGGCTGCGGAGCGTTGCTCAGCGAGCCCTCGATCGAGGCGCCGTAGAAGCGCAGGCCGTCGGGGGTCTCCGCGCTGCACACCTCGCCCGCGGGGCAGCCGCTCCGCGCGCGCTCGCCCAGGCCTCCGCAGCCGAAGAGGGCCAGGGCCCCGAGCGCCCCCGCCCCCGCGCTCGTCCATCCGAGCACGCGCAGCATTCCAGGGGTCGTGCGCGGTGCGCGCGGGAGAGACGAGCTTGCCATGATCCACCTCCGGGCCGCGTCAGGTCGCGGGTGCCCTCGTTCGAGCAATGGCGGTGCCACGCTCGAATCCCTTGAAATCGTGGGCGATCCGAGCTGCGTGGCCCAGCTCGGCGCGACGACGGCGTCGGCCTCGGTCCCGAGTGTGAATCGAAATCACGGCTGGCGGAACCTGGTCCCGAGCGCGTTGTCTGCAGGACCATGCGCTTCGAAGACGCCACCGAGCTGCTCGCCCTCGACGACGACTTCACCACCAGCGAGCTGGCCCGCGCGTTCCGTCGCGCCGCGCTCCTGCACCACCCCGACCGCCACTGCGGCGATCCCCACGCGACCGAGCGCTTCCTCGAGATCCAGCGCGCGTATGCGCTGCTCGCCCACCACGCGAGCGACGCCAAGCAGCCGCTCAAGCCGATCACCACGCCCATCCGCGTGCGCTGCGTGACGATGGGCAAGGATCTCGTGGGCAGCGTCGCCATCGACGCGCGCCGCGTGCGTCGCAACACGTGGATCCCGCTCGTGCTCTGGGCCGCGCGCACGTGCCCTTGGTGCACGGGCGACGGCGAGATCGTCGTGGGCAAGAGCTTCTTCGGTCGCGACGTCCACGCCCCGTGCCCTCACTGCGAGGGCCTCGGCGTGCAGGCCGTCGAGCGACGCATCCGCGTGCGGACGCCCTCGCTTCGCTCGGGGACGGCGCTCCGGCTCCGAGGCGGTGGCATCACCGAGACCCCCCGCGAGGGCGAGGCCCGCGTCGGCGACGTCGTGCTCCACCTCCGGTGAGCGAGAGCACCTCCGCAGAGGCACCGTCCGACGGCGCGTTCAGCGGAGCACGTAGGCCAGCTCGATCTCGAGGTAGTGCACGGGCGAGGTGCGATAGTCGGGCGCGCCCTGCACGCGGAAGAAGGCCGTCTCGGGCAGGAAGATCCCGTACATCGCGCGGGCGCGGAAGCCTGCCCACGGCGTCCAGATCACGTTGAGGTTGCCCTCCTGGCCGGCGTAGTTGCTGGTCGTCATCGCGGGCCGCTCCGGCACGACGAACACGTGCCAGTCGAGGTTGATCGCGAGCTCGTTGATCGGCCGGTAGGAGCCGTGGAACACGCCGGAGCCCACGTTCGTGCGCCCGCCCATCACGTCGGTGTAGCCGAGGAAGGCGTGCGCGGTGGGGAAGAGCTGCTGATAGCCCTCGTGGATGTCGGTGCTCGTCGGGTTGTTGCCCGACGCGAAGTTGCCCTCGAGCGCGAGGCGGAGGTGATCCTCGAGGAGGTTCACGCCGACCTCGGCGAGGGCGAAGCCGGCCAGAGCGATCTGCGCGCGGCCGAACTGACCCGTCATCGCGTCGCGCAGCGCTCCGTCGCGGCCGGTCTGGAACGCGCCCTCGGCGCGCACGTCGAGGAGGTCGAAGCGATGTCGGAAGCGTGCGCCGATCGTCGCGCGAAGAGACCACTCACGCTCGGTCGCAGTGCCCATGACCGTCTCGGTGCGGTTGTTCGTCTGGAGCACGAGGCCGTACACGTCGAGCGCCGTGGTCGGGGCGGCGTCGAGCATCTGCCCGAGCCCCGCATAGACACCGTAGAACGACTGGTCGGCCTGTCCGAAGCCGCCGCCGCTCGGCGCGCCGGTGAGCGAGATCGCGTGGCCTTCGTTGACGAGTGTGTAGAAGACGTCGACGTACGCGTGCGGATCGGGTGTGAGGTGCACGCGCGCCCCATCGAACGCGCGGCCGTTCGGGTGCCAGTCGAGGTTGCCGATGACCACGTGCTCGCCGTACGCCATCTCGAAGCGACCGACCTCGACGCGCGCCGCCGTCCCGAGCTGCAGCGCGAGGCTGCCTTCGTGCAGGCCGAGGAGCGCATCCACGATGCCGCCCGAGCTCGATCCCGTTCCGCCGGGGCCGCCGAGGCTCAGCCCGCTCATCGCCCAGAAGCCCGACACCTGCGGAAGGAAACGGATCACGGCGGTCACGTCGCTCGCGAGGGTGAGGCCCGTGATCTCGAAGCCGGCGCGCGCGCGGTAGCGCATGCAGTCGCTGTCCGAGAGCGCAGGCGCCGTACCGTTGCCACCGAAGCAACCGGCCGTCGCGAGCGCACGCGTGGAGCCGAGCGCGTCGTAGCCCTCGCGGTGCTCGAAGCGTGTGACCATGTACGCGAGCGGTCGCAGCGTCGGTCCCGTGGGCGCGGGTGTGGCGGGGGTCGCCTCGAGCGTCGCGATCCGGGCGAGGGCCTGCGCGAGCTGCTCGTCACGCGCGCGGTCGCCTGCCTCGAGCTGGGCCAGTCGCGCTTCGGTGGTGTCGGCGCTGGGGTTGGTCGCGGTCTCGTCCTCGCCGACCGCGACGGCCTCACCGCTCGGCGTGTCGGGACTGCCTGCGACCTGCGCGTGGACGAACGGGGCAACGACGTTGACGCTCGCCAGCGCGAGCGCCACCCAGGTGGGCGCAAACAGAGACGGAGCTCGTGACATGGGTCCTCGAGGGCCGCGTGAGGGGCGCACCCCCCTGCGGCCACGGCGCGGGACTATCCGCGTGGTTCGCCGCTCCCATGACGCGCGTCATGAAGCGTACTCCGCGCTCTCGGACGCGTGCGTGTACGCAGGCGACCTCGCAGGGGACCGGGGCGCGCGATCGGTCAGGCGGGAGGTGCTGCGCGACGTGCGGCCTCGAGCCCCGTCGCGACCGAGTCGGGCACGCCCACGCCGCGTAGGTAGTTGCCGCACACGGAGATCCTCGGATCGTCCGCCAGCGCGCCGTTCAGGCGCAGGACGCGCTCTTGATGCGCCACGGCGTACACGGGCAGCGCGCCGCGACGCCGCCGCACGCGCGTCGTTCCGTCGGCCGCGCGCAGGCCGATGAGCACGCGGAGCTCCTCGCGCGCCGCCGCGATCAGCTCGTCGATCTCGAGCTCCGGCGCGCCTCGCAGCACCGAGCGTAGGACCACGGTCCCTTCGGGGGCGCGACCGTGCCACTTCTCGCTCGCGAACGTGCACGCGAGCGTCCGTCGTGGCCGCGCAGGGTCCTCGGCCACCACCACGCCGGATCCATCGAGCGGGTGATCGATCGCGGCGCGCGGAACGACGAACGACACGACCTCGGCGTCGCTCGCGCGGATCGCGCCGAGCACGTCGGCCGCCGCAGGCACCAGCGGAGCCACGAGCTCCGCGGCGCGCGAGACGCCGGTTGCGAGGATCACGCGCGACGTGTGAAGGACCGAGCCGTCGGTGAGCTCCACGCGCACCATGGAGCCCTGCTGCCCGAGCCTCGCGACGTCCTTGCCAGTCTCGATGCGGGCACCACGCGCGCGCCCGCCCTCTGCGAGCGCTCGAGGCAGGCTCTCCATGCCGCCCCCCAGCGTGACGAGGCCATGGCCGCGCGGCGCACGCTTCGCGATGAGCAGCGCGATCCCAAGGCTCCCGTACTGGCGCTCCATCGCGGCCAGCTTGGGAAACACCGAGCGCACGCCCACGTCGGTCGCTGCGGCGCCGAACACGCCCTGCACCATGGGCGCGACGAGCTTGCGCGCGACCTCGTCACCCATGCGACGCGAGAAGAAAGAGCTCACCGTCTCGTCGTCCGCCGGCGGCCGCCCGCGCAGAGGCTCCACCAGCAAGCCGAGCTTCGTGCCCACCGAGAGGAGCGGGCTCGTCATCATGGTCCACATCGCGCGACGCTCGAAGGCGAAGAGGCCCCCTGGCATCTCCACGAGCGCATCGCCATCGGTCACGAACGCGCGCTTGGGGGCACGACCGCCGCGCACGATCGCTTCGTCCAGGCCGAGCGCCGCGAGCACCTCGAAACCGCCCACTTTGTCGGCGAGGAGGCCATCGGCGCCGTGCTCGAGCAGCGCCCCCTCCGGCGTCCGCTCGCTCTCGACCAGTCCACCGAGCCTCGGCGCGCGCTCGAGCACGGTCGCGCTCACGCCGCGTGCACCCAGCTCCCACGCGGCGGCCAAGCCCGCGACTCCGCCGCCGATCACGACGGCGGGCACCTCCGAAACAGCCATGCGCGCATCATCGCGGGGGAGGCGTCGAGGGGGAAGAACCATCGACTTCCTGGAGATCCATCAGCTCCACGAGGGCCGGGAGCGACGGAATCACGAAGCCATCCCGCGTCGTGAGCACGAGGCCTTGCTTCTGCCACGCCGACATCACGCGAATCGTCGTCTCGACCCGTGCGCACACGTAGGAAGCGAGCTGCTGTCGCGAGAGCTGCAGGGGCACCTGGTGCGCGCCGTCCTCGAGCTCGTCGCCGAAGCGCTCCGCGATGTCGAGCAGGAACGCCGCCAGACGCCGGGGCACCGTGCCGATCGCGAGGACGTCCACCTTGCTGTGGATGAGCCGACAGTGATCGAGGAGCGCGCGGTTCATCGCGTTGGCGAGCTTCGGATCGTTCGGGAGCGCATCGAGGATGGGCTGCGCCCGCACGCGCAGCACTTCGAGCACGGGCGTGGCCGCGAAGGAGTCGGCGATGTAGGGACGCCGCTCCAGGGTGACCGGAATGGCGGGGCTCTCGCCCGGACCGAAGAGCGCGACCAGCGTGGACTCCGCGCCCTTGACGCTCCGCTGGAGCTCGAGCACGCCGCGGAGCACGACGTGGAAGTGCTCGGCGGTGACGCCCTTCTGCCAGAACTGCTGGCCTCGGACGAGTCTGTGCACCGCGGCGTGCGGCACGAGCGTTCGCACGTACTCCGGATCCAGCCCGCGAAAGAGCCTCGCGCCCGCAAGGGTCCTCGCGAGCGCGTCGCGATCCAGCTTGAGCTCGGTGTGGACCATTCGACGAGGGACTACGCTCCGTCCCTGTTGGGGAAAGGTGCCCCATGACATACGTCATGACCCCCTCGGCGCCGAGGGGGTGCCCGTGCGAGCCTGCCCACGTGAGCGTCGAGGTCCTCTATTTCGCCGTGCTCCGCGACCTGGTCGGCCTCGATCGCGAGGAGCTCGAGGTGCCCAACGGCTCGACGATCCGGGGCTTGGCCCGAGACCTCGAGCACCGACACCCCGCACTGGCCGGTCGGCTCCGGATCGTGAGGTTCGCGCTCGACGAGACGTTCGTCACCGAGGACACCGCGCTCCACGACGGGGCTGTCGTCGCGCTGATCCCGCCCGTCGCGGGGGGCTGACCTCGCGAGAGGCCCCACGAACTGAGAGAGCGAGAAACAATCCAAGACGACGCTCCGATCTGATGGGGGAGCCGGCCGGCGGGGGAGCGAAGCTCCCCCTTGAGGCGCGAGCGCTGGAGGAGCGAAGCGACGACGAGCGATGGGGGTGCGGGGGTCGGGCCCCCGCCTCGAGCGCCGAAGGCGCGGGAATCCTGACCTTGCGCGGTGCATGACCCAGGTCATGGGCCCCTGGCGTGGGGTGGGTACGGACGAGGCGGCCTCCATGAGCCTCCTCTCCGCGACGTCGATCGACGAGGACCGTGCGCGCCCCAAGGCGGCGCTGCACGTGCTCGGCCCGCCCCGCCGCGGCTGCTCGGACGAGCTCACGCCGATCGCCCCGGCGCCCGAGCGGCCGCGTGACTTCGAGATCCCCACCGCCCTCGTCGACGCCGCGGGCCGTCGCGTCCGCTACGTCCGCCTCTCCGTCACCGATCGCTGCGATCTCGCGTGCACCTACTGCATGCCTCCGCACGGCGAGCGTGCGCACGCGCGTCGCGAGGAGCTGCTCGACTTCGACGAGATCGTGCGCCTCGCACGTGTCCTTCACCGCATGGGCGTCGAGCGACTGCGCCTCACGGGCGGCGAGCCTCTCGTACGACGAGGCGTGCCCGAGCTCGTGGCCCGCCTCCACACCGTCGCTCCGAGCCTCGCCCTCACGATGACCACGAACGGCACGCGGCTCGGCCCGCTCGCCGCCTCGCTCGCGCAGAGCGGCCTCTCGTCCGTGAACGTCTCGCTCGACTCGCTCGATCCGCAGCGCTTCGCCGCGATCACGCGCGGGGGCTCGCTCGATCTCGTGCTCGCGGGCATCGAGGCCGCGCGCGCTGCGGGGCTCGAGGTGAAGCTCAACACCGTGCTCCAGGGCGAGGCCTCGCTCGGCGAGCTGCCCGCCTTGATCGCGTGGGCGTGGGCTCGCGGCCTCACGCCTCGCTTCATCGAGCTCATGCCGATGGGCGAGGCCTCCAGCCTGCCATCGAGCGACTTCATTCCGATCGCGCGCGCGAGAGAGAGGCTGAGCGGCCTCGTCGAGGACGGCCGCGATCCGAGCTCTGCGCGCGGCCCCGCGCGCTACCTCGTCGAGCCGCGCACCGACCGCCGCGTCGGCCTGATCGCGGCCGCGAGCGAGCCCTTCTGCGAGGGCTGCAATCGCATCCGTCTCACGGCCCGAGGAGAGCTGCGCGGCTGTCTCGGGCACCCCCACGGCGTCGCGCTCCGACCCGTGCTGCGCCACTCGGGCTCCGACGATCGCGATCTCGCGTGGGCGCTCGTCGCGGGTCTCTCGGGGGCACGACGTGGACACGAGATGCCTTCGATCGGGGCGCGACTCGCCGCTTTCGGTGATGGCGCTCACGCCAGAGTGGGCATGAGCTTGGTCGGAGGCTGAGCCGATGATCCTCATCATGGGAGGGGCTCGAGAGGTGGCTAGAGACCGCCCCGGCGTGCGCCACAACCCCGCACGCAACGGAGGAGTCACGATGCCGCACGACAAGCACTCTCGCCGAGTCATGCTCCAGGTCCTCGGTGCCGCGGGCGCAGGCCTGTTCGCCCTGCCCGTGGTCGGCTGCAGCGGAGGCGGAGGAGGCCAGGCCGCGGGCTGCAACGAGCTCGGTGGCGTCGACGTCAGCACGCGCAACGCCCTCCACTACGTCGCCAATGGACCAGACGCAGCGCGGCACTGCTCGGGCTGCACGCTCTTCGCGGGGACGCCGAACGGCTGTGGAACCTGCCAGGCATTCCCCGGTCCCGTGGATCCGAACGGCTCCTGTGACTCCTTCGTCGCTCGTACATGAGGCCGTGAGGCCGTAGGGGCGGTCCGTCGCCCGGGCCACTGGGCTGCTCCCGACACACTCGACTGGCTGCGGTCTCCGACAGCTCGAGCCGCGCCCCGCGCGACGTCCCCGTCGTGCTCCTCCGCGACGCCAGTCGGCATGCGGGCCGACTGGCAGCGTCTCTTCCACCCGCGACGAGAGCTTCGATGACGGACGACATCACACGCAGGGGCTTCCTGCGAATCGGCTCGGCGCTCGGATTCGGCGCCGTCCTCGCGAGCGCATCGCGCGCCTGGGGAATCACGCGGGTGGAGAATCCGCTCGCGGCCTATCCAGATCGCAGCTGGGAGCATGTCTATCGGGATCTCTATCGGACCGACAGCGACTTCACCTTCACGTGCGCGCCCAACGACACGCACAACTGCATCCTGCGGGCGTTCGTGAAGAATGGCGTGCTCGTCCGGATCCAGCCGACCTACCAATACAAGAACGCGACCGACCTCTTCGGCAACGCGTCGTCGGGGCGCTGGGACCCTCGGACCTGCCAGAAGGGCCTGGCGCTCTCGCGGCGCTTCTACGGGGATCGGCGCGTTCGCTATCCGATGATCCGGCGCGGGTTCAAGCAGTGGGCCGATGGCGGCTTCCAGCGCGACGAGAACGGTCGCCCGCCGGCCGAGCTCATGCGCCGCGGCTGGGACACGTTCGAGCGCTGCTCGTGGGACGAGGCGATCGACTACTCCGCCAAGGTGCTCAAGAACATCGCGGAGACCTACTCGGGGGAGGGCGGCGCCACGAAGCTGAGGGCGCAGGGCTACGACGAAGAGACGATCACCGCGATGCGCGGCGCCGGCACGCAGGTGCTGAAGTTCCGTGGCGGCATGCCCCTCCTGGGCATCACGCGTGTCTTCGGCATGTACCGAATGGCGCAGTCCATGGCGCTCCTCGACGCCAAGATCCGCGGCGTCGAGCCCGCGGCGGCGCTCGGCGGACGCGGCTGGGACAACTACTCCTGGCACACGGATCTGCCGCCTGGGCACACGATGGTCACCGGCGTGCAGACGGTCGAGTTCGACCTGAACGCCGTCGAGCACTCCGACCTCGTGCTCGTCTGGGGCATGAACTGGATCACCACCAAGATGCCCGACGCGCACTGGCTCACCGAGGCGCGCCTCAAGGGCACGCGCGTGGTCGTGATCGCCTGTGAGTATTCGGCCACGGCGAACAAGGGAGACGATGTCCTCGTCTGCCGACCGGGCGTGTCGCCCGCGCTCGCGCTCGGCCTCGCCAACGTCGTGGTTCGCGAGAACCTCTACGACGTCGACTACGTGAAGCGCTTCACGGACCTCCCGATGCTCGTCCGCATGGATGATCACACGCTGCTCCGCGCGGGCCAGGTCTTCCGCAACTACCGCGCAGCCACGCTCCGCAACGACACCACGACGCTCCGCGAGGGAGAGGTCCCGCCGCCGCCCGTCATGCAGAATGGTCAGTACATCCGACAGGCCCTGCGCGACGAGTGGGGCGACTTCGTGATGTGGGACGGCGCGCGCTCGCGCCCCATCGCGGTCAACCGCGATCAGGTCGGCGCGCAATTCGACTCGGCGCGCGTGGACCCCGCGCTCGAGGGCGAGGTCGAGGTCACGCTCGCGGACGGAACGACCGTCCGCTGCCGGCCGGTCTTCGATCTGATCAAGCAATACCTCGTCGACAACTTCTCTCCCGAGCAGACCGAGGACATCACGTGGGTCCCCCGCGCCGCCGTCGAGAGCCTCGGACGAGCCATCGCGGCGGCTCGCGGCAAGACCCTCTTCGCCGTGGGCATGGGCCCCAATCAGTTCTTCAACAACGATCTGAAGGACCGAACCCAGTTCCTCCTCGCCGCCCTCACCGGCAACGTGGGCCGCATCGGTGGCAACGTCGGCAGCTACGCCGGCAACTACCGAGTCGCCTTCTTCAACGGGGTGGGGCAGTACATCAGCGAGGACCCGTTCGCGCTCCAGCTCGATCCGACCCAGCCGGCCACCGTGCGGCAGTGCTGGCGCCCCGAGTCGGCGCACTACTACAACCACGGCGACAAGCCGCTTCGGTACGGCAACCGCCTCCTCACGGGCGCCACGCACATGCCGACGCCGACCAAGTCGCTCTGGTTCGCCAACGCGAATTCCATCCTCGGCAACGTCAAGTGGCACTACCAGGTGGTCAATCACCAGCTACCGCGGATGGAGTTCGTCGGCGTCAACGAGTGGTGGTGGTCGACGTCGTGTGAGTACGCGGACATCGTCTTCGCGGTCGACTCCTGGGCGGAGCTCAAGCACCCCGACGTGACGGCGTCGGTCACGAACTCCTTCCTCACGCCGTTCCCGCGGACCCCGCTGCCGCGCATCCACGAGACCCTGGGCGACATCGAGGTGCAGCAGCGCCTGTGCGATCACATGGGCGAGCTCGTCGACGAGCCTCGCTTCCGCGACATGTTCAAGTTCGTGCGCGAGGGGCAGACCGACGTCTACCTCCAGCGCATCCTGAACGCGTCGAGCTGCACGCGCGGCTACCAGTTCACCGAGATCGAGCAGAACGCCCGCGACGGCTATCCCCGACTGATGATCACGCGGACCTATCCGCGCGCCGGAGGGTGGGAGCAGATCGAGGAGTCCAAGCCCTGGTGGACCAAGACCGGGCGCATGGAGTTCTACCGGGACGAGGCCGAGTTCCGCAGCGCCGGCGAGAACCTCCCGGTGTTCCGGGAGCCGGTCGACTCGACGTTCTACGAGCCCAACGTGATCGTGGCGGCGCCGCATCCCGTGATCGCGCCGGAGGGCCCGGAGGCCTTCGGCATGTCGGTGGACGACGTGGGCCCCGAGGCGCGGCAGGCCCGCAACGTGGTGAAGCCCTGGAGCGAGGTGCGCGAGACGCGCCATCCGCTCATGAGCCAGGAGGGCTATCGCTTCATCTTCCACACGCCCAAGTACCGCCACGGCGCACACACGACGCCGATCGACACCGACATGATCTCGGTGTGGTTCGGGCCCTTCGGAGACCTCTTCCGCCGCGATCGCCGCTCTCCGTGGGTGAACGAGGGCTACGTCGACATCCACCCGGAGGACGCGCGCGAGCTCCAGGTGGCCGATGGCGACTACGTGTGGGTCGACGCCGATCCGTCGGACCGTCCGTTCGAGGGATGGCAGGAGAACGAGGAGGCCTATCGGGTCGCGCGCCTCATCTGCCGCGCGCGGCTCTATCCAGGCACGCCGCGGGGTGTCACGCGCATGTGGTTCAACATGTACGGCGCCACGCCGGGGAGCGTCCGGGGCGCCGCCGAGCGGGCCGACGGCCTCGCAAGGAACGAGAACACGCAGTACCAGGCCATGTTCCGGAGCGGCTCCCACCAGTCGGCCACCCGCGGCTGGCTCAAGCCGACCCTCATGACCGACTCGCTGGTTCGCAAGGAGCTCTTCGGTCACGCGATGGGCAAGGGGTTCCTCCCGGACTCCCACTGCCCGACCGGGGCGCCTCGCGAGTCGTTCGTCAAGATCACGCGCGCAGAGGCCGGCGGCATGGGCGGAGAGGGGCAGTGGCGCCCGCTCCGCGAGGGCTTCCGTCAGGGCGCCGAGAACGAGGCATTCCAGCGCTATCTCGCGGGTGAGCTCGTCCGTACGAGCGAGTGAGCCACCGCCGCCGAGGAGGATGACATGGCACGAGTCTACAACTGGCAGATCGGCCGCGAGATGGACTATCCGTACGACGAGCATCGTCCGGAGCGTCAGTGGGCCGGCGTGTTCGACATCAACAAGTGCATCGCCTGTCAGACCTGCACGATCGCGTGCAAGACCACGTGGACGAGCGGTCCCGGGCAAGAGCACATGTTCTGGAACAACGTCGAGACGAAGCCCTATGGCTTCTTCCCGATGGGCTACGACGTCCGCATTCTCGACGCGCTCGGTCCGCAGGACTGGCAGGGAGAGCGATACGCGGGGCAGACGATCTTCGAGGCGGCGCCGAGCGGGGAGCGGATCCTCGGCTGGCGCCCCGACGACGAGGACTATGCGCACCCGAACCTCGGAGAGGACGAGATCAAAGGCCGCATCGATCGCGGCGTCGCGTACGCCATCCCGCACGAGAGCTGGATGTACTACCTGGCGCGGACCTGCAATCACTGCACGTATCCGGGGTGCCTCGCGTCCTGCCCGCGCCAGAGCATCTACAAGCGCGAGGAGGACGGCATCGTCCTCGTCGATCAGTCGCGCTGCCGCGGATACCAGGAGTGCGTCAGGGGCTGTCCGTACAAGAAGGTGTTCTTCAATCCTCACTCCGGGGTGAGCGAGAAGTGCATCGGCTGCTATCCGCGCTTCGAGACGGGCGAGGTGTCGGCCTGCTTCGCGGCGTGCATTGGAAAGATTCGACTCCAGGGCTGGATCTCCAAGCCGGATCAGGCGCGCGAGGACAATCCCATCGACTACCTGGTCCACATCCGCAAGGTGGCCGTCCCCTTCATGCCGCAGCTCGGCCTCGAGCCGAACCTCTACTACGTGCCGCCCATCCACGTGCCGGACTTCTTCCTGCGACAGATGTTCGGCCCCACGGCGCCGCGTGCTGCCGAGACCTATCGCCACGTGCGTGACGACGTCACGCTCCGCGGTCTCTTCTGCCTCTTCGGCTCGACCGACCGCGTGTTCCCGCGCTTCCGCGTGGACGGCGACGTGGCGATGGCGCTCGAGGAGGACGGCACCGAGATCCTGCGCGTGCCCGTGACGGAGCCGACCATCGTTCGACCAGAGACCGAGCGCCTCTATCAGATTCGGAGGGTCAATACCCCATGACCAGCAAGCATCGGAGTGCCCCGCGACCGCGGGGCTGGGTGTGGCTCGTCGGCCTGCTCGCCGCGGCGGCGAGCGTGGGCTGCGGTGGCGGCCGTGCCGATCACGTGATCGCGCGGCGGGTGGAGGGTGAGCTGCCGCGGATGGATCCGGTGGCGGCCGCGTGGGACGACGCCCCGGAATTCGAGGCGACGCTCCAGCCACAGAACGTGGTGGCGCCGCAGCTGGCGGAGGGCAGCGTCAGCCGGGTCCGTGTTCGTGCGCTGCACGACGGGACCTGGGTGGCCGTGCGCCTCGAGTGGGACGACGCGACCGACGATCACAACGTGACGACCTCGACGTTCTCCGATGCGTGTGCGGTGCAGTTCCCGACGGGCCGGGAGGTGCGACCGTCGCCGATGATGGGCAACGACGGCGCGCCCGTGGACATCGTCTATTTCCGCGCAGCGTGGCAGACGACGGACAACATGGGTGAGCTCTATCCCAACATGCCGCCCATCTATCATCCAGCGGAGGCGGCCGCCGAGGGTGAGCCTCGAGAGCAGATGGCGCTCCAGTACCAGCCGGCGACGCACGCGGGCAATCCGACGGTCGTGAGGCCCGACGGCGCCTCGGTGGTCGCGTTCTCGGCGGCGGGCTTCGGGTCTCTGTCTCCCACCGAAGGTCACTTCGCGGTGCAAGGTCATGGGGAGTATCGCGAGGGCCACTGGTACGTGGTGCTCGCGCGCGAGATCGGTGACGCCTCGAGCGCTCCGCTCGCGCCGGGCCAGCGCACGGCGGTGGCGGTCGCGATCTGGAACGGCTCGCACGGCGAGGTCGGCTCGCGGAAGAACCGCAGCGACTGGCTCGATCTGGAGATCGAAGGCGGTGGCTCGTGAGCCAGGAGATCCGCACCGACCTCGAGCGCGCTGCGACGTATCGCTTCCTCGCGCTGCTCTTCGGGCCTCCCTCGGATGAGCTGCGCGACGAGCTGACCTCGCTGGCGGAGGTCGTCGCGCCCTCGCTCCGTGAGGACGCGACCGCCGTCGCGGCCGCCACGTCCAAGGAGCTCCAGGGGCTCTACCATCAGCTCCTCGGCGCGTCGGGGCGCGTGCCCGACGGCGAGAGCGCCTACGACGACAACTCGGCCGCAGGTCGAGGCCCCCTCGTCGCCGACGTCGCGGGCTTCTATCGCGCCTTCGCGTTCCCTGCGGAGCCGCCCAACACGCCCGATCACATCGGGCACGAGCTCGACTTCTTGGCGTGGCTCGCGATGAAGAGCGCCTACGCGAGGCACGAGGGCCTCGACGAGCAGCGCGAGATCGTCGAGGCGGCCAGGGCGTCGTTCCTCCGAGATCACCTCGGACGCTGGGCCATCACGTTCCTCGAGCGGCTGGCGCTCGCGGGTGAGGGGACTCACTACGAGGCGGTGGCTGCGCTCGTGAGTCGCACCCTTCGAGAGCTGGAGGGTGCCGAGACGTTCGCGCGCCCATCGCGTCGCACGAAGCTCCCGTTGCTCGATGATTCCGAGGATGTGAGCGCCTGCGGCTGAGCGGGATCGTTCCCGAGTCGAGGTCGTCCCCGCCGAGCCGAGAACGACTCTCGACTCGTTGCGTTCGCTGTCGACGCGGGTACGAACGCTGCGCCGCGCTCGTGCGGCCCAGACGAGAGGTGCCCTCGATGTCCAAGACCGTTCATTCCCGTCGCGTGATGCTCCAGGTCCTCGGCGCCGCTGGCGGCGCGCTCGTCGTCCTTCCTGCGGTGGGTTGCAGCGGCGGTGGCTCGAGCGGCGGCGGCTGCAACGACCTCACGGGCGTCGACACCGCGATGCGGACGACGCTCCACTACAACCCCGCGGGCCCGGACGCGACGCGCCACTGCTCGGGCTGCCAGCTCTACACGGGCGGGCAGAACGGCTGCGGCACGTGCCAGCTCTTCCCCGGCCCCGTCGATCCGAACGGCTCCTGCGACTCCTTCGTCGCGCGCGCCTGATCGTCCGGGACCGCTCGATCCCACCACGATCGACGCGAGAGCCGTGCTGCGAGCCGCAGCGCGGCTCTCGTCGTTTCGGCGTCTCGTCTCCCGACGAGTCGATCAGCGCGTGCGACGCGCGATCATCGCGCGCACGACCTCGGCGTCGAGGTCGGGGGCGAGCGCCGCGAGGTGCGGAAAGAGCTCGCGCTCTTCGAGCGTGAGGTGTGCCTCGAGCCCGGAGGCGAGCCGCTCCACGATCGCGGCGTGCTCCGCATCGGGCGGTGCCGTCTCGCCCCGAGCCCAGGCAGCCCACGTGGGCGCGAGCAGCGCGAGCTCGGCCTCGATCGCCTCGTGCTCGCGGGCGAGGCGCGCGTGCAGCGCCGCGAGGGCGGGCAGGTGCGGCGCGATGCGTCGATCCTCGTCCTCGGCATGCAGCGGCAGCGCCTCGCTGAAGTAGCGGGCCACGCCCACGGCGCTCGCACGTCGGGCCTCCTGTGATCCCACTCCCGTGGCCAGCGCGCGCGCCTCCGCCAGGAAGCGCCGGATACGCGCATGGCAGTCGGCGAGGCGCGAGACGACGGTCTCGGAGGGCGCAGCCCCGGGCGCGGGCTTGGGACGGAGAAGAACGCTCACGGCCTCACCTCCGAAGACTCACCACGGCAGGCCCAAGACGAGCGCCGTGCTCACGAGGCTCGCGCCGACGAGGCCGTAGCCGATGGCGCTCATGCGCGTCGGGGGCGGCGGGCGGCTCGCGAGGTAAAGCGCGCAGATCGCCCACGGGAGTGGGGTGATCGCGACCCACGCGAGGCTCGAGCCCATCGAGGTGCCGGCCACCGTCGTGCCCACGCACACGAGCGCGAGCACGAGCGACGCGACGCGCGCGACGACGAGCCCGCGGCCACCGTCCTTGGCGCGGTAGAGCACCGCGCGCGCGGCCACCGTGCCGAGCCCATGGCTCACGGCCCACACGAGCACGAGCGCGATCGCGCGCTCGGGCGAGAGGCCTGCGTCGAGCGCGACGGGGAGCGCGACGCTCGCGAGGGCGGTGCCCACCCAGAGCTCGACGGGCAGCGTGCGCTGTGACTCGCCGCGCAGGGCCACGATCCACGCGGGGATCGCGAGCACGAACGGCACGATCACGGCGAGGCGCGCCGCGCTCGAGAGCCACAGGAGGGCGCCGAGGCCGAGCAGCGACGCCGGGATCAGCATCGCGAGGACCATGCGTCGCGCCTCCGCCCCGCGCTCTCTACGGAACGCCTCTCCGCGTCGCCCCAGGAGCACGAGCACCGCCTCGTGCGACACGAAGACCAGGATGACCGAGATCGCGAGCGCGATGCCTGCGAGCGTGGGCGCTCCGAGCGCGAAGGCGCTGAGCAGCGGAAAGAGCAGCTCCATGCTCGCGCCGTGCTCGCGCGGATAGAGCGAGCGCTCGTTGCGCGGCCGGCGCGACGCGGCGGGCTGGGTGCTCTCGGTGCTGCTCTCGGCCACGGCTCGAGTGTCTACACACGTCGAGGCGCGCGTCACGGCCCCGATGATCTCGATCAGGCAGGCGGATCGAGCGTCGACGAGGTGTCGCCGTCTGCGGGCGTGCTCGCGCTCGCGTGGCGGAGCTGCGTGTCGAGGTAGCGCTGGAGCACGGTGAACCCCTCGTTCGCGTCGAGGCGCTCGTCGGCGAGATCGGCGAGCACCGTGTCGTGGAGCGCGTGGAGCGCCGCGATCTCGGCCTGGCGCGCCTCGCCCGTCGCACCGCGCAGGCGCTTCGCGATGGCCATGGCCTCCTGGTAGCGGACCTCGATGCGGTTCTTTCGTCGCCGCGAACGCGCTGCGTAGAAGGCGCTCACGCTCGACCACACGAGCGCGGCCACCGTGATCCCGAGAGAGATCTGGTCCGTGTAGCGCTGCAGGAGCGAGGGCTCGTGGCGTCGCAGGTACTGATCGGCGCCGTCATGGAGCGCGTACGGAGACACCGAGAGATCGAAGTGCTCGTCGAGGCTCGCGAGCAGGCGCTGCTCCTGCACGAGCTCGGCCTTGTGCGCGAACAGCGACTCGGTGAGCGCGTAGACGAGCTCCGCGTCGAGGCGTTCGGAGCACACGAGCAACGCCTCCACGTCCAGCGTGCCCACCGCCGTCTCGGGCTGCGCACCGTAGGCGCGCTCGGGAATGGCGCTCACGATGAAGAACGGAGCGTCGATGCGGATGCCCTCGAGGGCCGAGCCCACGCGGCCTGGCTCGCCCAGCGAGAGCAGGGCCATGTCGGGGCGCCCGAGGAGCGCGTCGACGGCCGGCGTGCGCATGCCCGCGACGAGGAACGCAGCGTCGATTCGCCCTGTTTCGAGGGCGTTCTGGGCCTCCGTCATCGTGAGGTGCTCGGCGCGGAGGGCGCTCGGCGCGATGCCGAAGTGACCGAGCACGGCGTGGGCGATCGACTCCGTGCCGCTGCCCTCGGGGCCCGTCGACACGGCATGCCCGCGGAGATCGGTGACGCTCGCGATCGAGGCCTCGCGACGCACGACGATCTGGAGGGTCTCCTGGTAGAGCGGCGCGATGAGGCGGAGCGCGCTCGAGCCCTCCACGTGGTTCGAGAGCAACGCCAGGTCGGCCTCGCCGCGCTCGATCATCTCGATCGACGCGCGGCCTCCCGGGCTCTCCAGCGCGACGAAGTCCACGTCACCCACGTCGCGAGCGAACGAGCGCGCGAGCGTCTCGCCGAGGGGGAGGAAGGTGCCGCCGCGCGTGCCCGTCGCGATGCGGATCGTCCGGTGCGTACGGCCGCAGCTCGACGCGAGCATCCAGGCCGCCGTCACGAGGAGCGCGAGGAGGAGGCGCCATGATCTCGGTCGCATCGAGGCGTTCGATCTCACGACGCCGTGCGCGACACAAGGCCCTCCTCGGAGGGCCGGTGCTACCGTGGCGTCCGCATGAAGCCGGTCGATCAACATCGTCACGAGGGAGCGCGCGCCGTGCGCGTCGGCGTCCTCACGGTCTCCGACACGCGCACGATCGAGACGGACGGGAGCGGCGCTCTCGCCATCGAGCTGCTCACCGGCCGAGGGCACACGCTCGAGGCGCGGGCGGTGGTGAAGGACGAGCCCGCCGACGTGCGCGCCGCGGTGGAGCAGATGATCGCGGCCGGCGCCGAGGTCGTGATCACCAACGGAGGCACGGGGATCGCCGCGCGCGACTCCACGTACGAGGCGCTGGCGTCGGGCTTCGACAAGACGCTCGACGGCTTCGGCGAGCTCTTCCGTGCGCTCTCGTACGCCGACATCGGCGCCGCGGCGATGATGTCGCGCGCGACGGCGGGCACGCTCTCGGGCGCTGTGGTGATCGTGCTCCCGGGCAGCCCGGATGCGGTGCGCCTCGCGCTCGAGAAGATCGTGCTCCCCGAGCTCGGCCACCTCGCGAAGCTGGGCGCGCGGCGTCCCGGTCACGCGCCCGCGAAGGAGCCCTCGGGCGCGAGCGCATCCCACGCGCCGACGCTCACGCATCTCGATGCGCGCGGGCATGCGCACATGGTGGACGTGGGCGCCAAGGCCGTGACCACACGCGAGGCGGTGGCGCAGGCAGTCGTCTCGATGAGCCGTGAGGCCTTCACCCAATTGGTCGACGGCACGGCGAAGAAGGGCGATGTGCTCGCGACCGCGCGGATCGCCGGGATCCAGGCCGCCAAGCGCACCTCCGAGCTCATCCCGCTCTGTCATCCGATCGCGCTCTCGAGCGTCGCCGTGGAGCTCGAGCTCGACGAGGCGCGCGCCGCCGTGCGCGTGATCGCCACGACGCGCACGACCGATCGCACCGGCGTGGAGATGGAGGCGCTCGTGGCCGCGAACGTCGCGGCGCTCACCGTCTACGACATGCTCAAGGCCGTCGATCGCGCGATGTCGATCGGTGACGTGGTGCTGCTCCGCAAGACCGGCGGCAAGAGCGGCGACTACGAGCGTCGCTGATCGTCGTCGCGATCGGCGCGGAGCGAGGCCCCGTGATCG
>JAIBCE010000316.1 GCA_019694315.1 Sandaracinaceae bacterium
AAGCCCAGGCCGCCGAGGATCTTCGTCGCCTCGTGCTCCGAGTAGAGCGTGTCGAAGCTCGCGAGGCGCTCGTGCACCTCGGACAGCTCCTCGGCCGCCTCCACGAGCGCCTCCTCGTCGGCGCCGCCCGCGGCCTCGACCTCGGCGTAGCGCGCCTCCGCGTCGGCCAGGCGCGCCTCGAGCTCGGAGCGCCCCGGCACGCTCGACCTCACGAAGCCGATGAGCGAGCGCCCGCCCTCGAGCGCGAGATCCTGCGGCAGCCAGCCGATGCGCGCGCCGCGTGAGCTGCGCACGAGGCCCGAGTCCACGTGCTGCTCGCCCGCGAGCACACGCAGGAGCGTGCTCTTGCCGGAGCCGTTGGGGCCGATGAGGCCGATGCGATCGCCCTCGGCGATGCGGAGCGAGAGCTCTTCGAAGATCGCGCGCGCGCCGAAGGAGAGGGAGCAATTCTCGAGGACGAGGACCGACACGCCGCGATGGGTAGCGGAACCACGCCGCGGCGCCAGCGCTCTCGCGCGACGCCCCGTCCTTCGCGTCCGCCACGCGGTACTCTCTGCCGATGCCGGCCCTTCGCGACCGCTTCGAAGAGTACTGGGAGGGCGAGCGCGACCCGCTCGTCGACCCGCCGTTCCAGCCGCTGCTCGTGACCGAGGAGGTCGCGCCGGGCGTCTGCTTCGCGTCGAGCTTCGCGAACGCGACGGCGATCGAGACCGAGCGGGGCCTCGTGCTCGTCGACACGGGCAGCTTCCTCCTCGCCACGCAGATCTTCGTGTGGCTCACGGCGTGGCGCGACGCGCCCGCGCACACGATCGTCTTCACGCACGGCCACGTCGATCACGTCTTCGGCACCGACAAGTGGGAAGAGCACGCCAAGAGGCGCGGCGCGCGTCCTCCGCTCGTCGTCGCGCACGAGGCCGTGCCCGCGCGCTTCCGCCGCTACGAGAAGACGCGCGGCTACAACGGCTGCATCAATTCGCGGCAGTTCAAGACCAACGTCGAGTGGCCCGCGCGCTACCGCGATCCCGACGTGACGTATCGCGATCGCATGGCGCTCGACGTGGGCGGCGAGCGCGTGGAGCTCGTGCACAGCAAGGGCGAGACCGACGACGCGAGCTGGGTGTGGCTGCCGTCGCGCAAGGTCCTCTGCACGGGCGATCTCTTCATCTGGGCCGTGCCCAACGCGGGCAATCCACAGAAGGTCCAGCGCTATCCGGCCGAGTGGGCCGCCGCGCTTCGCGAGATGGCGTCGCTCGGCGCCGAGGTGCTCTGCCCCGGCCACGGCGTGCCGATCTGGGGCGCCGATCGCGTGCGACGGGCGCTGACCGAGACGGCCGAGCTCCTCGAGCACCTCGTGCGCGAGACGCTCGCCCGCATGAACCAGGGCATGCCGCTGCGCGAGCTCCTGCACGAGGTGAAGGTGCCCGCGACGCTCGCGGCCCGACCGTATCTCGCACCGATCTACGACCAGCCCGAGTTCGTCGTGCGCAACATCGCGCGCCTCTACGGTGGCTGGTGGGACGGCGATCCCGCCTCGCTCGAGCCCGCGCCTCCGTCGGCCCTCGCGCGCGAGCTGGCCGACGCCGCCGGCGGCGCCGCGCGCCTGATCGATCGCGCGCGACACCTCGCCGACGCAGGTGAGCTCGCCCTCGCGTGTCATCTCGCGCAGCTCGCGGCCGACGCCGCGCCCACCGATGCCGCGATCTGGAAGGAGCGCGGCGCGATCTTCCGCCTGCGCGCCGATCGCGCCGTCTCGCTCATGGCGCGTGGCGTCTACGCGTACGCGGCGGACGAAGAGCCGCGTCGATGAGCTCGGGGGGAAGGCGCGGCGCTGCCGCGCGTACGAGGCGAGAGCCATGAGCGCGAACGCGAACGAGGTCCGCAAGTGCGCCAAGTGCGGGCAGGCCACGGCGGTGTGCATCCGCGACTGGCAGGTCACGCGCTTCGGCCTCTCCACGGGCTCGAGCACCCGTGACTTCTGCTGTCAGAGCTGCGGCCACCGCTTCACGCTCGCGCAGGTGCCGCAGATCGTGGCCTTCGGCATCCTCACGGTGCTGCTCGCGATCACGCTGTGCGGCGGCTTCGTGTTCGCGTGCCTCACGGCCTATTGCGTCTGGCCGTACGTCGCGAACCCGGTCGTGCCCGGCGCACCGATGCCGCCCGTTCGTTTCCGCGCCACCGAGCCGCGCCGCAAGTGCGCGTCGTGCGGCGGCGTGACCACCTGCCGCCTGGTCACCAAGCACACGGTCAACCTCATCCCCATGGGGCACAGCTACGACTACGCCTGCACCGCGTGCCGACACACGTTCCGCCTCCGCAGCGCAGGACGCCTCGCGGCCATGGCGCTCGGCGGCTCGTTCCTGCTGTTGATCGGCGTCCCCACGGTCACGGTGGGGCTCGGCCTGATCTTCCTCCTCGCCGCCGCCGTCTACTGGGGCGTCTTCGCCTGGTCGCTCGCGAACCTCCTCCGACACCCCGTGCTCCCCGAGGCCTGAGCGACGCCCGAAGCGCCGCGGTCGTCTCGTGGCTCCCCACGACCGCCGTGGCGTACGCAACGACTCCGAGACGGAACTTCGCGGCCCACGCAGTGTCGTTGGGGCATGCGCTCGTTCGCTCCGCTCGTGCTCGCTCTCGCGTGGACCCTCGCCCTCGGCGCCGCGCCGCCAGCCCCCGCGCGTGCCTGCGAGAACGCCGTCTTCGTCGAGCTCTCGCAGGTGATGCGACGCCTCGATCACGCGGAGCGTCAGCTCCACGCGGGTCGCACGCGCGAGGCGCTCGCCGACGCCCGCTTCGTGATCAGCGCGACCTCGGGCCGCGGCTACCCGTACGACATGGATCTCAGCGCGCCCGGCGACGTCGCGCGCGCACGACGCCTCGCGGCCCACGCCCGCAACCTCCAGGCGCTCGCCGTCGTGCGACGCGACGGCCGCATCGATCGACGACGCTGGGTGCCCACCTCGCGCATCCCCGAGACGGTGCGTCAGGACAACCTCTCGTGGGCCCTCGGCGTGCTCGAGAACGCCGCGCGATCGCGCGAGCCGCTCGCGTCTGCGCGCTACGCCGAGGCGCTCGCGCGCTTCGAGCCGCGCGGCGACGAGGCCCTCCGCATCCTCACGGAGCTCGCCCGCACCGACGTGATGCCCGACGCGTGGGGCTACCGCGTGCTCGCAGAGCTCGCCGACCGGCGCGGCGACACGACGACGCGCAACGACGCCATCACGCGCTGTCGCGCGCGGGCAGGAGACGACGTCCGCGTGGTCTGTCCGAGCCTCGCGGCCGTGCGATGACGCTCGTGCGCGCTGCCGTCGCGATCCTGTCGATCGCGCTGGGGGCGTGCACCTACGGCGGCCCCGCTCCCTCCACCGATCCCGCGGCGGGCTCGCCGGCCTCGGCGAGCCCGCCGATCGTGAGCCAGGCGACGGCTGCGGCCGATCCGAGCTCGGTCGCGCGCGGCGCCGTGCTCTTCGAGCGCTACGAGTGCGCGCGCTGTCACGCGCGGCAGGGCATGCCGCTCGCCTCGTCGTCGTCGAGCTGCACGGGCTGCCACCGCGCCATCCACGACGGCACCTTCGTCCGAGAGGGCCTCGGCGCCGAGGCCCTCACGCGCTTCCGAGAGGACGTGCGCCACTACCTCGAGATCCCCTCGCTCGACGCGCTCGATGGCTGGGTCGAGCGCGCGTGGATCGCGCGCTTTCTCCTCCGCCCTCACGATCTCCGTCCGCGCCTCGACGAGACGATGCCCGCCCTGCCGCTCACCGACGCCGAGGCCCGCGATCTCGCCGCGCTGCTCGCGCCGAGCGCGATCGACGACGTGCTCGCGATCGACGTCGCGGCGACGTACGGAGCCGTCACCCGCGAGGCCGACGACGTGACGACCGCGCCGATCGACGTGCTCGCGATCGACGAGGCCGCGATCGCCCGCGGACGCGCCCACGCAGAGCGCCTCGGCTGTCCCTCGTGTCACGCGTTCGGCGCGCTGTGGCCCGCCCCGGCGCAGGGCCCTCGCGCCGCGCCCGACCTCGCCTTCGCCCGCGAGCGCCTCGTCCCGAGCGCGCTCGTTCGCTTCCTCCTCGATCCCTCCGCGCGATCGCCGGGCACCGTCATGCCGCGCGTCGTCACTGACGTCGCCACCGCGCGAGAGCTCGCGGCGTTCCTCCTCCGCGCCCCGCTGCCCGAGCTGTTGAACACCGCGCCCGCGACGGCCCCTTCCTTCGAGCGGCTGCCGCTGCTCGACCGCCCCGTCATGTTCGACGAGGTCGAGGCGCGCGTGCTCCGCCGCTCCTGCTGGCACTGCCACAGCGACGCGTCGCTCACCTACGGCGACGGCGGCCCCGGCAACACGGGCGGCCTCGGCTTCGCGCCGCGCGAGATCGATCTCTCCTCGTACACGCACCTCATGGCCGGCGCGCTCGATCGCGAGGGCCAGCGCGGCTCGCTCTTTCGCGAGGTCGAGGGAGCCCCCCTGCTCCTGCGCGCGCTCCTCGCACGTCGCGACGAGGAGCGCGGCGTGATCGATCCCGAGGTCCGCGGCCAGCCGCTCGGCCTCCGCCCGCTCGACGCCGAGCAGATCCAGCTCGTCGAGTCGTGGATCGCGCAAGGCCGGCCGCGCTGACGCGGAGCGGGAGCGCCGCGCTGGTGATCGGCGTGTGTCCGTCCCATCCCGTCGCACCCTGCTCGTGATCGCGAGCGAGGCTGCCCTCGCCCTCGTTTCTGGGTGCGCTCGCGCGCGGCAGCGCGACGGCGGCGACGCGTCCGACGCGCTCGAGCCCCTCGCCAAGACGTACTTGCCTCTATGCGCATCAAGGAATATAGACAGTCTGCCGCTCGGTTGACCTGCCATGCACTCGGCCACCTCCAGCACGCCCACCGCCCGCTGGGAGCTCTACCGGCTCCTCGGCGAGCCGCTGCGCCTTCGCCTCTTGGCGCTGACGGCGGAGGACGAGCTCTCGGTCGGTGAGCTCGCCGATCTGGTCGGCGAGGCGCAGCCCAACGTGAGCAAGCACGTGGCCGCGCTCCGGCGCGCGGGCCTCCTCGCCATGCGCAAGCAGGGCAACCGCGTGCTCGTGAAGGTGGCCGACGCGGGCGGCGACGCCGTCGTGCGCGACGCGCTCGCCGCCGGTCGCGGCCTGGTCACCGACGACGGCAGCCTCGCCCGCGTCCCCGAGATCGTCCGCGCCCGAGATGCTGCGAGCCGCGCCTTCTTCGACGCGAGCGAGGCCGAGCTCGAGCCCGACTCGCTGCCGCCCGAGCTCCCCGCCTACCTCGCGGCGCTCGCGCCGCTCCTTCCGCACCGCGAGCTGGCGATCGACGTGGGCACGGGCGATGGGCGCCTCCTCGACGTGCTCGCGCCCGTCTTCGGCCACGTGATCGCGCTCGATCGCTCCGCGCGGCAGCTCGCCCGCGCCAAGAAGCGCGTGCTGGCGCGCGGCTACACCAACGTGGAGCTCCTCGAGGGAGAGCTCGACGACGACGCCATCCAGCGCCGCGTGAAGAAGCTCGCCACCGCGGACGGCGAGGGCGCCGACGTCGTGTTCGCCTCGCGCATGCTCCACCACGCCGCCAAGCCCACACGCACGCTCGCGCAGCTCGGCGCGCTCGCGCGGCCCGGCGGTTCGCTCGTCGTCATCGACTACGTCGCGCACGAAGACGAGGCCCTGCGCGACTCGCAGGCCGACGTGTGGCTCGGCTTCGATCCCGTGGAGCTGCGCCACATGGCGCGCGAGGCCGGCCTCACGCGCGCCGAGGTCCGCCCCCTTCCCGCCCTCCTCCATCGCGGCGCACGCACCGCCGACGCGCACATCGCGTGGCAGGTGCTGGTCGCCAAGAGGCCCTGATGTCCCGCGCCTCCGGCGCTCGATGCGGGGGCGCGACCCCCGCACCCCCATCGCTCCAACGTCGCTTCGCTCCCCCCCATCGCTCCAACGTCGCTTCGCTCCTCCATCGCTCGCGCCTCAAGGGGCTTCGCCCCCGCCGGCTGGCTCCCCAACCGATCGAACCCACCCGCTCACGAAGAGAAGAACCCACCATGACCACCGCACCGAACGAGACGAAAAAGTACAAGGTCGCCGACATCTCTCTCGCCGCCTGGGGCCGCAAGGAGATCGAGATCGCCGAGACCGAGATGCCGGGCCTCATGGCGATCCGCGCCGAGTACAAGGCCAAGCAGCCGCTCAAGGGCGCGCGCATCGCGGGCTGCCTGCACATGACCATCCAGACCGCGGTGCTCATCGAGACGCTGAAGGATCTCGGCGCCGAGGTGACCTGGACGAGCTGCAACATCTTCTCGACGCAGGACCACGCGGCGGCGGCCATCGCGGCCACGGGCACGCCGGTCTTCGCGTGGAAGGGCGAGACCGAGGAAGAGTACAACTGGTGCATCGAGCAGCAGCTGCTCGCGTTCGAGGGCAACAAGGGCCCGAACATGATCCTCGACGACGGCGGTGATCTCACCGTGCTCGTCCACGAGAAGCGCCAGGATCTCCTGCCGCAGATCTTCGGTCTCTCCGAGGAGACGACGACCGGCGTGCACCGCCTCTACGAGATGCAGAAGAAGGGCACGCTCAAGCTGCCCGCGATCAACGTCAACGACTCGGTCACGAAGTCGAAGTTCGACAACCTCTACGGCTGCCGTCACTCGCTCGTCGACTCGATCATGCGCGCGACCGACGTGATGCTCTCGGGCAAGATCGCGGTCGTCTGCGGCTACGGCGACGTGGGCAAGGGCTCGGCGCAGTCGCTCCGCGCGCAGGCCGCCCGCGTGTGGATCACCGAGGTCGATCCCATCTGCGCCCTGCAGGCCGCGATGGAGGGCTTCGAGGTCGTCACGATGGAGGACGCGGCGGACAAGGCCGACATCTTCGTCACCGCCACGGGCTGCGAGAACGTCATCACGTTCGAGCACATGAAGCGGATGAAGAACAACGCCATCGTCTGCAACATCGGCCACTTCGACAGCGAGATCCACGTGGCCTCGCTCCTCGACCCCAAGAACGGCGTCAAGGAGACGAACATCAAGCCGCAGGTCGATCACTTCGAGTTCCCCGACGGCCACAAGATCATCCTCCTCGCGCGCGGCCGCCTCGTGAACCTCGGCTGCGCCACGGGCCACCCGAGCTTCGTGATGAGCGCGAGCTTCTCGAACCAGACCCTCGCGCAGATCTCGCTCTTCACGACCAACGGCCGCGGCGACAAGCGCTACGAGACCGGCAAGGTCTACGTGCTCCCCAAGGAGCTCGACGAGAAGGTCGCGTACCTCCACCTCGCCAAGCTCGGCGCCAAGCTCACCAAGCTCACGCAGGCCCAGGCCGACTACCTCGGCGTGAAGGTCGAGGGTCCGTTCAAGGCCGAGACGTACCGCTACTGATCACGACGTCACCGACGTGACGAACGAACGCCCCGATCTCCGAGAGGAGGTCGGGGCGTTCTCGTTCGACCCGGAAGACTCCGTATTTCCCGCGCCTCCGGCGCTCGAGGCGGGGGCCCGACCCCCGCGCCCCCATCGCTCGTCGTCGCTTCGCTCCTCCAGCGCTCGCGCCTCAAGGGGGAGCTTCGCTCCCCCGCCGGCCGGCTCCCCCATCAGATCAGAGCGTCGTCTTGGATTGTTTCTCGGTCTCTCAGCGCTGGATCATCCCGATCACGACCTCGCACACGCTCGTCGTCACGCTCATGAGGAGCGCCGCGAGGAACGCGGTCTTGAAGTCCTTCACCTTCAGGCGATCCGTGAGCGCGTCGACGATCTTCAGCACGATCGCGGTCGCGACGAGGCGCGTGAGGAACGAGAAGAGGAAGCCCAGGCCCAGCGTGCCGATGCCGATCGCGGCGAACAGCGCGGGGCCGAGGAAGGCGTTGAGCACCGCGAAGAGCAGGCCCACGATCACGCGGCTGCCGAGGCCGCCCTTGAGCTCCATGCCGTCGAGCATCTTCTCGGCGACGAAGAAGGAAACGAGGAGCACGACGAACGAGACGAGGACGCTCATGCGCGGAGCCTGAGGGCTCTGGATCGGGCTGTCGAGCGCCCGCGCGAGATGGGGGAGACAGAGCCCCCGCTCGGCGTACGCTCGCGGCCCATGGAACACCGCCTCGAGATTGCCCCCTCCGGTCGTGCGACCTGCAAGACGTGCAACAAGCCCATCGCCAAGGGCGAGCTGCGGCTCGGCGAGGAATACGCCAGCCAGTTCGGCTCCGATGGCTTCGCGATCCGCTGGCACCACACCGCGTGCGGCGCTGCGAAGATCCCCGCGGTGCTCCGTGCGGCCATGGACGCCTACGACGGCGACATCCCCGATCGCGAGGCCCTCGAGGCCGCCATGGAGGCGGGCGCCAAGAAGGCCAAGGCTGCGAGCGGCGCGCTGCCGTCGGCGGATCTCGCCCCCACGAGCCGGGCCAAGTGCATGCACTGCGGCGAGGCCATCGAGAAGGGCTCGGTGCGCATCGCCGTCGAGCGTGAGGTGGACACCGGCGCGTTCGTGCAGAAAGGCGCGGGCTACCTCCACCCGGGGTGCACCGAGGCGTGGTCCGAAGGGGGCTGGGAGGACGGCCTCGAGGATCTGGTCGACAAGGTGAAGGCGAACACCGCGCTCGCGGCGCTGCCGCCGCCGTTCGGCGACGCGAGCCCCGAGGCGATCGCAGCCCTCTCGCAGGCCGAGGCCAAGCCCGCGAAGAAGAGCGCCAAGAAGGCCGACGCGAAGGCTTCAGACGGCGATGCGAAGCCTTCGGCGGGCACGAACAAGCCTTCGGACGGCGATGCGAAGCCTTCGGACGGCTCCGCGAGCGCTTCGGACGGCTCCGGGTCCATCGACGGCGTGACCGCCCCCGCACCCAAGAAGCCTGCCAAGGCCAAGGCCCCTGCGGCGGGCGAGCCGCCGCCGTTCAAGGGCCTCACGGGCAAGCAGGTCGCGTCGCTCGCGGCCAAGCTCGCGAAGCTCGATCAGGACTACAAGGCCGACTCCGTGCTCGACAAGTCGGGGCTCGAGTGGGGCGATCGCGATCCGCTGCGCTGGCACCTCGCGCGGCACGGCCTGCTCGAGCCCACGCACCCGACGCTCCTGCACCGCCTCGGCGAGAGCGCGTGGCAGGCCTCGGCGGACGACGTCTTCGCGATCCTCCCCGCGCTCGGCAAGCCCGTGAAGAAGGAGGCGAGCATGGAGCTCATCGCGGGCTGGACGCCCGCCGCGGATCTCGTCGCCCTCCGCGCGTTCGAGCTCGACCCCGCGCGGCTCGAGAGCTCGCTCG
>JAIBCE010000317.1 GCA_019694315.1 Sandaracinaceae bacterium
GCTCGCGGGTGTGGAGCGCGCGCCCGTCCACGCCGTGCGGGCCGCCCTCGATCTGCGGCACAGACTGCGCGCGCTCGGCGCGCCGCCGGAGGGCGTGGCGATCGTCGTCGGCGAGTGTCGCGTCTCGGACGGTGTGCTGCTCGAGCCCGACGATGTGCTCTCGCGCGTGGCCAACGATGCCTTCGCGATCGCGCGGAGCGAGGTCGTGGTGCCTTCGCAGCTCGGACCCGAGATCGACCGCATCTTCTCCGTCGAGCCTCTGGCGGGACGCGACGATGTGCTCGTCGTGGCCGGCTACAAGCGACGCCTCGATCGCGATCTCTCCACGCAGCGCGCGGCAGGGCCGCTCGTAGGGCGACGCGCCGAGCTCGATCTCCTCAAGGCCGCGATCGACACGGCGGCGGCAGGCGGCCACGACGCCGTTCACCTGTCCGGCGTCCCCGGTGTCGGAAAGACGCGCCTCCTCGCCGAGCTGCGCGCCGCGCACGACGGCGTGACGTGGGCGGTGGGTCGCGCCGACGAGTCGGACCTCCTCCACGATCACGGCATCCTCGGCGACCTCATCCGTGATCTCTGCGGCATCGAGCACGACGACACCCCGACGCAGCGACACGCGCGCGTCGAGCGGCTCAAGGTGCTCGGGCTGAGCCCTGCCGAGGTCCGCACGCTGGGCGAGACGATCGGGCTCGCCTATCCGGTGGCGAGCCTCGAGCGACAAGGTCGCGCGCGCAGCATCGACGTGATGGTCGCCGTGCGGAAGGCGATCTTCGCGCTGGCGCGGGACCGCCCCGTCGTGGTGGTCCTCGAGGATCTCCACTTCGCCGACGACGCGAGCCTGCAGCTCCTGCCGCTGCTCTTGCGAGGCCTCCGCCATCCGCGTGTTCTCTGCATCACGTCGCGGCGCTCGGGCGCGCTGGTCCCCGTCATGCCGGGCCGCGTCCTCGTGGTGCCGCCCCTCGACGTCGAGGCCAGCGGCAAGGTCTACGCGAACGGTCTACGTGCACGCGCCGTGGTTCCGACGGTCGCCCGCTGGGTGTCCGAGGAGACTGGGGGGGTGCCCGAGTGGATCGAGCTCCTCGTGCGGCTCGCGCCGTCGAGTGGGGAGGCTGGCGCCGTCGAGCGGAGCGAGGGCGAGATCACGACGGCGTCGTACGAGGCGCAGCTCGATCTGGCCGCGCGCCAGCGCATCGCGGCGTGGCTCGATCCGCTCCGGCGGGTGGAGCGCCACGTGCTCTTGCTCGTCGCCCTGAGCCCCCACTCGGCGCCGAGCACGGTGATCCTCGCGGCGGCCGAGGAAGACGGCGCGGCCGCGGAGCGCGCCCTCCATCGCCTCATGGCGCGGGGCTGGGTGATCGATCCGCAGCGCGCGATCACGACGAGCGTCGCGGACGAGCGAACGGTCGGCGGCTGGGGCGGCGCGAGCCACGAGCTGCCGACGCGCGTCGAGGTGTCGTCGAGGATGGTCGCGCGCGCGGTGGCGACGCTGGTGGAGGGGCCCGAGCGCGCGAGAGCGCACCAGCGCATCCTCACGGTGCTCGAGGCGCGGGCCAGCGTGCACCGCCTCGACGCGGAGCTGCTCGCCCATCACGCCGCGCGTGCGATCGATCGGCAGCGCGCCGTCGAGTACCACGTTCGCGCGGCCGATCTCGCCGAGCAGAGCGGAGAGATCGCCGAGGCGGCGCGCCTGAGCCTCCTCGGCAGCGCGCTCGCCCGCGACTCGGGCGAGGATCTCGATGGAGAGCGCTTCTTCGAGCTCGCGACGCGCGCCGTGCGCCTGGCCCTGGCCTGCGCGGATGCGCGCCGCGCGCGCGCGGCCGTGCAGCGCCTCGCCGAGGTGTTCGATGCGCGGGCACGTCCCGAGCGGCGCGTGGCGGTCGCGAGCCTCGCGGCGCAGGTGGCCCGCTTCGAAGGCCGTGCCGACGAGGCCTGGCGCGCGATGGCGGCGATCGACCCGGTGCTCGACGCGCTCACGCCGCTCGATGCGCGCGCCGCGGCGCGCGTGCTCGTGGCGTCGTGCGCCCTCGCGGCGGGCGTCCCGCTCGACGTCCGGGAGATGATCCGTCACGCGCTCGAGGAGGCCGTGAAGGTGGGCGACGCGGTGCTCGAGGGGCGCGCGCTCGCCACGCTCGCCTCGGCGCTCGCGCGCGCCGACGAGATCAGCGACGCCGACGCGGCGGTTGCGCAGGTGCTGGCGGTGGCTGCGCGCGTCGGTGACGCCGAGGTGCGTGCGCACTCGCTCGCGGCCATGGGCGCGCTGCTCGAGGCGCTCGGCGATGCCGAGGGCGCCGCGGGTCGCCTCGACGAGGCGGCGGTGCTGGCGCAGCACGCGGGCCTCGGTGCGCTCTACGGCGAGCTCGTCATGCGCTCGTGCATGCTGAAGATCCGCGCCGGGCACGACGTCGCGGCCGCCAAGTCGGCCGACGCGCTGGTGTCGCTCGGCCGCGAGCGATCGAGCGCGACGATCGTGCACGTGGGCCTCGCGGCGCTCGCCGTGGTCTCGGCGCGCACGTACCCGGATCACGCGCTCCTCGCGGCGATCGAGCGGGCGCGCGCGGCGCTGCCGGAAGGCGCCGTCCTCGAGCGCGTGTTCGTGGAGGAGCTGCGCGGGGCGCTGCTCGCTGCGCTCGACGAGGCGGAGGCCGCTGCGATCGCGCGCGACGACGCGGCGAGGCTGGCCGAGGCGGCGGGCTGGGTCTCGACGGCACGGTTGGTCCGCTCGCTCTGATCTCGTCTTCGCGCTGGTCTCCTCCGGTGTTGACGAGAGAAGGCCCTCAACCTAGGCTCCGCGCCCTTCGTTCGCTGGGAGATCGCGATGTCCCAAGTTCCTGATGAGACCACGCCGGCCGCTGCGACCGCCCCCACGGGCGAGGGCGCGATGACCGATCTCGAGAGCGCCATGGCGCAGGCCGCCGAGGCCGCCGACGAGGGTGGTGACGAGGGCGAGGAGAGCACCGAGGAGGGCGCCGCGGACGCGTCCCAGCCCGGCGCGCCCGCCAAGAAGAAGCGCCGTCGTCGTCGCAAGAAGAAGGCAGGCGAGGCCGCCGCTGCCGAGGGCGGCGAGGTCAAGGCCGAGGGCAAGCCCGAGGGTGCCAGGGCCGAGCATCGTCCCGAGCGCCCCAAGCGCGAGCACGCGCTGCCGTTCAACCGATTCTTCGGCGACGGCCCGCCGCGCAAGTCGCTGCTCGCCGCGGGCGAGATCGTCGGCGGACGCGTCGTCGCCGTGGAGCACGGCGTGGCCGTGCTCGACCTCTTCGGCCGAGGCATCGCGTTCGCGCTCGACAACGAGCCGCGCGAGATCCCGGTGCTGAGCGAGCCGGCGCCCGAGGAGCACCACGACGCGCCCGCCGCCGATGCAGCGCACGCCGAGGGTGCCGAGGCTCACACCGAGGCCGCCGCCGAGGCTGCTCCCGAGAGCAGCGCGGGGACCGAGGCCGCACCGCAGGCCGAGACGAGCGCAGGCGCCGAGGCCGCGCACGAGGAGGCGCCCGCGCACGTGGAGGAGCCCTCGCACCCCGTGCTGGCCGTGGGCGATGTCCTTCGCGCACGCGTCGCGTCCGTGTCCGAGAGCGGACACCTCGCGGTCGCCAATCGTGTGGTGATCCGCGCGGACAGCCGTGCGGCGCTCGCGAAGTCGCGCGAGGAGCATCGCCGCGTGTGGGGCACCGTCTACGGCTTCAACCGTGGCGGCTTCGACGTGCTCGTCGAGGGCATCCGCGCGTTCTGCCCGGTCTCGGGCATGTCCCTCGATCCCGTCGACGATCCGCGCGAGGTGCTCGGTCGTCGCCTCGAGTTCTCGGTCCAGGCTGCGAAGTCGGGCCACCAGGGCGTGGTGGTCTCGCGACGCTCGCTCCTCGAGCGCGAGCTTCGTCGTCGCGCTCGCGAGCTGCGACGTCAGCTCGAGGTCGGCAAGAAGGTCCACGGCAAGGTCACGGGCATCCGCGACTTCGGCTTCTTCGTGGACCTGGGCGGCATCGAGGGGCTCGTGCACATGAGCGAGGTCTCCTGGGATCGCCACGTCCGCCCCGCCGACGCCGTGAAGGTGGGCGACGAGGTGGAGGTGATGGTGCTCCGCCTCGGTGGCCCCGAGGGCCGCGACGGACGCGGCGGCGAGCGCGAGCACAAGCGCGACGGCCGCATCGGGCTCTCGCTCAAGGCCTGCCTCCCCGATCCATGGGAGTCGAAGATCTCCGGCATCGAAGAGGGTGCGGTCCGCACGGGCCGCATCACGCGGACGACTGAGTTCGGCGCCTTCGTCGAGCTCGTCCCGGGTGTGGAGGGCCTCCTCCACATCAGCGAGCTCGGTCGCGACCTCAAGCACGCCAACGAGCGTGTGAAGGAGGGCGAGGAGATCTACGTCGTCGTCGAGCGCCTCGACGTGCGCGCCAAGCGCATCTCGCTCTCGAAGCTCTCCGACTCGGATCGGAAGCTCCTCGAGCAGGGCGGCGAGCTCGCGGGCGGCGGTCAGAAGACGCTGCGCGTCGGCACGCACATCAAGGTCAAGGTCGAGAAGGTCGAGCCTGCGGGACTCTTCGTCCAGGTCGAGGGCGTCATCGGCCGGCGCGGTCGTGGCTTCATCCCGAACGCCGAGATGGGCACCGAGCGCGGCACCGACCACAGGAAGCGGTTCCCGGCGGGCACGGAGCTCGACGTGAAGGTCATCGGCAACGATCGCGATGGTGGCCTGCGCCTCTCGCGCAAGGGCTTCCACAACGACGAGGAGCGGCGCGCGGTGCACGACTACCGTCGCGAGGCCGCCACCAAGGGCTTCGGCACCTTCGGCGACCTGCTGCGGTCCAAGCTGCAGAAGTAACCGAAGATCCTTGAACCGGGCTGCGAGCGTGCTAGCATCGCGGCCCTTCGGGCGATTAACTCAGAGGCTAGAGTGCCACCTTCACACGGTGGAAGTCACTGGTTCGACTCCAGTATCGCCCATTCCGATTGCCCTGTTTTCCGGCCCTTCCGAGCGCTCCCCGCGAGATCCCCATGATCCGCCCCATGTTGGAGCGTCTCGGAGGCCCCCGTCGTGACGCTCGCCGGGGCGATCGCGTGGACGGTCGCCCGGGGCTTGGGCGCGAGCTGTAGGCGCCCGACTTCTCGGCAGAGGTCGGCCCACGACGTGCGGACGTAGCCGCCGACGACGTCCTTGGGCGCGGCGTGCGTGGCGCGCCTGGCGATGCCCATGTTGGCCCCGTCGCTCTCGAGGAGCGTCAGGAAGGTGGCGCGCATCGCGTGCCGGGCGCTGGGCACCTGGCGCACGCCCACGGTCGCCAGATCGTCTCGGAGGCGTTCGTAGGCGCCGGACGTGCTGCGGAACGAGCGAGCGCTCGGGTCGTTCCTGCTCGGGACGATCGGATCGTCGGGCTCCGGGTGTCGGCCGAAGAGCATCGGGAAGCCCGTGCGCCTCCACTCCGCGAGGATCGAGGCGAGCGCGGGCACGACAGGCACCTCCCGGATCTGGCCGGTCTTCGTCTCGCGGTCGCCGTCCGCCCCGTCTGCCTGCGACGCCACGGTCAAGCGCCCGAGCGGCACCGCGTCGGGGTCGTAGTCCCGCCAGCGGCGACCGGTTGCCTCGCTCCCGCGGAGGCCGGCCAGGAGCTGCAGCGCGTACAGGGCGCGTCGATCGGGAGGGACCGCCAGCGACGCGATCACGGTCTCGGCCTCGTCGCGCGTGTAGACGGCGAGCGACCGCCACTTCGGATCCTTGTCGCGGTGGCGCGGGAGCTCGCCCTTGCGGGTCCGCAGGGTGCACGGCGACGCCGGGATCACGCCATCCAACACCGCGTCCGCGCACGCCGTCGCGAGGGACCGATAGATGTGCAGGATGGTCCGCGGAGCGAGGGCGGTACCGGTGCGCTCGCTCGTCGTGCTCGCGAGCTTGCCCACGAGCTCGCGCACGTGGACGCGGGTCAGTCCCGCGAGCGGCACCTCGCCGATCTGCGGCTTCACGTGCAGATCGAAGAACGCGCGCTCGTTCGAGGCGTTCCGCACGCCGTTGTCGGCGCGGCGCTGAACCCACGTGTCGAGGTACGAGCCGACGGTGAGCACGTCGCAGCGTCGCACCGGCGCGCGCCACGTCCCGGACGCGATCTCGCGCTGGCGCTGTACCAGGAGCGAGCGCGCGGATCGCTCGTCGCCCGTCTGCGCGGACTCCTCCACGAGACGCCCCTCCGCGTAGTAGCGGAGGAACCACGTCGAGCCCCGCTTGCGGAGCGAGCCGGCCGCGCGGCGCCCGCTCACGCGCCGCCCTCGAGCATCGCGAGCACATCGGCGCGACGGAACCGAAGCAGGCGGCCCACGCGCGACGACGAGAGCCGGGCAGGGCGCCCACGTCCGCCAGCGGCGAGCTTGGCGATCTGGCGCGTGGACACGCCGAGCAGCTCGGCCGCGGCGCGCGTGTCGATCCACTCGCCATCGGCGCGAGGCTCGCTCCGCGCATCGAGCGCGCGGCGCACGGCCGTGTCGATCATCCGCACGAGCTCGGCGGCCTCCACGACGACGAGCCCGCGCGGACTCACTTCGCCCTCCGTCGAGGCTTCTTCGCGGGTGTCTGCGATGCGGGCGAGGTCGCCTCGTTGAGGCGTCGGCGAGCCCAGTCCGAGAGCGATCGTTCCTCGTCCGCGGCCGCTCGCTTCCACGCTGCAGCCTCGGTCGGGAGGCACCTCACCTGCACCGGCGTCGTGCGCGGCGCGCCCGCCTCTGGAGGTCGTCCTGGCTTTCGTCTCGCGGCCACGGCAATCATGCATGACATAATCCCTTGCGACCGTCAACCGTTACGCGTACCGTTGGAGCCGTGTCGGGTCGCATCGGGCAGGATGGAAAGTCAGCGGCGCTTGGTCGCCGTGACAGTTCCGACGCGCTCGAAGGCGCCGACCTCGAGCGGCTCGAGCGGCTCGTTCTGACGATGCGTCCGGGCTTCGTTCCGAACTACGACCGCCGGACGCGCGACCCGCTCCGGCGACGTGACGAACCGTGGCTGCGGGCGTGGCTCGAGGCGCATGTGACCGACGATGACATTCGCCGCGTGGGGTACGCCGAGCTCCGTCGCCGCTGGCGCGAGATCGTCCTGCCGGCGTGGCACTACGACACCCGCCGACCGCCTGGGCTGCTCGTGCTACGGAGGGACGGCGGGCGCCTCGCGCTGGTCACGCGCTACGCGCTCGACCCGGCGCAGGCATGCGACGCGAACCTCGCCGCGGCGCAGGCATGCGACGCGAACCTCGCCGCGGCGCTACACAGCATCGGCAAGGCCCTGCGCGTGCGCCGCGCCGCAACCGAGGGCGACCTTGGCTTTGAGCCGGCCTACTCGATGCACGTCGAGCGCGCTGCAGGGGCTGTCGAGGCTCTGCTTCGCGCGCAGGGCCGCGGACTGTTCTCGGATGGCGGGACGGGCGATGCGTGGCGTGATGCCGCGAAGGCAAGGGCCGCGGCGTCCACGCTAGAGGCGCGGGCCGATGCCGAACGCGTGATGGTCGAGCTAGCTCGGACCCCGACGGAGGTGCGGGCCGTCGACTTCTGGATCCGGACCGCCGTTGCCGAGAACTGGCGCACGTCAAGCGACGCGACCGCGCGCGAAGGCCCCGCGGAGCTCGTGTTGGGCGAGCTGCTCGGCATACCGGTGAACACGCTGCGAGTCAGGGCCAGCCGGCGCGCTAGGTAGCTGTCGGAACTGTCACGGCGACCCATGGGGCAGCGTCGGGGAGGCTCGACGCATGCCGACCAACGCCGAGCAGACGATCACCCAAGCCAAAGCCGCGCGCCGCTACGGCGTGTCCGAGAAGACAGTCCGGAAGTGGAGGCGCGCCGGGCTGATCCGCGGCTCGCGCATCGGGCCGCGGCTCGTGCTCGTCCACGTCGAGGACATCGAGCGGCTCCTCGCCAGCGCATCCGCCCCGGCCCAGGCCCGCGCCGCCTGAACGCGTGCGCCCACGGGCCGGCGAGCTCGTGGGCGCGTGCACCGAGGAGACAACTCGATGCCTTCCGAGCCTAGCACCTTGCGTGTCCGGTGGTTCTACCCTGGCCGCGCGCGCTTCGATCACCGCCGTCGGCGCCTTGCGCCGGCCGAGCTCGCGGCCCTCGTCGCGCTCGCTCGCGCCGCGGGCGTCGTGCCCCGTACCTTCCGCGCGGGCGTGACGAAGCGCCGGCCGCTCGCGACCGTCGAGCGGGGCCTCTACAGCTCCGCGGCGCGGTGGCTTCGCGATCGCGGATGGGAGACCGACATCGGCGCGCTCGCGGCAGTTCGCGAGGTCCGCGGGCACGTCGTCGTCCTCGGCCTCTTCGACGCCGTGCTCGACGAGCTCGAGCGCGCCGGACGCCTCGACGCCGTGCTCGAGCGCGCGGCGCCCGCGGCGCGGGTGTCGGCGCGGCCGCGCGTGCGCGTGCAGGCGGTGGCGGCATGAGCGAGAAGCTTCTCGCCGCGCACCTCGAGCAGCTGCGGAAAAGCGGCCTGACCGACGAGACGATCGCCGCGTGCGGCATCGAGAGCGTGCGTGGTGGCGTCGACGACGAGCGTCGCGTGGCCGCGCTGCTCGCGTGGAAGGGGCCGCCCCCGGTGAAGAAGGGCGCGCAGCCGCTCGGCTCGGGCCTGCTCTTCCCGTACTTCGGGATCGACGGCTCGCCGATGACGATCCGCACCAAGGGCGGGCGAATCGCGCCCGCGTGGTCGTTCCGGCCGGATGTTCCGCGCGAGATCGAAGACGAAGGCGGCAACAAGCACGAAGCGAAGTACGTGCGAACCACGCCGATCAAGGGATACGAGGGCGGCACGCCGGCCTACATCCCGCCGAACGCACGCGCGCTACTCCTCGACGCAGGGCGGACGCACCTCGTCATCGTCGAGGGGGAGAAGAAGGCTGCGTGTCTCGCGCAGCTTGGCTTCCCGGCGATCGCGATCGCAGGCGTGGACAACGCGCACGTGAAGTCACTGAGCGACGAGCGCGGGCGCTGGGTGCTCAACCCCGTGATCGCGCAGCTCGCGCGCGGGTGCCTCGTGATCGTCGCGTTCGACGCCGACGCACACACGAACGCAAACGTGCTCACGGCGGCGTCGATGCTCGCGGCGATGGCGCTCGACAACGTCGCGCGCGGCGCGCTCCTCGCGACGCCGCCTGCGCTCGTCGACGGCAAGGGGCCGAAGGGCTTCGACGACC